>DASTVB010000196.1:0-23850 GCA_035759315.1 Telluria sp. | reverse complement strand
TGTTCGGGAACAGCGCTCCCTGGTCGCGCGCCTGCGTCAGCATCGACAGGTACTGCTGGGACGACTGCGCCTCGACCTGCTCGGCCGAGATCAGCACCCGCGCGCGCGACAGCGGCTTGACCGCGATGCCGTCCTGGACCTGCTGGTCCTGGGCGCGCTGCTGCGCCGGCGCGACGCCGATGCACAGGGACAGCGCCAGCAGTGCCGTGAATTGTTTGATGATTCTCATCGTGACCTCCATGATTGCGTCGCTGCAAGCATACGCCTGCCGCGCTATCGCTTCCGTTTGCCACCGTACACAAGTGCCGGCGCGTCAGCGCCCCTCGGTGTGCCGGTGCGGCGCCACAGCCGCCAGCTTACGCAGGCGGAACACCGCAAGGCTGCCGCGCAGGTTGGGCAGGAAGCGCACCACCTTGCCTTCGACCAGCGCGACCCGGTCCAGCACCTCGAGCCCGCAGGCGCGCGCCAGGTCTTCGAAGTCGTAGATCGTGGCGTAGCGGACGTTGGGGGTGTCGAACCACTGGTAAGGCAGCAGCTTGGAGACCGGCATGCGGCCGCGCGCCAGCGCCATCCGGTGCGGCCAGTACGCGAAATTCGGGAATGAGACGATCGCCTCCCCGCCGACGCGCACGATGTCGCGCAGCAGCGCCTCGACGTGCTGCATCATCTGCAGCGCGGACAGGCACAGCACCGTGTCGAAGGAATTGTCGGCGAACAGCCCGAGGCCCTGCTCGATGTCGTGCTGGATCACGCTGACGCCACGCGCGGTGCTTTGCAGGACCTGTTCGTCGGCCAGCTCGATGCCGTAGCCGGTGCACTGCTTGCCCGACTGGAGGTAATCGAGCATCGCGCCGTCGCCGCAGCCGACGTCCAGCACGTGCGCCTTGTTGGGGACCCAGTGCGCAATGAGCGCCAGGTCGGGACGCACGGAGGCGAGTTCTTCGAATTTCATCACAGCCCCCCCCAGATCCGCTCGTAGTAGGCGCGGACCATATTCATGTAGCGCGGGTCCTCCAGCAGGAAGGCGTCGTGGCCGTGCGGCGCGTCGATTTCGGCGTAGGTCACGCGGCGCCGATTGCTGATCAGAGCTTCGACGATCTCGCGGCTGCGCTCGGGCGAGAAGCGCCAGTCGGTAGTGAACGAGGCGAGCATGAATTTCGCCTTGGTGTTCGCCAGCGCCTTGGCCAGGTCGCCACCGTGCTCGCGCGCCGGGTCGAAGTAGTCGAGTGCCTTGGTGATCAGGAGGTAGGTATTGGCGTCGAAGTATTCCGAGAACTTGTCGCCCTGGTAGCGCAGGTAGGATTCGATCTCGAAATCCACGCCGAAGTCGAACTTGTACTCGTTCGATTCGGCGGCGCTGCGCAGCTTGCGGCCGAACTTTTCCGCCATGTCGTCGTTCGACAGGTAGGTGATGTGGCCGATCATGCGCGCCACGCGCAGGCCGCGCCGCGGCACAACGCCGTGCGCGTAGAAGTCGCCGTTATGGAAATCGGGGTCGGTCAGGATCGCCTGGCGCGCCACGTCGTTGAAGGCGATGTTCTGCGCCGACAGCTTGGGCGTCGATGCGATCACCATGCAGTGGCGCAGCCGGTCCGGGTACAGGATGCTCCATGCCAGCGCCTGCATGCCGCCGAGCGAGCCGCCCATCACCGCCGCGAACTGTTCGATGCCGAGGCGGTCAGCCAGCAGCGCCTGCGCCGCCACCCAGTCCTCCACCGTCACCACCGGGAACGAAGCGCCGTAAGGCTTGCCGGTGGCCGGGTTCTCGTGCATCGGCCCGGTCGAGCCGAAGCAGGAGCCCAGGTTGTTCACGCCGATGACGAAGAAGCGGTCGGTGTCGAGAGGCTTGCCCGGCCCGACCATGTTGTCCCACCAGCCCACGTTTTTCGGATTGTCTTTGTACACGCCGGCCACGTGGTGCGAGGCGTTGAGCGCGTGGCACACCAGCACGGCATTCGAGCGGTCCGCGTTGAGCGTCCCGTAGGTCTCGTACATGAGCGTATAGCCGGCGATGCTCGCGCCGCTTTGCAGCGCCAGCGGTTCCGCAAAATGCATCGATTGCGGCGTGACGATTCCAATGGATGACATGGGTCTTTCTTGAAACGGCGCCTTACAGCGCCTGGAGTTGTTCTACTGCCTCGCTGATCGCCGCCGGCTCCATCGCGCGCAGGATCCGGCGGGTCTTGGAAGTCAGTGCGTTGATGTCGCTGTTGAGGATTTCCTGCTTCACCGCCAGCAGCTGGGCCGGGTGCATCGAGAATTCGCGCAGCCCCATGCCCAGCAGCAGGCGCGTCAGCTTGACGTCGCCCGCCATCTCGCCGCACACCGCCACGTCCTTGCCAGCCTTGTGGCCGGCCTCGATGGTCATCGCGATCAGGTGCAGTACCGCCGGGTGTAGCGGGTTGTACAGGTGAGCGACCTCGTAGTCGACGCGGTCGATCGCCAGCGTGTACTGGATCAGGTCATTGGTGCCGATCGACAGGAAGTCGAGGCGATTGAGGAACATCGGCAGCGACAGCGCGGCGGCCGGGATCTCGATCATGGCGCCTACGTCGCAGTCCGGGTCGAACTTGACGCCGGATTCGCGCAACTGGGCCTTGGCCTGGGCGATCATGGCCAGGGACTGGTCGATTTCGAACGCATGCGCCAGCATCGGGATCAGGATACGCACCTTGCCGAAGGCGGAGGCGCGCAGGATCGCGCGCAGCTGGGTCAGGAAAATCTGCGGCTCGGCCAGGCAGTAGCGGATCGCGCGCAGGCCCAGCGCTGGGTTGAGCGCGTTGTGCTCCATCTGGTCGAGCGGCTTGTCGGCGCCGATGTCGAGCGTGCGGATGGTGACCGGGCGCCCCTTCATCGCCACCACGGCGCGCTTGTACTGCTCGAACTGCTCGTCCTCGGTCGGCATGTGGTGGCCGTGGCCCATGAAAAGGAACTCGGAGCGGAACAGGCCGACGCCCTGGGCGCCGGATTCGAGCGCACCCGCACAGTCGTCGGGCAGTTCGATGTTGGCCAGCAGCGTGATCGCGGTGC
Source organism: Telluria sp. (assembly GCA_035759315.1). Lineage (GTDB taxonomy): Bacteria > Pseudomonadota > Gammaproteobacteria > Burkholderiales > Burkholderiaceae_D > Telluria. The sequence goes on along the minus strand of DASTVB010000196.1, from coordinate 20,820 downwards.
CGTCCTTGGTGATGGCCGGGGTCTTCTTCAGCTTGAGCAGCTTCTTGCGTGCCTTGAGCTGGATTGCCTGGCGCGCGCGGTACTGTTCGAGCACCAGCGCGCTCGGGTTGGCGATCACCACGCCGGCGTCGCCGTCGATGATCACCCAGTCGTCCTGCTCGATCAGGCGCGAAGCCTGCGACATGCCGACCGCCGCCGGGATGTCGAGCGAACGGGCGACGATCGCGGTGTGCGAGTTCTGGCCGCCGACGTCGGTAACGAAGCCGATGAAGGAGCCGTCGCGGAACTGAAGCATGTCGGCCGGCGAGATGTCGTGCGCGACCACGATCATCTGCGGCTGGAATTCCTCCGACAGCACCGCCTGCGTCGGCTTGATCTGGGCGGTGCCCAGCAGGACCTTGAGCACGCGCTCAGCGACCTGCTGGATGTCGGCCTTGCGCTCGCGCAGGTAGGGATCTTCGATTTCGTCGAACTGCGCCGACAGCTCGTCGATCTGGGTTACCAGCGCCCACTCGGCGTTGTAGTGGCGTGAGCGGATGATGTCCAGCGGCGCTTCCGAGATCAACGGGTCGGACAGGATCAGGACGTGCACGTCGATGAAGGCGCCCAGCTCGGTCGGGGCGTCCTTCGGCAATTCGGTCCACAGCGTCTGTAGTTCCTTGTGCACCGTCGCCAGCGCGGCCTGCAGGCGCGACACCTCGGCTTCGACCTGCTCCTCCGGCACCAGGTAGTGGCGCACGTCCAGCGCCGCGGGCGTCAGGATGTGCGCGCGGCCGATCGCGATACCGCGCGAAACGGGAATGCCGTGGAGTGTGAACGAAGACATAGGTGCGAAGTCCAGCGGCATTTACTCGCCTTCGCCGAACTTGTCGTTGATGAGCGCGGCGAGCGCAGCGACGGCGTCCTGCTCGTCGGCGCCGTCGGCTTCCAGCGTGACCTTGGCGCCTTTGCCGGCCGCCAGCATCATCACGCCCATGATCGACTTGCCGTTGATGCGGCGGGCATTACGGGTCAGGAAGACGTCGCTCTTGAAACGGGCGGCGAGCTGGGTGAATTTGGCGGAGGCGCGTGCGTGCAGGCCGAGCTTGTTGGTTATTTCGATTTCTTGCTGAATCATCTTGTCGTCGGTCTCACACTGTAATTTTTTGTCTGGGGGTCAGGCCACGCGCGTGCGCTTGTCCACCTTCACCGCGCCGTTATGGCCTCCCGCCAGCGCCATCTCCACCACCACGTCGAGCGAGTCGCGCCGGTAGGTGATCGCGCGCAGCAGCATCGGCAGGCTGATGCCGGCGATGATCTCCACGTGCCCGGCGTTGGCCAGCGAGTCGCAGCAGTTGGCCGGCGTGCCGCCCTTGATGTCGGTGATGACCAGCACGCCGTCGCCGTCGTCGACCCGGTGAATCGCCTCCGTGGCCAGCTTGTGTACTTCGCCCAGGTCCTGGTCCGGCTCCACGTCGATCGCCTCGAAGTGTTCGGTCGGGGAGCGGAACACGTGCTCCACCGCGGACACGAAAGCCTGTCCGAGCGGAGCGTGCGTCATTAATAGGATGCCAACCATGGTTTATCCGTTCAGCTGCGCCTCGAGCGCGTCGATGAACATCGCGGCGACGTCGAAGCCCGTCTGGTCAAAAATCTCCTGGAAGCAGGTGGGGCTGGTTACGTTCACTTCGGTCAGGAAATCGCCAATAACGTCTAATCCTACCAGCAACAGGCCACGGGAGGCCAGAACCGGTCCCAGGGCCTCGGCAATCTCGCGGTCGCGCCCTCCCAGGGGCTGGGCCACGCCCATGCCGCCGGCGGCCAGGTTGCCACGCACTTCGCCGGCCTGGGGGATGCGGGCCAGCGCGAACGGCACCGGCTTGCCGCCGATGACCAGGATGCGCTTGTCGCCCTTGACGATCTCGGGGATGTATTTCTGGGCCATGATGGTGCGCCGGCCCAGGTCGGTCAGCATTTCGATCACGGCGCCCAGGTTCATGCCGTCGGCGCGCACCCGGAAGATGCCGGCGCCGCCCATGCCGTCCAGCGGCTTGAAGATCACGTCGCCATGCTCGGCGTGGAATTCGCGCAGGCGGGTGCCGTCGGAGGTGACCAGGGTCGGCGAGGTGAACTGGGCGAAGCGGGCGATCGACAGCTTTTCGTTGTGGCTGCGGATCGCCTCGGGTTTGTTGAATACGCGCGCACCCTGCTGCTCGGCCAGCTCCAGCAGGTAGGTGGCGTACACGTACTCCATGTCGAAGGGCGGGTCCTTGCGCACCAGGATGGCGTCGAAGCCGGCCAGGTCGGTGTCTTCCTTGGGCGTGGCGCGGAACCAGTCGTCGGCCTCGCCGGTCAGCGTGACGCGGGTGCAGCGCGCGTTGACCACGCCGTCGGCCAGCCCCATGTCGCCCTGCTCGAACGCGTACAGCTCGTGTCCGCGGCGCGCGGCTTCGCGCATCATCGCGAAGGTGGAATCCTTGTAGGTCTTGAATCCTTCGAGCGGATCGGCAAGGAAGGCGATTTTCATGGGCGGTTCCGGTATCTTGAGTCCCCTGATTTTAGCCGGAAATGCCAGAGCCCGCCGACGAGCCGTCGGGAGGTGGGGACTGTCCCCGCAGGGGACCGTCCCCGGGTGTTCGAGAATACCGGGGCGCGATCAAACACCGGGGGACAGTCCCCTGCGGGGACAGTCCCCTTCCCTTCAATACACCTCTGGGTTCGGGTCGGTGCGCTCGAGCTCGAGCGAGGCCGCCAGCAGGCCCAGGCGCGCCACCACGCCGTACACGTAGAAGCGGTTCGGCGCCGCCGTTCCCGGCTTGGCCTTCAGGTCCGGCACCGCGTGCTGCTGCGCGAACGCCAGCGGCACGAACTGCGAACCGGGCGCGTTCAGGTTCTGGTCCACGCCCTTTTCGGCGTGGATGCGGTAGAAGCCGCCCACCACGTAGCGGTCGATCATGTACACCACCGGCTCGGCCACCGCATCCTGCACGGTCTCGAAGGTCGGCACGCCTTCCTGCACGATCATCTCGGTGACCGTGGCGCCGCCCTTCAGGCGCGGCATCGCGGCGCGGCGCGCGGCCATGTCGCGGATCTCGCTGGCGTCGCGGATGGTCCAGATGCCGGTGCCGCAGGTGCCCGCGTCCGGCTTGACGATCACGAACGGCTTGAGCTCGCGCATGCCGTATTCCTTGTACTTCTTCTTGATCTTGGCCAGCACCTGGGTGACGTTGTCGGCCAGGCACTCGACGCCGTCGTTCTCCTCCAGGTTGACCCCGGAACACTGTGCGTGGAAAGGATTGATCAGCCACGGGTCGACGTCGATCAGCTTGCCGAACTTCTTGGCCACCTCGTCGTAGGCCTTGAAATGCTGGCTCTTGCGGCGCAGGGCCCAGCCGGCATGCAGCGGCGGCAGCAGCGCCTGTTCGTGCAAGTTCTCGAGGATTGACGGAATGCCCTCGGACAGGTCGTTGTTCAGCAGGATCGTGCACGGGTCGAAATCAGCCAGGCCGAGGCGGCGGCCGTTGGCCGAGCGCACCAGCGGCTCGACCACCAGCATGTTCCCGTCGGGCAGCGCCAGCGGCGTCGGCTGCGTGATTTCCGGATCCAGCGAGCCGAAGCGCACGTGCAGGCCGGTCTGGCGGAAGATCTGCATCAGGCGCGCCAGGTTCTGCAGGTAGGAGGCGCCACAGGGGCGGGTTTCCGGGATCACCAGCAGGTTGCGTGCGTCGGGGCAGTATTTGTCGATCGCCGCCATCGCCGCCTGCACCGCCAGCGGCAGCATCTCGGTGGCAAGGTGGTGGAAGCCGCCCGGGAACAGGTTGGTGTCCACCGGGGCCAGCTTGAAGCCGGCATTGCGCAGGTCCACCGACGCGTAAAACGGCGGGGTGTGTTCCTGCCACTCGAGGCGGAACCAGCGCTCGATCGCGGGGGTGGCTTCGAGGATCTTCTTTTCCAGGTCGAGCAACGGGCCATTCAGGGCCGTGGCGAGATGGGGAACCATTCAGTTGCGTCCTTTTGAATCTTGTTCAGTTATCAAACACACATATCGGGCCGGTTTGATCGATTAAAAGGCCTCGGCAATAAAATGCGGCGTTCTCGTGCCCAAATGGGCATGATACCAGCCGGTTGCCAGGACGACCATGTTCGTCCCCGCCGGCAGCGGACCGCGCCAGCGGCTAGAATGAATGGCAACGCCGGCGCCTGCCGGCCCCGCACCAGCAAGGAGAAAACCAATGGAATGCCCAGTCTGCAAGAACGTGCAGCTTCTGATGTCCGACCGCCAGGGCATCGAGATCGACTATTGCCCCAACTGCCGCGGCGTGTGGCTGGACCGTGGGGAGCTGGACAAGATCATCGAACGCTCGATGGGGCAGCCGGCAGCCGCCCCGCAGGCGGGCGCACCGGGGACCGGCTGGGGACACACGCCGCAGCCCGGCTATCCGCAGCACCAGCAGGCCCAGCACCAGGCGCCGCAGCACCAGCAGGGCTACCCGCACCCGCAGCACGGCTACCACAAGAAAAAGAAGCGCGAAGGCTTCCTGGGCGAACTGTTCGACTTCGACTGAACCCCACCCTGTCATTCCCGCGCAAGCGGGAACCCATGCTGAATCACCGCGGCCAGGACCCTTCCGCTCCGCGCATTCAGCATGGGTCCCCGCTTGCGCGGGGATGACGCGGCCAACTCAGGAGTGATACGCCGACTCGCCATGACTGGTGATGTCCAGCCCTTCCCGCTCCTCCTCTTCCGGCACGCGCAGTCCCAGCAGCAGGTCCGCCACCTTGTACGCGATGAACGCCACCAGGGCCGACCACAGGATGGTCACGCCGATCGCCTTGGCCTGGATCAGCAGCTGTCCGGCGATCGAGTACTCCGCCGCCGCCTTGTTGGCCACGTAATCGAAGATCCCCTGCCCGCCCAGCTGCGGCGCCGCGAACACGCCGGTCAGCAGCGCGCCGACGATGCCGCCCACGCCATGCACGCCAAACACGTCGAGCGAATCGTCGGCCCCGATCATGCGCTTCAGGCCGTTCACGCCCCACAGGCAGGCCAGGCCGCCGACGAAGCCGATCACCAGCGCGCCCATCGGACCGACGAAGCCGCAGGCCGGCGTGATCGCCACCAGTCCGGCCACCGCGCCCGAGGCTGCGCCCAGCAGCGATGGCTTGCCTTTGGCGACCCACTCGCCCAGCACCCATGACACCGTCGCCGCCGCGGTCGCCAGCAAGGTATTGATGAACGCCAGCGCCGCGATGTCGTTGGCTTCCAGCGCGGACCCGGCATTGAAGCCGAACCAGCCGACCCACAGCAGCGAGGCGCCGACCATGGTCAGGGCCAGCGAATGCGGCGCCATCGATTCGCGCCCGTAGCCGATGCGCTTGCCGATCACGATCGAGCCGACCAGTCCCGCCACCGCGGCGTTGATGTGCACCACGGTGCCGCCGGCGAAGTCCAGCGCGCCCATCTGCCACAGCCAGCCGGCGCCCTCGGTGGTGGAAGCGAGCGTCGCCGCATCGCTGATCGCGTCCGGACCGGCCCAGAACCACACCATGTGCGCCACCGGCAGGTAGCCGAAGGTGAACCACAGCACCGTGAACAGCAGCACGGCGGAAAAGCGCGCCCGTTCCGCGAACGCGCCGACGATCAGCCCGCAGGTGATGGCGGCGAACGCGCCCTGGAATGCGACGAAGATGAACTCCGGGATCACGATGCCCTTGCTGAAGGTGGCGGCGTAGCTGAACGCGCCCGCCGCCGGGTTCCAGATGCCCGACAGGAATACGCGGTCGAACGAGCCGATGAAGGGCGAGCCCGCGGTGAACGCCAGCGAATAGCCGTACACGAACCACAGCACCATCACCAGGGAGAAGATGGTCAGCACCTGCAGCAGGACCGAGACCATGTTCTTGGAGCGCACCAGGCCGCCGTAGAACAGCGCCAGCCCCGGTATCGCCATCATGATCACGAGCAGCGTGGAGACGAACATCCAGGCGGTGTCGCCCTTCTGTGGCGTGGGAGCGCTGGCGGCCGGTGCCTCCGGTGGTGCCGCAAGCGGTGCGACGGGAGGGGCCAGGCCGGCCGGCGCCGCGGCTACGGTCCCGGTTGCAGCCGGGGCCGCGTCCTGCGCGAAAGCGGGCGGCGCGCCCGACAGGATGACGGCGCTGGCGGCCGTGACGGCGATGGCGCGGAGCCACCTGATGATGGTTGGTGTCATTGCTGCTCTCCTCACAGTGCGTCGTTGCCGGTCTCGCCGGTGCGGATCCGCACCACCTGCTCGAGGTTGGTCACAAAAATCTTGCCGTCACCAATCTTGCCGGTGCGCGCGGCCTTCTCGATGGTTTCGATCGCCAGGTCGGCCAGCGCATCGTCGACCGCCGCCTCGATCTTGGTCTTCGGCAGGAAATCGACGATGTATTCGGCGCCCCGGTACAGCTCGGTGTGCCCCTTCTGCCGCCCGAAACCCTTCACTTCGGTCACCGTGATCCCCTGGACGTTGATGTCCGACAGGGCCTCCCGCACCTCGTCCAGTTTGAACGGCTTGATGATTGCGGTAATCAGTTTCATGCAGCGGCTCCTCTCAGAAGGTTTTGATGGCGGTCAGGACCAGGCCGGTCTTGCCGAGGTTGCGGCCGCCGGGGGCGACGTAGGCATGGGTGTTGGTGCCCACCACGGCCATCGACACCGCCAGCGTGCCAAAGGTCTTGGTGAGGCCGACACGGTAGTCGTTGTAGCTGAGCTCGCCGTGTCCGTCGACGCGCTGGCGCCCGGCGTGCAGGTTGAGCACCAGGCCCTCGCGCAGCGGCACATTGGCGCCGATGTCGAGATAGCCGCTGTGCTTGCTGTCCGGCGTGCCGAACAGGTTGCTGTAGGCATGCGAATACTTGACGTAAGCCGGGCCGTAGCCGCCCTGCACGTAGACTTCGCGGGTGTTCGGGTTGGTCGCCAGTTCGCTGCCCGGATAGATATAGGCCAGCAGGCCGACGTCGTAGCTGAACTCGCCGATGGTGCCGCGCTTGCCGGCGTAGACATCCATCTCGACCCGGCTGTCGCCGCCGCCGTCCCTGATCCAGCGGATGGTGGAGAGCCAGGTGCCAACGTACAGGCCGGACGGGTTGTGCACCAGGTCGGCGCCGCCCTGCAGGGCCGGGCGCAGCCGGGTTTGCGAAAGGCCGCGGTAGCGGTAATCGGTGGTCAGCGCAGCGTTGTAGCTGGCTTGCAGCGCCGGGGTTTCGTCGGCCGCAGTGGCCGTGGAGCAGAGTGCCGAGACAAGCATTCCCATTGTGAGCGTACGGAGCAACATCGTGTTCATCACCTCTCCTTGAGTTTTGATTACAATCATGTCTGGCATGCGATAGCATCCATAACTTGTGTTAGCACGAGTCGTGCCACCCCAAACGGAGCGTGCTACGCCCCTGGACCGCTCGCTGCAGTGCACCAAATGAAGGCCCCGCTGCACTCAGACAGTGCGGCCGAAAGGAAAGACATGGACATGAACAGCTTCTTCAACGACCTGCAGGGCAAGATCAACCAGGTGATCGAGAACTCGCCCGCCAAGGACATCGAAAAGAACGTCAAGGCAATGATCACGCAGGGCTTCTCCAAGCTCGACCTGGTCACGCGCGAGGAATTCGACATCCAGGCGCAGGTCCTGTCCAAGACCCGCGCCAAGCTCGATGCCCTGGAACTTCGCATCGCGGAACTCGAAGCGCGCCTCGCGCCGCAAGAACCGTAAGACCTGCGCGTGCTGACGCCGGACAGCACAGCCAGCCACGACGCCCTGTTCGACGGCGCGGGGGAAGTGCGTGAGCACGCCCGCCGCGTCGACTGGGCGGCCACCGGGCTCGGCCCGACCCGGGCCTGGCCGGCGCCCCTGCGGCACGCGGTCTCGCTGATCCTTTCCTCGCGCTTCCCGATGTTCGTCGCCTGGGGAGCGCAGCGCAGCTTCTTCTACAACGAGGCCTATTCCGGCCTGCTGGGCGAACGCCACCCCGCCGCGCTCGGCCAGCCGATCCGGCAGGTGTGGCCGGAACTGTGGCCGCAGGTCGGGCCGCTGCTGGAGCGCACCTTCGCCGGCGAATCGACGCTGGGCGAGGATGTGCGCCGCAGCTTCCACCGCAAGGACGGCGACTACGAAAGCACCTTCACCCTCTCCTACTCGCCGCTGAGGCTGGACGACGGCAGCGTCGGCGGCGCGTTCTGCGCGATCGTCGAAACCACCGCGCGCCTGAACATCCAGCGCCGGCGCGAATTCCAGCTGCAGCTGGCCGACCGCCTGCGCCCGCTCGAGAACGCGCGCGACGTGATCGACGCCGCCACCTCGATGCTGGCTGCGCACATGCGCCTGTCGCGCGCCGAGTACCGCCAGCACCTGCACCTCGACCGGATCGTGGTCCTGTCGAGCGCGGTGCACGATCCGGCATGGCGCAGCGAAGGCGTGGGCGGCATGGTCGCGGTGCCGGCCGGCGAACCGGGCGCGCGCACCAGCGCACTGCTGGCGTTCGACAGCAAGCCGCGCACCTGGACCGAGGACGAGATCACGCTACTGCAGGAAGTTTCGGAACGCGTCTGCAACGCGGTCGAGCGCGCCACCACGGCGCAGGAACGCGCGCGCGCCGAGGAACGCCTGCGCGACGGCATGAACGCGGCGCGCATGCTGGTGTGGGAATGGGAGCTGGGCAGCGGCAATGCCAGCTTCTCGGCCAACGCCCCGGAGATCCTCGGCACCCAGGTGAAGCGGATCGCCGACGTCTGGAAATCGGTCCCGGAACCGGACCTGGCGCGCCTGAACCGCGCCTACGCGCAGGCGCTCGAAGGCAAGGGCAGCTACCAGGAAGTGATCACCTACCGGCGCCCGGACAACGGGGAGCTGAGCTGGCTGGATGTGCGCGGCAAGGTGTTCCGGGACGCGCGCGGCGAACCGTTCTCGATGCGCGGCGTCACGGTCGACGTGACCGCGCGCATGCGCACCCAGATCGAACTGGAGCGCGCCGAAGCGGGCCAGTCGTTCCAGCTGAAGCTGACCGACCGCCTGCGCGCCCTGTCGGACAGCGCGGAGATCTTCCTCACCACCGCGGAGCTGGTCGGACGCCACCTCGGCGTGGCGCGCGTGGTGTGCGGCGACTACGACATCGAACGCCGCACCATCAGCTACCACTCCAACTACACCGAGGGCGACGCCATCGAGCTGCTCGGGTCCTGCCCGCCGGACGCCTTCGCGGTGGACGACCTGGCCTCGCTCGAAGCCGGCATGCCCTGGGTCAGCGGCGACATGGAGCACGATCCGCGCACTTCGGCGCCCGAGACCTGGCAGATGTTCGAGCGGATCGGCACCTACGCCGCGATCGTCGTGCCGTACACGCGCAACGGCTCGCTGATCGGCTCCCTGTTCATCCACTCGGACAAGCCGCGCGCATGGCTGCCGGACGAAATCGCGCTGGCCGAGGATGCGGCCGGGCGCATGTGGGCCGCGATCGAACGGGTGCAGGCGGCCGAAGCGCTGATGCTGGCCGACGTGCGCAAGGACCAGTTCCTGGCGATGCTGGCGCACGAACTGCGCAACCCGCTGGCGCCGATCAGCGCGGCAGCCGAACTGCTCAAGCTGAAGGGCGTGCCGGCCGAGCGCGTCGCCACCACCGCCGACATTATCTCGCGCCAGGTGCGCCACATGACGGGCCTGGTGGACGACCTGCTCGACGTGTCGCGCGTGACCAGCGGCATGGTGGGACTGGAGTCCGGCTTCGTCGACATGAAGGACATCGTGGCCGACGCGGTGGAGCAGGTGCGCCCTCTGATCGAGGCGCGCCAGCACCGCTGCTCGGTCGAGACGCCGTCCGGCGAGGCCTGCGTCGAGGGGGACTACAAGCGCCTGGTGCAGGTGCTGGCCAACCTGCTGAACAACGCCGCCAAGTACACGCCCGAAGGCGGCACCATCAAGGTGACGCTGGAGGCGCATCCGCGCCAGGTGGTGCTGCGGGTGGCCGACACCGGGATGGGCATGGCGCCGGAGCTGCTGCCGCATGTGTTCGAACTGTTTTCGCAGGCCGAGCGCACGCCCGACCGCACCCAGGGCGGCCTTGGCATCGGCCTGGCGCTGGTGCGCAGCCTGGTCGAACTGCACGGCGGGACGGTGGCGGCGACCAGCGCCGGCATCGGGCTCGGCAGCGAGTTTGTGGTGCGCCTGCCGGCCGCCCATCCGGAGCGGCCCGCGCCCTCCCCCGGCCATGGCGCGCCGGCCGTGCGCGAGGACCGCGGCGGGCGCCGCGTGCTGCTGGTGGACGACAACGCCGACGCCGCGCAGATGCTGGCGATGTACCTGGAGGCCTGCGGCCACGCGGTCACGGTGCGCAACGAGGCCCTCGGTGCGCTGGAGCTGGCGGGCCAGCAGCCGTTCGACGCCTTCCTGCTCGACATCGGCCTGCCCGGGATGGACGGCAACGAGCTGGCGCGCCGCCTGCGCTCGCTGGAAGCGAGCCGCCATGCGCTGCTGGCGGCGATCACCGGCTACGGGCAACAGGCCGACAAGGAGCTCGCGGTCGAAGCGGGGTTCGACTACTTCTTCGTCAAGCCGGTCGACCCGGGCGCCATCGCCGACATCCTTGCCAACATCCGCCGCGAGGCCTGAGGGCCCGGGCCGTCATTCCGGGGCCGGTTGCGGCGCCGGTAGGTTCTCGCCCAGCAGGTCCAGTGCCGCCGCCACGGCGGGCCCGGCCTGCGACGCGTCGAAGTCCTCGTGCCGGCGCTTGCGCACCCCGAGTTCCCCCAGCTGCAGGTGATGGTCCGGCGTGACGCCGTGCCGCGCAAGGCACTGCCGCGCGCAGGCCATCGCGCAGCCGTCGATGGCGAGGATGCGGCGCCCGGATCGCGCCAGCCGGACCAGCGGCGCGACGTCGCCGCCCACCCCGGCGATGCAGCTCATCTCCGCGGCCAGCATCCGGTCCAGCCTGAGCGCTACGTGGTTGGCCAGCTGCGCCGCACTGGAACAGCCGGAACAGGAATACACCAACGGCAGTGCCTTGTCGTCGCTCGCCACGATGCCCCCGCGCCTCAGTCGGTGCCGGCGCGCCGGGGGCGCAGCGCGGCGGCCAGCTCGAACACCGACATGTCCAGCGCATCGAGCGTATTCTTGAACAGCAGGCCAAGCTCGGTGTCGCCTTCCAGTGCCAGCCGGCGGCTGAAGAACAGGGTATCGGGGTCTTCCTCGCGCCGCGCAAGGCGCAGCAGGTCGTGCGCCGAGGCGCGGATCACCAGCTCCGGCTGCGCGCCTTTCGCGCCGGCGACAAAACCTTCCCCGCGCCACATGAAGTCGAATTCGACCCGCGCGTCGCTCACCGCGAGGCGCAGCGCCCGGCCTTCCAGCGCCCCGCGCACGTCGCGTGGCAGGTGGCGCGCCAGCGCCAGGTTCAGCGCCCGCGCGAACAGCCACGAACCCGGATACGCCGGCAGGCGCGCCAGCACCCCGGCCAGGCCGGCGGGGATGGTCACCGATGCGGCCGGCGTTGTCACGCCGCCTCCCTGGCGGTCCCGCGCAAGGCGATGCCCGGCTCGCCGAACCAGTAGCCGTCGCATTCCGCGCCGACCAGGTGCGGGGCGATCCTGCAATTCGCCTCGCCAGCGTCGATCGCGCCGCGCCGCGCGGCGTCGAACGCGGCGATGATGTCGGCGGTGCCCGACGACTGCGGGCTGATGCGCGCGACGTCGACGCCGATCGCCTGCATGTCCGCCAGTTCGCCGACCAGGTTGTGCACCGACGCCGACTGGGTCTGGATCCCGTTCAGCACCAGGAACGGCTGGCCCTCGCGGGTATTGAGCAGCAGCCCGTCCGGATGCTCCAGGCAGGAGAAGCGGCAATCGTCCTTCGGCAGGTTGAGCTTGCGCGCGGTGAAGCAGCGCGCCGAGAACGCGAGCGGCATGCGGCCGAACGCGAACACTTCGGTCTCCATCCCGGCCGGGCGCTGCTCCAGGATTCCCAGCAGCTGCGCGCGGCCCAGTTCCAGTGGCATCACCCAGCGGCGCGCGCCGACGCCCGCGTAGGTGGCCAGCGCCGGCGGGTTGTAGATGTTCAGGTGGGGGCCTGCCACGTAGGGCGCGCCGTCGAGGCAGTGCACCGCCCCCACGTCGTTCGCCTCGACCCCGAAACGGCCGTTGGCGACCAGCTTGCGCAATGCGCCCAGCTCGCTGTTCGACTCGATCAGGGCCTGGGTCGAAAGCACGGCTTCCTTGCCGCTGGCGGCCATCAGGTCGGCCACGTCGAGCCAGTCGTCCAGCCGCATTTCGTGGCGGCGCGAACACACGGTTTCGCCGAGATACACGATGTCGACCGCGCTTTGCGCGACCATCTGGTAGAACTCGAACAGCGTCTCGCGCGACCAGTAGGTCAGCACGGGACCGAGGGAAAGCTTGATCATGGTGTGGTTGTTCCGGTTATTTCCATTTGCGGTGGTAGGCGCCCAGCGTGTGCTGCTGCCCCTCCGCCACTTTGTCGAGCGCGTCCATCCAGCCGGGGCGCACCGAGTAGCGCTGCGGGTTGTCGCGGTACAGGTCGATCGCCTCGCGCCACACACGGGTGACCTGGGCCACGTACGCCGGGCTGCGCTGCCGCCCTTCGATCTTCACTGCGCGCACGCCCAGCTTTATCAGCTGAGGCAGCAGCTCGATCGTATTCAGGCTGGCCGGCTCCTCGATCGCGTAATACTCCTCGCCTTCCACCTCGAACCGCCCCTTGCAGAGGGTCGGGTAGCTGGCATTCTCGCCTTCGGCGTAGCGGTCGATCAGCACACCCGAAAGGCGCGCTTCCAATCCCCTGGGGGCCTGCTCCCAGCGCACCGCCCTGGCCGGCGAACAGACCCCGTGCGTGTTGGGCGATTCGCCGGTGGCGTATGAGGACAAGGCGCAGCGCCCCTCGGCCATCACGCACAGGCTGCCGAATCCGAACACTTCGATTTCCACCGGCGTGTGGCCGACCAGCTGCCCCACCTGCGTCATCGACAGGACGCGCGGCAGCACGGCGCGCTGGATGCCGAACTGCCTGTGGTAGAAGTTGATCGCCTCGTAGTTGGTGGCCGAGCCCTGCACCGACAGGTGCAGCCGCAGGCCGGGATGCCGCTCGGCGGCATACGCCATCAGCGCGGGATCGGCCAGGATCAGGGCGTCAATGCCGGCGCCGGCGGCGCGGTCGACCGCCTCGCGCCAGGTCTTCCAGTTGTGCGCTTGCGGATAGGTGTTCAGCGCCAGCAGCACCTTGCGCCGCCTGGCGTGCGCGTAGGCGATGCCTTGCGCGATCTGCGCATCGTCGAAATTCAGGCCGGCGAAATTGCGCGCGTTGGTGGCGTCGCGAAAGCCGAGGTAGACGCAGTCGGCGCCGTTGTCGACCGCGCCCTTAAGGGCGGGCAGGCTGCCGGCGGGGCAAACCAGTTCGATCGGAGCGGCGCTGGGTGCGGCCGCTGCCGGTAATGCGGTGAGGGTCATGCCAACTTCCAGGTAAAGGCCAGTCCCGACTATAAAAGGGGCTGCCTCAGGTGTCCTTAAGCTGCTTTAACGATTCCCGGATTCGCCTGTGGCGGCGCTGCCTGCTTCCATCGCCGCTTCAACCTGCGCGCGGGTGATGCGGCCCTCCCTGAACATGCGCCGCGTGCCGTCCGGCCCGTACAGGATGCTGGTCGGGAAGGCGCGGGCGCCGAATTGGGACAGGTCCTGCGCGGCGCCCGTGACGATCGGATAGGAGACCTTCAGGCGCGTCGCGAACGCTTCCACCCTGCGCGCGCCTGCGTCGTCCGCCGCCAGGCCGATCACGACCAGGTCGGGGCGGGCGCGCGCGAGGCTGTCGAGTTCCGGCATCTCCGCCACGCAGGGACTGCACCATGTCGCCCAGATGTTCACCAGCACCCATTTCCCGTGGTGCGCGGCGAGCGAATGACGCGCGCCTGTGGTGTCGGTCAGCGCGAAGTCCGCGCCCTGCGCGCCCAGGGCGGCCAGCGCCAGCAGCGCACCGCATGCAAAGCGATTCATGATGTATCCCCCGCGCGATCCGGTCACAGGTGGCCGGAAACCCCTGCCACGAAACCGCGCTCAGCGCCCAGCTGCACGCCGGTCACCTTGCGGTACAGCGCATGCTGGTAGAACGCGTACACCTGCATATTGGGGCCCACCGCATACGACACGCCAGGGCTGGCATACCAGGCGCGGCTGCCGCTGTCGGCCGGCTCGGCCTCGCTGCCGGCGTCGGCGCGCTTGTGCACGAAATTGAGCTGCGCCATTAGGCCCCACTTCGCGCCGGCGCCGTGACGGTAGCCTAGGTCGGCGCCGAATTGGGCGCCCGGCCTGAAGCCGTCGCGGCTGTTCAGCGCATGCTGGTAGCGGGCCTGCGCGAACCAGGACGCGTCGCGCGCGCCGAATTTCTGGTGGTGGAAGACGCCCACCACCAGGTCGGTGGTCCCGCTGCCGGGCTGCAGCGAGCGTTCCGCCGTGCCGCTTGAGGCGTTGTCGACGCCGGTGCGGCCGGTGGGCAGTTTCAAACCCAGGTTGATGCCGTTGGTGCTCGGGTTGAGCGGATCGCCGATGCCGGCGAACTGGTAGCGGCCCACCACGCGCACGTCGCCCAGGCTGGTGAAGTCCCATGCATCGTGGATCTGCGCGCCATGATGGTTGTGAACGTGCTGGTGTTCGCGCTGAACGACCGGCACGGTGACTTCCATGCCAAAGCCGTTTCCGAAATTGCGGCTCCAGGTGCCGACCAGGTTGCGGTTCAGCGTGGACTGCTCGTCATGATGACGGTGGACCTGGCCGAACGCAATCCGCTCGCTGCCCGAGTACGGCTGGTCCTGCTCCATGTATTCGTAGCGAAGATCGAAGGCAGATCCCTTTTCGAGCATCGCGCTCTGGGTGGTCCAGTTGGTGTTCACCGTGCAGAACGACGCGCCGCAGCTGGCAGTAGCGAGTGCGGGAAGTGCGAAGGTGGTGGCGGCGACCAGCGTGGTGACAGTTGTTTTCATTGTGAGTCCAGCAGAGTATGAGTGAGGATCGAAGGCGAACAATGGCCCGCCTGATGAGCCAATCCTATGGTCTTCCACCCGCATAAATCCTTGATGCAGGTCAAAAATTCAGGATGTGTTGCGCAAGCCGCTTGACCCACTTTAGGCACTTCATTCGGAATTTTTTCGAACTCGGAATTTTTTGATCTGAGTCAATTTTTTAAGATGTACCCGAAATGTATGATTGCGCCGTATTCAAGAGCAACGCAACGAATCCGGTGGATTGCACCGATAAACCAAGGTGAAAAAAAATGAAACGTAAATTGACCTCCCAAGCCATTGCCGCCCTGATCCTGGGCGCCGCAGCCCTCGTTCCCGCCCACGCCCAGCAGCACGCGAGTGGCCACGGCGGCAGCGCGAACGTCGAATACCGCCCGACCGTGACCTTCACGCTGCGCACCGACATCGCCGATGGCAAGCTGGTGTTCATGGGAGATACCGGCCCGCTGGCCGGCAAGGCCAATCCCGAGCTGCGGGTGCCGGTCGGCGCGATCGTGCAGATCAACCTGGTCAACGGCGACGGCGCCACCCATGACATCTCGGTACCTGACTTCGCCGCCAAATCGAACCAGCTGAACGACAAGGGCTCCTCGACATCGATCGTGTTCAAGGCCGACAAGAAAGGCGAGTTCACGTATATCTGCACCCTGCCCGGCCACGTCGCCGCCGGCATGATCGGCAAGCTGATCGTCGGCGACCCGGTTGCCAAGGCCGCACCAAAGGCCGCGGACATTTCGGCCAACCCGATGGAAGTCGGCAAGCCGGTCGGCAAGCGCGGCCCGCAGAAGCTGACCGTCAACCTGGACACGACCGAAGTCACCGGACAGCTGACCGACGGTTCGACCTATAAATACTGGACCTTCAACAGCAAGGTGCCGGGTCCGTTCATCCGCGTGCGCGTGGGCGACGAGGTCACGGTCAACATGAGTAACGCGAAAGACAGCAAGATGATCCACTCGGTCGACTTCCACGCTGTTACAGGCCCGGGCGGCGGCGCCGCATCGACCCAGGCGGCACCGGGCAGCACCAAGTCGTTCACCTTCAAGGCGATCAATCCGGGCCTGTATGTGTACCACTGCGCGACGCCGATGGTCGCCCAGCACATCTCGAACGGCATGTACGGCATGATCCTGGTCGAACCTGAAGGCGGCCTGCCGAAAGTGGACCGCGAGTTCTATGTGATGCAGGGCGAGCTGTACACCGCGCAGCGCCATGGCACGCCGGGCGAAAACGAATTCTCGCTCGACAAGCTGCTGGCCGAACAGCCTGAACACCTGGTCTTCAACGGCAATCACGATGCGCTGACCAAGACCCACCGCATGGAAGCGAACGTCGGCGAGACCGTGCGCATCTTCTTCGGCGTCGGTGGCCCGAACATGACCTCGAGCTTCCACGTGATCGGCGAAGTGTTCGACAACGTGTTCCAGCTGGCGGACCTGACCTCGCCGCCGCTGCATAACGTGCAGACCACCACGGTGGCTCCCGGCGGCGCGACGATGGTCGAGTTCAAGGTGGACGTCCCCGGCCGCTACATCCTGGTCGACCATGCGCTGTCGCGCCTGGAAAAAGGCCTGGCTGGCTTCCTGCACGTGAAAGGAGCCGAGAATCCGTCGGTGTTCCGCGCCCACACCAGGCCTGACGGCGATTCGGGCCACTAAACCTAAGCAGGCGACACAGGGCCCGCCGCGTGCGGGTCCTTTTTATTAGAGCAACCACTTTCCAGAGGCGCCACCATGGCCCATCCCAGAATCGATCCACGCGATTTCCTCAAGCGCCTTCCCCTGTTCAGCGACTTCGGACCCGACGAGCTGAACGCCATCGCGGCCGCCACCACCGAACAGTTCGTCCCGCGTGGCACCGCCGTGTTCCAGCGCGGCGACCAGTGCAACGGCTTCCACACCGTCATTTACGGCCAGGTAAAGCTCGGCTTTGTCTCCGTCCAGGGCAACGAGAAGATCGTCGAAGTGATTGGCGCCGGCCACAGCTTCGGCGAAGCGCTGATGTTCATGGAGCGCCCGTACATCCTGAATGCACACGCGCTGGCGGACACCCTGCTGCTGCATATTTCAAAGCACGCGATATTCGACGAACTGGAACGCAATCCGGTGCTGGCGCGCCGCATGCTGGCCGGGATGAGCCGGCGCCTGCACGGCCTGATCTCGGACGTGGAATCGTATTCGCTACGCTCCGGCAGCCAGCGCATCGTCGGCTACCTGCTGAAGGAGGAGCCGGCCGGCGATGGCGCCCAGGTGATGCTCAGCATGAGCAAGAAGATGCTCGCTTCGCGGCTGAACCTGACCCCCGAATATTTTTCGCGCGTGCTGCACGAACTGGTGGACAAGGGCATGATCGCGGTGCGTGGCCGCGAGATCACGATCCTCGACATCGAACGCTTACGCGGGTTCGAGGGCTGATTCGCGCGCGATGCGCCGGTAGCGCAGCGCCGTGCCCCACAAATCAAACGCCAGCCGGGCGCACGCCGCGCACAGCGCCAGCCCGGCAGTGCGCGCCAGCGGCGTGGGTGCGACCACTGCGGCGCACAGCAGGGCCGTTGCCGTCGCATGCAGCCAGAACTGGCTTTTCGCTTTCCCGTCCACGATCCACTGCTGCGTGCTGGGCAGCTTCGCCTTCGGCACGCCCTGCTGCTGAAGGTGGTACCACAGCAGGAAGGGCACGATCTTGTACAGCATCCCGTTCACGGCGCCCATCGCAAAACCGGCAATGAACAAGACTGCCAGTAGCAGCTCGCGCCACTGCGGCAGCATGCCGGGCCACAGGTACAGGACCGCACATGCGGCCAGGCTGCCCATCGACAGCCGCCAGTACAGCGTGGTGGCGTCCGGCGCCGGGCGCTTGCGGCGCGCCAGCAGGAACAACGTCACGCCGGCAAAGCCAAGCACTAGCAGCGCCACCGCGGAACCAGCCACGCGGCTCCATGGCGCAGCTGCCAGCGTTGCGCCGCTCCAGGCCGCGAGCGCGCCCGCCAGCAGCGCCGGCCATGCAAATGCAAACTGCTTCGGATAGTCGGGGGTGGCCTGGAACATGGGGATCACCTGGTAAGCCACGCCGGCCACCAGCACCAGCACCCATCCGAGCAGTCCCCAGCCCGCATGGATGTCGGTCAGCGCCAGCGCCGGCACACTGATTCGGCCGCCGAGGAACAGCGCCAGCATGACGCCGAGCGTGGCCGTGATCGCCAGTGCCGCGACCGCGAAGCGCATCCCGACCACCATGGCCAGCGCGCCACGCGGCGCGCGGCGGACCAGTGCCAGGCCAAATGCGCCGGCGAGGAGCGCGAAGGCGATCGCCAGCAAGGCCGCCGCAACGCTGAACAGTCCCGGCGCACCGTACAGCAGCGCCGCCACCAGCAACAGGGTCCCGCCGGACAGCGCAGGCCAGGCCACCCTTGCCACCAGCGCCCCGGCGGGTACGCCGGTCCCCGCCACCACGGGCAGCATCTGCAGCAGTGCGCCCGCCATGGTCATGGCGAGGAAGCCGAGCGTAACAAGATGGGTGAGCGCGACGGTGACCGGCGACCAGCGCGTGGCCAGCGCGTCGTCGCCGTGCCAGGCGAGCAGCATCCCGGCCGCCAGCGCGAACCAGGGCGCCGCCAGCAGGAAGCGCAGCGGCGTCGACAACGAAGGCGTGTCGCCGAGTGACAACGCGCGCTGCACTACGCCGACGGGGTGATCAGGATGTCGAACAGCCCGTCGTCGCGCAGCACCGCGTCATACCGGCACTCGTTACGTTCGAGTATGCGGTACAGCGGGCGTGGCTCGCGGTCGATCAGCATGCGCAACCGTTGGCCGGGCCTGAGGTCGGCCAGCGCTTCCAGCACGCGCTCCATCGGTTCGGGCGGCATCAGGCCGCATACGTCAAGCGTGATTTCTGCAGGGTCGGTCGGATCGGACATGTCAGGAGTCGGGGTCAGGTGAACGGCAACGGGTTCTTGGTCACGGCGACGGCGGCGATGTAGCCGAACGTCGACAGCGCCGCGAGATAGGCAACGGTGCGCAGCGTCCGCGTGGCGCCTTTCAGTGCCAAGGTGCCGAGCACGATATAGGCAACCAGCGCCACGACTTTGGCGGTCAGCCAGGGACGGTCGAAGGGATATTGGGCGCTCCATGCGGCCAGCCCGATCGCGCTTGCCAGCAGCAGCGAATCGACGAGGTGCGGCAGCGTGCGAACCCAGCGCCGGGTGAGCAGGTCGGAATCGAGCAGCATCCATCCGCCGCGCAGCATGAAAAACACGCCCGAAAAGGCGGCGCAGGACATGTGGAAGTGCTTCAGTGCGAGATAGTCCATGGTTATTCAAGCCGGAGTGGTGGAAAGCTGGAATTGTCCCACCAATTTTGCCGCCTGGACCGGGCCCGGCACCAGCACGTCGGCCAGCGACAGGCAATCGAGCTGCTCGAAGAAGGCCCCCGTGGCTTGCGCCAGCTTGCGCTTGAGGATGCAGGTGGGCGACAGGGCGCACTGGTTGCGCGCTTCATCGAAGCACTCGACCATGGTGAAATCCGGCTCGGTCATGCGGATTACCGCACCAACCATGATCTGCTGGGGTTCCAGCGCCAGCCGCAGGCCGCCAGTGCGGCCGCGTACGGTGGTGACCAGGCGCGCCATCGCGAGCTGGTGCACCACCTTGGTCAGGTGGTTCCTGGAGATGCCATGCACCGATGCGATCTGCTGGATTGTGACCAGGCGCTCGCGGTTGGCGCCCAGGTACATGAGCACGCGCAATGCGTAGTCAGTGTAGTCGGTGAGGCGCATTCCGGTGCCCCTGGTTCAGGAAACGATACGGAAATCGATGATCACGCCGGCGGCTTCGCGCGCGACGTAGGCCATCTCGATGCGGGGCCCGAAGAAATTGTCGAGCTGCGCCAGCAAAGGCAAGGGATCGTGGTCGTTATAGAAGCGCATCGTCTCGCCGGGCGTGAGCGCCTGCAGGGCGCCGAAAATGGCGGCGTGCCGGAAGCGGCGCGCCACGCCGCGCGCATCGAAGGCATACATTCCGGTGTCGGTAGCGGGGGTGGAGCAGTCGTGTGGCATGGTGAACCTCGAATCTGTGACGAAAAAGAGCGCCGGCTCCGGTAGCGGAGCCGGCGCAAACTGGCCGTGTCAGGCCTTGCTTGCCGCAGGGGCGACGGAAGGCGCTTCCTGCGGGCTGCGGCCGATCAGCCGCACTGCGAACAGGCCCAGGAAAATGCAGCCGATCGCAAACACGATGTCGCCCGGTACGCGCAGCCACACCATGGTTTCCATGAAGGTCGAGTGGATCACCTCAGGCGAGCGGGCGAACCACATGCCCTTGCTGATGCTTGCCCATGCCTGGTAAATGCCGGCCGGGACCAGCGACATGAACACCATCATTGCCAGGCCGATGTTCAACAGCCAGAACATGGGCTTGAGCAGGCCGTCGGACCAGGCCAGGCGGTCGGACAGGCCGCGCAGGCAGAACAGCATCAGGCCGATGCCGAGCATGCCGTACACGCCAAACAGCGCGGCGTGGCCGTGGGCGGCGGTCATGTTCAGGCCCTGCATGTAGTACAGCGCGATCGGGGTGTTGATCGAGAAGCCGAGCAGGCCGGCACCCACCGTGTTCCAGAAGCCGACGGCTACGAAACACAGGATCGGCCAGCGGTATGCTGCCACCCAGGGGGCGGCGCGGCTGCGCTGGTAGTTGCGATAGCCTTCCAGACCGACCAGTGCGAGCGGCACCACTTCGAGCGCGGAGAACACGGAGCCCACGGCGATCACGGACACCGGCGTGCCGGTCCAGTACAGGTGGTGCAGTGTGCCCAGAATGCCGCCGAACAGGAA
>DASTVB010000195.1:0-24049 GCA_035759315.1 Telluria sp. | reverse complement strand
GTCGCCCAGGTTAAAACGGGACAGCGCCGCGAACGCAGCTTCGGCGTCCTTCGGGCGCACCAGCGACGCCAGCGCCTGCCAGATGCTCCAATGCGGCAGCCGCGCCGCCAGCACGGCGGTGACCACGCGCTGGCGCGGCGGCAGCGGCGGCGTCTGCGGCGCCAGGAACAGGCGCGCGCGCAGGCGGTGGCGTGCCGGCGACGGCAGCGTCCACGGTTCGACGCCGAACAGCGAAAACTCGCCCGACTCGGGCTTGTGGTTGCAGGCCAGGGTCGACAGCAAAGTGGTCTTGCCGGCGCCGGATGGCCCGATCACCGCAAGCTGCTCGCCCGGCTGCATCGCCAGCGTGATCGAGTCGAGCGCGACTGCGCGCGACCCGGCCTGGTGGCGGACCGTCAGCTGGGCGAGGCGGATTGCGGGTGCTTCCACTTACTTGAGCAGCTTCGCGTTGCGCGCCGCCGCTTCGATCGCGGCGTAGTTGCCTGCGTGGGTCGGGATGAACTTGGTGGCGCGCTGCAGGTCCAGGATCTCGCGGCCTTCCGGCGTCGAGGCGTCGAGCGACAGGAAGGCGTCGGTCAGCTTCTTCTTGAGTGCTGCCGGCATGCTCGCATGCACGCTCCAGTTGTAGTCGTAGTAGCCAGGGGTCGTGTAGAACACGCGCACCGCATTCGGGTCGACCTTCTTCTCGTCGACCAGCTTCTTCCATACCGAGGCGTTGACCGCGCCCGCATCGACCTTGCCGCCGGCAACCGCCGCCACCGTCGCGTCATGCGCGCCGGAGAAGGCGATGCGCTTCATGTCCGCTTCCGGATTGATGTTCGCGGCCAGCAGGAAGGAGCGCGGCATCAGGTGGCCCGACGTGGACGACTCCGAGCCGAAGCTGAAGGTCTTGCCCCTCAGGTCCTGCAGCGACTTGATCTCCGGGTTGGCGGTGACGAACACCGACTGGAATTTTTCGTCTTCCGCGCGCTGCACCAGCGGCACGATGCGGCCCTTGCTGCGCACATTGGCCTGCACAAAGGTGAAGCCGCCGAACCACACCATGTCCAGCTTGTGGTTGACCAGGCCTTCCACCGAAGCGGCGTAGTCGGTCACCGGGGTGAACTGCACCTTCAGGCCGGTCTTCTTTTCGAGGTAGGCGCCGAGCGGCTTGAACTTGCGCTGCAGTTCGGTCGGATTTTCATCCGGAATGGCCGATACGCGCAGCACGCCCGGTTCTACCTGGGCCGCGGCGGGAGCGCTTGCCACCAGGCTGGCGGCCATGGAAATTGAAGCGAGGATGCGGAATGCGATCTTCATAGGGATGTGGTTTCAGAAGGGTCAGGGAAACGCCGGCACGCCAGAAAACACGCCTGCGCAGGGAAAAACCGAATCCGGATATTATACAAGAATGGCAACTTTGAGCCCGTGCACGGGTGCAATCGAATGGAGCGAGACCCATGCCAATGACGCAGGCAACCCCGGCAAACAGCACCGCCCTGGCGGAGGTCGCGGCCGGCCTCGATGCCGACCACGCGTCGATATCTCCCAAGTACCTGTATGACGACCTCGGATCGCACCTGTTCGAGGCGATCTGCGAGCTGGAGGAGTACTACCCGACCCGCACCGAGGCCGCGATTTTCCGCACCCATGCGGCCGACATCGCCCATGCGGTCGGGCCCCGTTCCACCATGATCGACCTCGGCGCCGGCAACTGCGCCAAGGCGGCCGCCCTGTTCCCGCTGCTGCACCCGGCGCAGTACGTCCCGGTCGACATCTCGGCCGGCTTCCTCGAAAACGCCGTGGAAACGCTGCGCCAGCGCTTCTCCCACATCGAGATGACCGCGCTGCCGCTCGATTTCTCGACCGGCCTGGAACTGCCGGCCACCGTCTGCGCCGCGCGCCGGCTGTTCTTCTATCCCGGTTCCTCGATCGGCAACTTCACGCCGGCCGAAGCGCGCACCTTCCTGTCGCGCATGCACGCGCAGTGCGGCCCGGACGGCGGACTGCTGATCGGCATGGACCTGGTCAAGGCCCCCGGCCTGCTCAACGCCGCATATGACGACGCGGTCGGCGTGACCTCGGCCTTCAACCTCAATGTGCTGCGCCACCTGAACCGGCTGGTGGGCACCGATTTCGACGTGCGCCAGTGGCGTCACGTGGCGTTCTTCAACCCTTCGGAGAGCCGGGTCGAGATGCACCTCGAGGCGCGCGAAGACACCACGGTGAACTGGCCGGGCGGGCGCCGCGCCTTCCTGCGCGGTGAACGCATCCACACCGAAAACAGCTACAAGTACCGCAAGCAAGACGCGATCGCGCTGCTGGCCGACGCGGGCTTTCGCGCCGACGGGGTGTGGACCGACGAAAATGGCTGGTTCGCCGTCATCCACGCACGCGCGGAAGGGCGCGGATGAAGCCGGGGACGGATTTCGCCTGCCACCGGCTGTACGACAGCGTGCGGCGCCGCTCGCGCGAGATCGCCTCCGCGCTGACGGCCGAGGATTGCCTCGCCCAGTCGATGCCGGACGCCAGTCCCGTGAAATGGCACCTGGCGCATACCAGCTGGTTCTTCGAAACCTTCATCCTGGAACGCTACGAAAGCGGCTTCCGGCCCTTCCATCCGGCCTACCGCATGCTGTTCAACTCCTATTACAACGGCATCGGCGCGCGCCATCCGCGCCCGCAGCGGGGCCTGCTGACGCGTCCCTCGCTGGACGAGGTGCTGGCCTTCCGCGACAACGTCGACGAACGCATGGCCGCGCTGGTCTCGCAGCGGGGCGGCGAGCCGGGGCTGGCGGACATCGTCACGCTCGGGCTGAACCACGAACAGCAGCACCAGGAGCTGATGCTCACCGACGTCAAGCACCTGTTCGCGCAGAACGCGATGCTGCCGGCCTATTCGGGCGAGGCCCTGCCGGCCGGCGGCGCGTGCGCGGCGATGCAATGGGTCGCCTTTGACGGCAGCATGCGCGAGATCGGCCACGATGGCGGCGGCTTCTGCTTCGACAACGAACTGCCGCGCCATCCACAGTACGTGCTACCCTTCGCGCTGGCCAGCCGCCTGGTGACCAACCGCGAGTTCCTGGCCTTCATCGAGTCGGGCGGCTACCGCGATCCTTCGCTGTGGCTGTCGGAAGGCTGGGACTTCGTTACCGCGCAGTCGCTGGGGCATCCGCTGTACTGGAGCCGCCTGGAAGACGGCGGCTGGGGCGAATTCACGCTGCACGGCCTGCGGCCGCTGGACTCGGACCGACCCGTGACGCACGTTTCGCTGTACGAGGCCGATGCCTTTGCCCAGTGGGCCGGCGCGCGCCTTCCTACCGAAGCCGAATGGGAGATCGCCGCGGCCGGCATCGCGCCCGCCGCCGGCGCGCTGCATCCGCGCGTGGCCGAAGGCGCAGGCCTGCTGCAAATGTACGGCGAGTGCTGGCAGTGGACCAGCAGTAGCTACGGCCCGTATCCGGGCTTTTCCACCGCGCCTGGCGCGCTGGGCGAATACAACGGGAAATTCATGCTGAATCAATATGTGCTGCGCGGTTCCTCGTGCGCGACGCCTGCCGGCCACTCGCGCGCCAGCTACCGCAACTTCTTCCCCGCGCATGCGCGCTGGCAGTTCAGCGGCATCCGCCTCGCTCGAAAGGGCACTGCATGACGCGGCTTGAGGTCCTCGACAACCGCGCCAACGAGTACGTCCTGCACCATCCGGTGGAGTTCGCGCTCAAGGTGATCAAGGCCTTCCGCGCCAACCAGGGCCTGCTGCTGGCCGGCGCGATCGCGTATTACTCGCTGCTGTCGCTGATACCCTTCCTGATGCTGGTGGTGGTGGTGCTGTCGCACTTCATCGACCAGCAGGCGCTGATCGAAACGCTGGGGCGCTACCTGGAGTGGCTGATGCCGGGGCAGTCGCGCTCCGTGGTGAACGAAGTGACGCTGTTCCTGGAACAGCGCGAGGTCATCACCTGGGTGCTGGGCGCGACCATGGTGTTTTTCAGTTCGCTCGCGTTCACGGTGCTGGAGAACGCGATGTCCGTGATCTTCCTGCACCGCGTCGCGATCCGGCGGCGGCACTTCCTCGTGTCCGCGATCCTCCCTTACTGCTATATCGTCGCGCTGGGCGTGGGCGCGCTGCTGATCACGCTGGTGGCCGGCAGCCTGCAGGTGATGGGGACCGAGCAGATCGAGTTCCTGGGCCGGACCTGGTCGCTGGGCGGCGTCTCCGGCGCGCTGCTGTACCTGCTCGGCGTGGCGGGCGAAGTGCTGGTGCTGACCTCGATCTACATGGTCATGCCGGTGGGCCGGCTGTCGTGGCGCCACGCGCTGATCGGCGGCGTCAGCGCCACCGCACTGTGGGAAATCGCGCGCCACGTGCTGGTCTGGTACTTCTCGACCCTGTCGCAGGTGAACGTGGTGTACGGCTCCATGACGACCGCCATCGTCGTCATGTTCAGCCTGGAGATCGGTGCCACGCTGCTGCTGCTCGGCGCGCAGGTGATCTCCGAATACGAACGTGCCGGCCGCGGCGAAACCGGCACCCAGGCAAAGCCGCTGAGCACCATCCACAGCTGACAAAAAGGGACGTACCCCAATTTGCGAAAAGCAAAAAGGTGTCTGCCCCCTTTTTTGCGCTGACAAAAGGGGTCTGACCCCTTTTTCGGTTAGCAGCTTGCGGCGGCGAGGTCCTCCGGCTCTTCGGTTTCGGCCAGCGCCATGTGGCGGTTCACCGCCGACAGCACCGCCTTGAACGAGGCCGTCACGATATTGCTGTCGATGCCGGCGCCGAACAGGGTCGGACCGTCTTCCACCCGCAGCTCGACATAGCAGGCGGCGCGCGCGTCGGCGCCCGAGCCGATCGAGTGCTCGTGGTAATCCATCAGCCGGATATCGAGGCCGAGCGCATTGACGAAGGCGTCGATCGGCCCGTTGCCGCCGCCCTGGCGCGCATGCGGCTCGCCGCGCACCAGCACCGCCAGGTCGAGCGCCACTTTTTCCCGTCCCTTGCTGTCTTCCACCATGCGGTGCGACTCATATTCGTAGGGGGCAGCGCGGTCGAGGTATTCGCGGCTGAAGATCTCGTGGATCTGGCCGGCCGTGATCTCGCGCCCGCTGGCGTCGGCAACCTGCTGCACCGCGCGCGAGAACTCGATCTGCAGCCGGCGCGGAAGCGCAAGGCCGTATTCCTGCTCGAGCAGGTAGGCCATGCCACCCTTGCCGGACTGGCTGTTGACCCGGATGACGGCGTCGTAGCTGCGGCCGAGGTCCTGCGGGTCGATCGGCAGGTAGGGGATGTCCCACTGGGTGCCCGGCTTGCGCTGGGCGAAGCCCTTCTTGATCGCATCCTGGTGCGAGCCGGAGAAGGCGGTAAACACCAGGTCGCCGGCGTACGGGTGGCGTGGGTGCACTGGCAACTGGTTGCATTCCTCGACCACCTGGCGCACGGCGTCGATGTCGGAAAAATCGAGGCCGGGATGCACGCCCTGGGTGTAGAGGTTGAGCGCCAGCGTTACAAGGTCGACGTTGCCGGTGCGTTCGCCGTTGCCGAACAGGCAGCCTTCGACGCGCTGGGCACCGGCCATTATCGCCAGTTCCGCCGACGCCACCGCGGTGCCGCGGTCGTTGTGCGGATGGACGCTGAGCACGATGGAATCGCGCCGCGCGAGGTGGCGCGACATCCATTCGATCTGGTCCGCGAAAACGTTCGGGGTGGACGATTCCACGGTCGCCGGCAGGTTGAGGATCATCGGCCGCTCCGGCGTCGGCTGCCAGATCGCAGATACGGCGTCCGAGATCTGCAGCGCGAAGTCGAGTTCCGTGGTCGAAAACGACTCGGGCGAATATTCGAAGCCCCATTCGGTCTGCGGGTGAAGGTCGGTCAGCTCCTTGACCAGCTGGGTGCCGCTGACGGCGATCCCGACGATCTCCTCGCGCGACATGCCGAACACCACGCGGCGGAATACCGGAGCAACCGAGTTGTAGAGGTGGATGATCGCCTTGTTCGCGCCGGCCACCGACTCCACCGTGCGGCGGATCAGTTCATCGCGCGACTGGGTGAGCGCGATCAGCGTTACATCGTCGGGCACCCGGCCGCTGTCGACCAGCCCGCGTACGAAGTCGAAATCGGTCTGGGAAGCGGACGGGAAGCCCACTTCGATTTCCTTGACGCCGATCGCGACCAGCATGTCGAAGAAGCGCAGCTTTTTCTCCACGCTCATCGGCTCGATCAGCGCCTGGTTGCCGTCGCGCAAGTCGGTGCTCATCCACACCGGCGGGTGGGTGATGGTGCGCGATGGCCACTGGCGGTCGGCGAGGTTGACGGGGGTGAACGGGTGGTACTTTGTGGACGGGTTCTTGATCATGATGCTGCTCCTGGTTCTGCTAAACGAGTACCGGTCTACCGGTGTCGGAGTGGCGGACAGGCTGCCGGGCGGCCACGGGACACTAGGCCAGGCAACCGGTCGGTAGGTGTAGCAGCAGGGATGGGGAGCAAGAAAACATCGGTAACTTCTTTCGTTCAGCAGTGCCGGGAGGCCGGCGGCGGGGGGCTTTTTAAGCGCGCGCGACTGGTAGCGACGCTAGCGATAGCGCGCCTTGAACGGAAGTTAGCAGATGCAGTGGGAAGGACATGCGATTGACTGTACGCGGGTTTCGGCGGCCGGTCAAGCGGGAAGGGGACTGTCCCCGCAGGGGACCGTCACCCGGTGTTTTGGATGAGCAACGAAATAGGCCGTGAGGATATTGGCGGATAACAAACACCCGGGGACGGTCCCCTACGGGGACAGTCCCCATCCCCTTACTGCGCGACGGTGACGCGCGGTTCGCCGGCGGCCATTTCGCCGATCACGGCGGCGTTGGCAAAACCTTCACGCGCGAACAGGGCCAGCACCTCGTCCACCGCCGCCGGATCGCACGACACCAGCAGCCCGCCAGAGGTCTGCGGATCGGTCAGCAGCGCCTGCTGCGCCGGCCGGATGGTCGGCGCCAACGTCACGTCCTTGCCGTAGGCGTCCCAGTTTCGGCCCGATGCGCCGGTGAAGAAGCCGTCCGACGCCAGCTGCTCCACGCCCGGCAGCAGCGGGATGCGCGACATGTCCAGGCGCACGGTCAGCCCGGCGCCGCGCGCCAGTTCCAGCAGGTGCCCGAGGAGGCCAAAGCCGGTGATGTCGGTCATCGCGTGCACGCCCGGCATGTCGGCGAGCAGGCGGCCAGGTTTGTTCAGCTTGGTGGTGTTCTCGATCATGGCCGCGTAGCCTTCCGCGTCCAGCGCATACTTCTTGAACGCCGCCGACAGCACGCCCACGCCGAGCGGCTTGCCCAGCACCAGCACGTCGCCCGCGCGCGCATCGGCATTGCGCTTGACCTTGGACGGATGCACCAGTCCCAGCACCACCAGGCCGTAGATCGGCTCGACCGAGTCGATCGTGTGGCCGCCGGCGATCGGGATGCCCGCTTCCGCGCAGATCGTCTCGCCGCCCTTGATGATCTGGCCGATGGTCTCGATCGGCAGCTTGTTGATCGGCATGCCGACCAGCGCGAGCGCCATGATCGGGGTGCCGCCCATCGCATACACGTCCGAGATCGCGTTGGTCGCGGCGATGCGGCCGAAATCGAACGGGTCGTCGACGATCGGCATGAAGAAGTCGGTGGTGGCGATCAGCGCCTGCTCGTCATTGAGCTTGTACACGGCCGCGTCGTCGGCGGTTTCGATCCCGACCATCAGCTCTTTCGGCACCGGGAATCCCGTGGAGTTCTTCAGGATTTCGGACAGCACGCCGGGCGCGATCTTGCAGCCGCAGCCGCCGCCGTGGGAGAAGGAAGTGAGTTTGATTTTCTGGTCTGGGGCGTTCATCGGTTGGTCCTGTTCTGCGGCAGTGGCAATCCCGGCATTATCTCACGCTGGCAAGGGCCTCGCTGGCGAGCGCCAGTACCGCGCTGCGCTCGGCGTCGGGCGCAAACACGGCCGCGCGCCGGTCGCAATGCTCGCGCAGGTTTGCGTGCCAGGCCGGGTCGGCGATGCTGCGGTCTACCAGCCGGGCCAGCGCCCGGGCGTCGCCGACCGGGAAATAGCCGGGATAGTCGTCGCCCAGCATGCCGCGGTTGCCGTCGATGTCGCTGGCCAGCACCGGCACGCCGCTGGTCACCGCCTCGATGATCACGTTGGCGCCGCCTTCCATGACCGAGGTGATCGCCATGGCGTGGCAGCGCTTGAGCCGCTGGCGCGCCTGCGCGTGCGGCATGCTGCCCAGCCAGCGGTAGTGCGGTCCTTCCGCGGCGGCCGCGGCCTCGCCCAGTGCAGGGTCGAGCGCGGCGCCGATATGGACCAGCCGCGCGCTCGGCTCGGTGACCAGCGAGGCGGCGCGGATGAAGGTCAGCGGGTCCTTCTCGGCCCGCAGGTGGCCGATCATGCCGATATCGTGGAACTTCGGCCTGGCGGGAAAGCGCCACGGCGCCAGCGAGGGCGCCGACTGGAAGATCACGCGGCTGCGCTTGCGCACCGGCGGAGGCAACAGTGCCAGCCCGGCCGGCTGCAGCACCACGATGTGGCTGGCCAGCTCCAGCGAGCGCCTGGCGTCGGCGTCGGACGCGATATCGCGGTACAGGTCGGTGCCGGTCAGGACCAGCACCACCGGCCGGCCGGTGGCGGCGAAGGCGGCGATCGAAGGTGCGGAGCGGCGCGCATGGAGGGCGATCAGGAGGTCGGGCGCGGGCATCGAGGCGTCCCATTCACGCAGCACCGAGACCTCGAAAGCGTCGCGCAGGAAAAGCGACCAGCGCCTGGCGGTCTGCCAGTTGCCGTTGTTCTCCTTCTGCGAAGCCGGACTCGCGATCGCCACCGTATATGCCACTGCCGAAGTCTCCCGAAAAGCCGCTAGAATGCCCCGATGGACCCCCAATCGGACCCCCTGCGCGAACAAGGCCCCGGCGAGCTGGCGCGCTCGCTGCAGGGTGCGCGAAATTATACGTTAAGCCTGTTCGACAGCTTCGCCGCCTACGGACTGGACCAGGCTGCGCGCGTGCCGCTGCTGCAGACCATCAATCCGCCGCTGTGGGAGCTGGGCCACATCGCCTGGTTCGCCGAGTGGTTCATCCTGCGCGAGGCCGAATCGAGCCACCCGGCAGCCGCCCACGGCAACTCGCTGCTGGCGCGCGGCGACGACTGGTTCGACTCGAACACGGTCGCGCACCGGACCCGATGGTCGCTCGACCTGCCGTCGCCGGGCGCGGTCAAGACCTACTGCCACGAAGTGCTGGACCGCGTGCTGGACCGGCTGGTGCACGCCGGCGACAGCGACGCCGGGCTGTACCCTTTCCGGCTGGCGCTGGCGCACGAAGACATGCACGGGGAAGCCTTCCTGTACACGCTGCAGACGCTGGGACTGGCGGCGCCGCGCGTGCCGCACGCGTCCCAGTACTTCACCGCGGAGGGAGAGGTCGCCTACCCGGGCGGCACGCTGTGGATGGGCAGCGAGCAGGGGCGCGGATTCGTGTTCGACAACGAGAAGTGGGCGCACCCGGTGTACGTGCCGGCCTTCTCGGCCGACAGTTCGCTGGTCACCAACGCCCGCTACGCCGAGTTCGTGGAAGACGGCGGCTACCAGGACGCGCGCTACTGGAGCCGCGCCGGCCTCGAATGGCTGATGCGGCAGGAGCGTTCGTGCCCGCGCTACTGGCAGCGCGAAGGAGGCCGGCGCTGGTCCACCTTGCAGTTCGACGAGACGGTTCCGCTGGCCCCGCACGAGCCGGTGCGCCATGTCAGCCTGTTCGAGGCGCAGGCCTATTGCGCGTGGGCCGGGCGCCGGCTGCCGTCGGAAGCGGAGTGGGAGTTCGCCGCCGGCTCGCGCATTCCGGGCTTCCAGTGGGGGCAGCTGTGGGAGTGGACCTCCACCCCGTTCGAGCCATACCCCGGCTTCGCGCCGGACGCGTACCTGCAGTATTCCGCGCCCTGGTTCGGCACGCACCAGGTGCTGCGCGGCGCGTCCTTCGCCACGCCGCGCAGGATGGCCAGCCGGCACTTCCGCAATTTCTACCTGCCGTCGCGCGACGACATCTTCTGCGGATTCCGCACCTGTGCAATCTAGCGCCAAGCGCGCGATACCTTGCGGCCGATTGATGCGACAATCGCGCCAACATCCTGTTATCAAAATTTCCCATCATGAGCAAAGCAAGCAAAGCAGCCGGTCCGGCTTTTGAAGTCCACTCGTCCCCGGTGCATGGCAACGGCGTGTTCGCCGCCCGCCATATCGAAGCGGGCGAGCGGATCGTCGAATACACGGGCGCCCGCATCGAATGGGATGAGGCGACCGAGCGGCACGCCAGGAGCGGGGTGCCGGTCAATTACACGCTGTTCTTCACGCTGTCCGACGGGCGGGTGATCGACGGCGGCGACCATGGCAACGACGCGCGCTTCATCAACCACTCGTGCGACCCGAACTGCGAGGCGTACGAGGAGGACGAGCGCGTGTTCATCCACGCGCTGCGCGACATCGAGAAGGGCGAGGAGCTGAACTACAACTACGCGCTGGAGTACGACGACCGGCATACGCCGGCGATCAAGAAGGCGTTCGCGTGCCGCTGCGGCGCGCCGAACTGCACGGGCGTGATGCTCGCGCCCAAAAAGCGCAAGCGCAAATCAAAGACCACCACCGCCTGATCCGCCCCGTCATCCCAGCGAAGCTGGGATCCATACGCCGCGTGCATCCAGGTAGCCTAACAACTCCGGAGCTTCAGTATGGATCCCAGCCTTCGCTGGGATGACGGCGAAAAAAAACCCCGCGCAAGCGGGGTTTTTTCGTTCAGCGAGGATTAGTCGCCGTAGGTGCGGCGGGTGCCGTCGGCCGAACGCGGGTTCGAACCCTTGTAGCCGCCGGTGCGCGGTGCGCCGGAGCTCGGACGGCCGTCACGGCTGTACGGGCTCGGCGCCGCGTCGCGGTTGTAGCCGCCTTCGCGTGGTGCTGGTGCGCCACGGCTGTCGCGGTTGTAGCCGCCTTCGCGCGGTGCGCCAGGATTGGCGAAGCTGCGCTGGCCCGGCTTGGCGTAGCCGGTACGGCCGCCGTCGCCCGGCTTCCAGCCCGGACGTGCGCCGGAGCGTGCCGGGGAGGTCGTCTTCTTCGGCTCGAAACCTTCCACCACGCCGACCGGGATCAGCTGCTTGGTGAAACGCTCGATGCGCTTGACGTTCATCGCTTCGGCGTGGTTCGCCAGCGAGATCGCCAGGCCATTGCGGCCGGCACGGCCGGTACGGCCGATACGGTGCACATAATCCTCAGGGAACTTCGGCAGGTCGTAGTTGACGACGTGCGTGATGTTCGGGACGTCGATGCCGCGTGCCGCGACGTCGGTTGCCACCAGCACCTTGACCTGGCCGCGGCGCAGGCTGTCCAGCGTGCGGTTGCGCGCACCCTGGTGCATGTCGCCGTGCAGCGCAGCGGCTGCGAAGCCGGCGATGTTCAGGCGGTCGGCGATCATGTCGGCATCGCGCTTGGTCGCGGTGAACACCACGGCCTGGTCGAGCGACTCGTCGCGCAGCAGCTGGTCCAGCAGGCGGTTCTTGTGCGACAGGTCGTCGCAGAAGTGCACGCGCTGGGTGATGTTTTCGTGGCGCGCGGTCGACATCTGGATCTGGATGACTTCCGGATTTTTGGTGATGCGGCGGGCCATGTTGCCGACCACGCCGTCCAGGGTTGCCGAGAACAGCATGGTCTGGCGTTCCGCAGGCGTCGCGGCGACGATCTTTTCGATGTCTTCGATGAAGCCCATGTCCAGCATGCGGTCGGCTTCGTCCAGCACCAGGATCTGGAGCTGCGAGAAGTCGATCTTGCCGGAGTCCATATGGTCGATCAGGCGGCCAGGGGTGGCAACCAGGATCTCAGGATTCTTGGCCAGCAGTTGCATCTGCTTCGGGTAAGGCATGCCGCCCAGGATCGAGACGGCGCGGATGCGGCGCATCTGGGTGCCGTATTTTTCCGTCGCGGTGGTCACTTGGAGGGCCAGTTCGCGGGTCGGGGTCAGCACCAGCATTTTAGGCTGTGCAGCTTTGAAACGTGGACGTTCGCCGGCGCGGGTCTTCGATGCGTCGAATGGTACTTCTGGAGCGGACACCAGCTTGTGCAGGGCAGGCAGCATGAATGCCGCGGTCTTGCCCGAACCGGTTTGCGAGGAAACCAGCAGGTCGCGGCCGTTGATGGCGGCAGGGATCGCCTGTTGCTGGACAGGGGTTGGTACAGTGTAGCCGGCTTCGGTGACAGCTTTAACGATGGCGGCGTGCAGGCCTAATGCTTCAAAACTCATTGATCTTTACTTTCGTTGGTAATAATTTGCACGCCCATGCAAATGCACAGGCGAAGTAAAGCAACGCTAAACCAAGACTACGAAATGACTTTGAGAGAGCAAGAAATTTCGGCACAAAAAGCTTTGCGCCGGGACGGTGTCAGGATCGACACACAAGGCGGGATGGCTTTATTTTGAGGGCGCCGGGATTTACCGGTGCGCCTGGGTTTGCGATGCTGCTGTTATTTTTCTTGTTGCGCCATATTGCAGCGCACAAACGAGACTATACAGTAGTTTTGGGGTCTACGTACAGGACTATCTCAAGCGGACGTGGGGACTGTCCCTTTGGGACTGTCCCCGGCCTTTTGCCTGAGCAATTGGATAAGTCCAGGCAGGGGACAGTACTGCCGCCTTGGCGCGGCGGGACAGTCCCCGGACATCACTCGTAGTCGGAGGCGTTCAGGCCCATGACGTGCGAGAAGCCGCCGTCGACGTACATGATGTCGCCGGTAATGCCCGACGCCAGGTCAGACAGCAGGAAGGCGGCCGAGTTGCCGACTTCTTCGATGGTGACGTTACGGCGCAGCGGCGCGTGCGATGCAGCGAAGCCGAGCAGCTTGCCGAAGTCCTTGATGCCGGACGCGGCCAGGGTCTTGATCGGGCCGGCCGAGATGCCGTTCGCGCGGATGCCTTTCTGGCCCAGGTTCTCGGCCAGGTAGCGCACCGACGCTTCCAGCGATGCTTTCGCCAGGCCCATGGTGTTGTAGTAAGGGATCGCACGGACCGCGCCCAGGTAGGACAGGGTCAGCAGCGAGGAGCCTTCCTTCAGCATCGGCAGCGCGGCCTTGGCCATCGCGGGGAAGCTGTAGGCGGAAATGTCGTGGGCGATACGGAAGTTCTCGCGCGAGAAGCCGTCCAGGAATTCGCCGGCAATCGCTTCGCGCGGCGCGAAACCGATCGCGTGCACCAGGCCGTCCAGGCGGTCCCAGTGCTTGGCCAGGTCGGTGAACACGGCTTCGATCTGCTCGTCGCTCGCCACGTCGCAGTCGAACACCAGTTTGCTGTCGAATTCTGCGGCGAACTCGGTAATGCGGTCCTTGAAGCGTTCACCGACATAGGTGAAAGCCAGCTCCGCGCCTTCGCGGTGGCAGGCCTTGGCGATGCCGTACGCGATGGAACGGTTCGACAGCAAGCCGGTGATGAGGATTTTTTTGCCTTGCAAGAACGCCATATGGACTCCGAATGGGGTACGTCTGTGTGTTGTTGGTACGAGTGCGCGCCGGGCGAGCCGGGCCAAACCGAGATTGTAGGGGGAGTTTGCTCTAACTGCAACTTGAGGAGGGGAAGGGGACTGTCCCTGAGGGACTGTCCCCTGCCTCTGGGGGGGGCGCCGGAAGAAAGGCTGGGGACAGTCCCGACGGGACAGTCCCCCTCGATCAGCGCTTTTTGCGGTTATTGCGGTCGCTGCGCGAACGCGGCTTGCCCAGCTTCTTCACCGCCACCGAGGCCTTGGTGCGGAACTTCGACTTGCCGCGCACGCCCTTGCCCTTGCGCTTGGCCGCCGCGCGTTCCGGCTCCAGCGCCATCACGGCGTTCTCGACGATGCTGTCGGCGATGTCGCTGTGGGCGGAGGTCGCCAGCTTCGGCACCAGAATGGTCGAGCCAACCTTGAGGCGCGAGCGGGCAGGGATGTTGTTCGCCTCGCGCAGCACTTCCGGCGTGGTCTTGAACTTGGATGCGAGCGAGGCCATCGAGACCTTGGCGCTGGCGATCTTGTGCGTGGTCCAGCTCGACAGCGCCTGGCCGAAGGAGGCCAGGTTCGAGTGGAACTTCTCGGCGTTCTCCTGCGGCAGCAGGATCTTGGTCTTTTCGTCGCCGGTGATCACAGGGCGCTTGAACTGCGGGTTCAGCGCCTTGAAGTCCGCGATCGACATTTCGGCCAGCTGCGCGGCCACGGCCACGTCGATATCGCTGGTCTTGTCGATGGCGGTGAAGTAGGCGGCGTTCTCGATCGCCGGCAGCGACACATTGTATTGCTCCGGATGGCCGACGATGTTCTTTACGGCCTGCAGCTTCGGCACGTAATTGCGCGTTTCGGCCGGCATCATGTGCGCCAGCGACTCGTAGTCGGTCGGCTTGCCCATCGCCTGCGCCTTGCGGATGGTCTTCTGGACGTTGCCTTCGCCCCAGTTGTAGGCGGCCAGTGCCAGCTGCCAGTCGCCGAACATATTGTAGAGGCGCTGCAGGTAGGTCAGGGCGGCGTCGGTCGAGGCCAGCACGTTGCGGCGCTCGTCCTTGAAGGCGTTCTGCTTGAGGTTGTAGTCCTTGCCGGTGGCCGGCATGAACTGCCAGATGC
This sequence comes from Telluria sp., assembly GCA_035759315.1. Classification (GTDB taxonomy): domain Bacteria; phylum Pseudomonadota; class Gammaproteobacteria; order Burkholderiales; family Burkholderiaceae_D; genus Telluria. Next base: position 9,453 of record DASTVB010000195.1, on the reverse strand, counting down.
CGACTGCGGCGGCGCTGGAATTGGCCTGCGGGTTGAAGGCGGACTCGATGATCGGCAGCAGCGCCAGTTCGGTCGGCATGCCGCGCTTCTCGAGTTCGGTGACCACGTGGTACAGGTAGCGCGACGCGCGCGCCGAGGTGCGCGCCAGGTAGTCGGGACGCGTGGCGTACCAGTTGACGTGCTTGCTGACCAGGTCGTTGTTGATGTCGTTGATCGCGTAACCGGAGCGGATGCGCGCCCACAGGTCGGTCTCGCCCGGTACCGGCTCTTCAGCCTCGGCGGCGATCAGGTCGATGGAATTCAGGGTGGCTGGCGCTGCCGGCGCCGCCGGGAGGTGGGACGCGGGCGTGGCGCTGGTGCTGTCGCCGGCGCTTGCAAACGCTGGCGCCAGGAAGATCATCAGCGCCGCGGCGGCGGTAAGACGGAATTTATCTTGCATTGGTTTTCCATGGTTAGGTCCGATACTGCAACGGACTTCCTATAGACAATGGTTCAGTGTAGTAAGACCCCACAGGTGAGTCAAGAAATTCGTCCTTGCTCGCGTAAAATTTTTTGACAACATTCTTGTTGTTTCGCAGCATTAAAATAGCTGCTTGATAAGGCTTAGCGGAGGGCGCCGGAAACGTTGACAGGCCGCGGAATATGCTCGCCGCTCCTATGGACAGCGCACCGGCAGACAAAGTTCCAGGGGGCGCGCCATAGCCTTTTTCGCCGCGCTGCGAACTTGCATCAAAAGCAATATTGAGCGGTGCGCACCGGAAGCGTCACGACCATCCCCGGATCGCCCGATCCGGCGCTTCGCGCGGTAAAATGCAGTTTTTAGGCAGCAACGAGTCCATGAGTAACAAAGCAAACCTGAACGCCAGCGACGACGAAATCATTGCCGCCATGCAGAAATGGCTGGAAAAAGCGGTGATCGGCCTCAACCTGTGCCCGTTCGCCAAGGCCGTGCACGTCAAGAAACAGGTGCGATATGTGGTGTCGAGTGCCGATACGCCCGAAGCGCTGCTTGGCCAGCTGATGGACGAGCTGCAATACCTGTCGGACACCGACCCGGAGCAGGTCGACACGACGCTGCTGATCCACCCCTTCGTGCTGCAGGACTTCGCCGATTACAACGAGTTCCTGGACGTGTGCGACGCGGCGGTGGAGGACATGCAGCTGGCCGGCGAAATCCAGGTCGCCAGTTTCCATCCGGACTACCAGTTCGCCGATACGGACCCGAACGACATTTCGAACTACACCAACCGCGCGCCGTACCCGACCCTGCACCTGCTGCGCGAGGAAAGCATCGACCGCGCGGTGGAAGCGTTCCCGGAAGCCGAGGCGATCTTCGAGAAGAATATCGAAACCATGGAACAGCTGGGCCACGAAGGCTGGGACAAGCTCAATGTCGGACCAGCCAAATAACCCGCCCGAGCGGCCCGACACGCCCTGCGTGGCGGTGTGCTCGACCACCTTCGACGAAATTTGCCGCGGCTGTGGCCGTACGTATGTCGAGGTGGCGCACTGGGTATCGATGAGCGCGCCGGAGAAGGAGCGTGTCTGGCAGCGCATCCTCGAGCAGGGCTACCCCCGCCGCAACACCTAGCGTAGGGGACTGTCCCTACGGGACTGTCCCCAGCTTTTGCTTTTGACTCCCCGCCCAAAAAGCAGGAGACAGTCCCAGGGGGGACAGTCCCCGATGCTCATCAGTACGAACCGATGAAGTCCTTCTTGCCGATTTCCACGCCGTTGTGGCGCAGGATGTCGTACGCGGTCGTCGCGTGGAAGAAGAAGTGCGCCATCGCATAGTGCGACAGGTAGGCCTGGCCCTTGAAGTGGCGGGTCTTCTCGCCGCTGCCGGTGGTGATGTCGCGCTCGGCCGACGCTTCGATTGCGTCCTGCGGCAGCGATTCGATGAACTCCACGGTCTTCGCGATACGCTGCTTCAGCTCGCCGAAGGTGGTCTCGGTGTCCTCATACTTCGGCACCTCGACGCCGGCCAGGCGCGCGCACGTGCCTTTGGCGAAGTCGGCCGCAACCTGCACCTGGCGGCCGAACGGGAACATGTCCGGGAACAGGCGGGCCTGGATCAGCGCGGCGGGCTCGATATTGCGCGCGGCGGCGTGCGCCTCGGCCTTGTCGATGACGGCGGACAGCGCGGTGAGGATCTGGCGGAAAACCGGCACGGAAGCCGAATACATGGTGAAGGCCATAAGTTACTCCTTAATAAAGTGCGGCGATGATAACAAGCCGTTGCATTTCGTGCAGGGATTGCCTGAGAAAATGATGACCGTAGGCATTCTTCGGTGCATAATGATCAGGCCCTCTTCTTGCTAGGCCCGCGTTAGAAATGCATATGTGTAACTCTTCCAGCCTGCATCCGCATGGCTGACGCGCTCAACCCCAAATCCAGGCTTGGACGGCTGTCGGGACTCTCGATCTATCGATCGCTCCTGCTGGTCGTGTTCGGCGGATTGGCCATTCCGGCCCTGATCGGCTCCTACGTGCTGATCGGCGTGCAGGAATCCCTCTGGAACATGAACCCGGAAGCAGCGCGCTCGCTGGCCGTATCGGTCATGCGCGATCCGTCCGTAGTGGCGGTCGACGTGCTTGACCAGTCGGGCCGCAAATTCATTTCCGTCACCGCGCCGCCACGGCCGCTCGGCAGCGTGGTGCGCGCCGAACGCGAAGTGTCGGTGCGCGGTGAACGGATCGGACGCATTTCGGTTGCCATGGACGACGCCCGCAGCCTGCAGCTGCTGCGCGGGAAGCAGGTGGACTATTCCCTGGTGCTGGCCGCCCAGCTGGGCGTGTCGCTGCTGCTGATCGTGTTGTTCTTGAACAAGCGCCTGCTGACGCCGCTGCGCAAGCTGATGAGCTTCTCGGACCGGCTGTCGCGCGGCAACTTCACCACCGAACTCGAACTGGACGGGCGCGACGAGCTGGGGCGCCTGGGCGCGCAGCTCGAGCAGATGCGGATTGCGATCCGGCGCCTGTTCGAAGACGTGGCGCGGCGCGAGGAGCGCTTCCGCACCATCGTTACGCAGGTCCCGGGTGCGGTGTTCCGCGCCAACCCGTTCGGCAAGATCGACTTCGTCTCCGACGCGATCGAAGAGGTTTCCGGTTTCACGGCGGGGCATTTCATGCGCAGCGGCGTCGGTGCCTGGCAGGACATCATCGCGCCCGAAGACCGGCGCCTGCAGTACCAGATGATCAAGGACGCGGTGACCAACGGGCGTTCGTACGAGATCGAATACCGCATCATCGACAACAATGGAATCGAACGCTGGGTGGCCGAGCGCGGCCAGCCGCAATACGACGAGGCGGGCGAGTTCCAGTGGGTCGACGGCCTGATCGCCGACGTCAGCGAGCGCAAGCACAACGAGGTGCGGATCGAGGCCCTGCTGGCCGAGCAGACCGCGATCCTCGAGAACGTGATGTTTGGCGTGATGTTCGTGCGCCACCGCCGCATCGGTTCGGTCAACCGGCGCTGCGAGGAACTGTTCGGCTACGGGCCGGGCGAGATGCTGCACGAATCGACCGCATTGATGTACCCGAACGAGGCCGCGTTCGAGGAGGCGGCGCTGCGCCAGTATCCGGAGTTGGCCAAAGGCGGCTACTTCAACGAGGAACGCCGGTACCGGAAGGCCGACGGCAGCCTGTTCTGGGTCGAGGTGTCGGGCTGCGCGCTCGATCCGCAGCGCCCCAACGAGGGCAGCATCTGGGTGTACGCCGACATCACCGAACGCAAGCAGGCCGAAGAAAAGCTGCGCCTGTCGGCCACTGTGCTTGAGCAGATCGCGGACGGCGTGATGGTGGTCGACGTCGAGGGCGTGATCGTGGCGGTCAACCCGGCGTTCACGCAGATCACCGGCTATACCGAAAGCGAGGCGCTCGGCAAGCCCTACAGCCTGGCGCGCTCCTCGCGCCACGACCAGGAATTCTTCGACAAGGTCTGGCACGACCTGCGCGCCGGCGGGTTCTGGCGCGGCGAGCTGTGGAACCTGCGCAAGAACGGCGAGCTGTACCTGGAGTGGCTGACGGTGTCGGCGGTGCGCGACAACACAGGCGCCTGCACCCACTACGTGGGCGTGTTCTCGGACATCACCAAGGTCAAGGAATCGCAGGAACAGCTGGACCACATGGCGCACCACGATCCGTTGACGCAGCTGCCGAACCGCCTGCTGTTCCACGATCGCCTGCAGCACGCGCTGCAACGCGCCGGGCGCGACCGCGAGCAGCTGGCGCTGCTGTTCATCGACCTGGACCGCTTCAAGAACGTCAACGATACGCTCGGCCATCACACCGGCGACGAACTGCTCAAGCAGGTGGCGCAGGCGCTGGCCGGCAAGCTGCGCGAAGGCGATACGCTGGCGCGCCTGGGCGGCGACGAATTCATCGTGCTGCTGGAAGACGTGTCGGGCGTGTCCGGCGCGGCCCAGGTGGGCGAAAAGCTGGTGGCGCTGTTCGAGCAGCCGTTCATGGTGGCGGGCTATGAGTTGTTCGTGACCGCCAGCGTCGGCATCGCGATGTATCCGTCCGACGCCACCGACCTGAACATGCTGATCCGGAATGCCGACGTGGCCATGTACCAGGCCAAGGCGCGTGGCCGCAACGGCTACCAGTTCTATGCGCCGTCGATGAGCGGGGAGGGCGTCGAACGCCTGCGCCTGGAAACGCTGCTGCGGCGCTCGATCGAAAAGGGCGAGATCTTCCTTCATTACCAGCCGCAGGTGGAAATCGACACGGGCCGCCTGATCGGGGTGGAGGCGCTGGTGCGCTGGCAGAATCCGGAACTGGGGCTGGTGGCGCCGGTGCGCTTCGTGCCGCTGGCCGAGGACACCGGTTTCATCAACCAGCTGGGCGAGTGGGTGCTGGCCGAAGCCTGCCGCCAGATGGTGCGCTGGGATAAGGCCGGACTGGCGGTGCCGAAGATCGCGGTGAACCTCTCGGCGCGGCAGTTCGAGCGCGGCTCGATCGTCAGCATGGTCGGCGGCGTGCTGAAGGAAACCGGGCTGGCGGCCACGCGGCTGCAGCTGGAGGTGACCGAGTCGGTCATCATGAACACCGGCGACGCGCTGGCGCACATCAACGGCCTGCACGACATCGGCGTGGGGCTGGCGATCGACGACTTCGGCACCGGCTATTCCTCGCTGGCCTACCTCAAGCAGCTGCCGGTGCAGACGCTCAAGATCGACCGTTCCTTCATCAAGGACATCTCGACCGACGCCAACGACGAAGCGATCGCGATCGCCATCATCCAGCTCGGGAAATCGCTCAACCTGTCGGTGGTGGCGGAAGGCGTCGAGACCGGCGACCAGGCCGCGTTCCTGCTGCGGCACGGCTGCACCATGGCGCAGGGCTACTTCTACAGCCGCCCGGTGCTGCCCGACGACCTGCTCCTGGCCTGGCGCCCGGCCCCCGCGCTCGCATAGAACGGGGACTGTCCCCAAAGGGGACTGTCCCCTGATTTTTAGCAAGCTTAGAGGTCAGGACAGCACAAGATCCGAGGAAGTCCCCCGTGTCCGATTCGGCACAATCATGTTCAAATCCGCCAAAATCGCTCAGCCTTTTAAGGGTACCCGAAAAGCAGGGGACAGTCCCGCGGGGACAGTCCCCATCCGCTTCACGCGGCGAGGAGTTTGCGCAGGTTGCTGTCGCGCTGCCAGTCGCGGCGCTCGGGGGTGGAATTGGCCAGCCGCGCCAGTTCGGCGTCCGGCACTTCGGCCTGGGCCAGCACCAGCCGGTCCAGCACCAGCGGATCGGGCAGCATGGTGCCGAAGAACGCGACGGTGTCGCCCCGCTGCACCAGCACGGTCGGGAAATTCTCGACGTCGAGGTCGCCCAGCAGGTCGGCATTGTCCTCGATGTCGATCCAGATGAAGGTCTTGTCGGGATGCCGCTGCGACACCGCCTCGAAGGCGTTGCGGTAGCCGCCGCAGGTCCCGCACCACGCGGCGCACAGGCACGCGACGATCCAGTGCTCGCCGTGCAGGTAGCTGGCGATGTCCGCGGCGTTGTCGGGGGTGAGGGTGAGGCTGCGCATGAGCCGGTATTCTACCCGCAGGGAGGTACGCTGTCCCGCGCCGCCATCTGCCAAGGTAAAATACCGGTATGCCTACTATTCTCGCCATCGAAACCTCGTCCGAACTTGCTTCCTGCGCCCTGCTGAGGGATGGCACGGTCAGTTCGCGCGAGTCGAGCGGCGTGCGTACGCATTCGGCCTCGATCCTGCCGATGGTCCAGGAACTGCTGAAAGAAGCCGGCGCGGCGCTCGGCGACGTCGATGCGATCGCATTCGGCTCCGGTCCCGGCTCGTTTACCGGCGTGCGCACGGCCTGCGGCATCGCCCAGGGCCTGGCGTTCGGCGCTTCGCTGCCGGTGGTGCCGGTCGTGACCTTGCCGGCCATGGCGCTGGCCTGCCACGAGCGCAGCGGCGCCACCGACATCCTGACCGTGCTCGACGCCCGCATGGGCGAAGTCTACTGGGCCCAATACCGCCGCACCGCCGACGGCTGGCTGACCGTGGCCGAACCGGTGCTGTCCGCGCCCGGCGACGTCGCGCCGGTGCCAGTCGACGGCCTGGTCGCCTGCGGCAACGGCATCTCCGCCCATCCCGAGGTATTCGCCGGCAAGCCGTTCGCGGCCGGCGCGCTCACTTCGATCCTGCCGCACGCCGAGCAGGTTGCGCGGCTCGCCGAGACCGAATTCGCAGCGGGCCGCGGTGTCCCCGCCGCCCAGGCCCAGCCGCTCTACCTGCGCAACAAGGTCGCCTACACCAGCGCCGAGCGCAAGGTAATCAACGCGGCAAAGGACGCCGCATGAGCCCAACCCATCAGGTGGACACGCTGACCATGCTGCCGATGCGCGACTCGGACCTGGACGAGGTGCTGGCGCTGGAACTGGCCGTGTATCCCTATCCCTGGAGCCGCCTGAACTTCGCCGACTCCCTGAGCGCCGGCTACGACGCCTGGGTCGCGCGCGACGAAACCGGGCACCTGGCCGGTTACTTCCTTGCGATGTGGGCGGTGGACGAAGCCCACCTGCTGAACCTGGCCGTCGCCGGCGACCGGCACGGGCAGGGTATCGGGCGCCTGCTGCTCGACAAGCTGTCCGCGCGCGCCCGCGAGCGCGGCATGGAATCGATCCTGCTCGAAGTGCGCCCGTCCAACGAGCGCGCGCTGAAGGTATACAAACAATATGGCTACACGGCGATCGGCCTGCGCAAGGGTTACTACCCGGCCGGCCCGACCGGCCGCGAAGACGCGATCGTGATGAGGTATACGCTGTGAGCAACCGCACCGCCGCATTCCTGAAGGAGATGGGCATCACCCCGCTGTGGGTGCCGCGCACCGCCGCGCCCGAGCCGGAAGCCGCCCCGCAAGAGCCGGCGCCGGTGCTTGCGCGCGCTCCCGCGCCGCAGCCGGTGGCGGAGCCTGCCGCACCGGCGGAACTGAGCGAGGAGCAGCGCATCGCCCGAATGGGCTGGGCCGAACTGGAACAGGCAATCATGGCCTGCACCCGTTGCGGCGCCTGCGCCCCGGGTACGAAACCGGTGATGGGAACCGGATCGCGCCAGGCGCGCTGGGTGGTCGCCGCCGGCGCCGCCAGCGCGCAGGACCACAAGGAAGGCGTGCCGTTGGCCGGCGACGCCGGGGTACTGCTGGCGAACATGCTGGCCGCCGCCGGCGTGTCCACGGAAGAGGCCTGGGTCACCAGCGTGATCAAATGCCGTCCCGCGACATCGTCTGGCGCGGACCGTGCGCCCACCCAGGAAGAAGCCGCCACCTGCCGTCCCTTCGTCGAGCGCGAGATCGCGCTGGCCGGCGCCGGCACGCTGCTCACCCTCGGCCAGGTGGCCGCCAACGCCATGCTCGGCCAGCCGCTGTCGCAGCCGCTGGCGCAGGCGCGCGGCCAGGTCCACGCGACCCAACCCGGCGTGCGGATGGTGGCTACGCTGCATCCGGCCGAACTGCTGCGGCGCGGCCAGGACAAGGCGCTCGCATGGGCCGACCTGTGCCTGGCGGCGAACGATGGACCGCCCGCCTGATACCTTCCAGGCCCGCTTCGCGAATGCCTGGCGGGGACTCGCCAACCCGCACGTCAGGGCGCTGGCCTGGCTGCTCGATTCGCCCGGCCTGCTCGATCCCGCGCACCCTCACTGGGACGGCAAGATCGCCACGCTGCCGGAGCCCGGCGGCGCGCTGCGTGACTGGCTGTTCGCGCTGGACGCCGACCCGGCGCCGCTGCTAGCCTCGCTGGGCGACAAGACCTACACCCGCCTCGGCCTCTATGCCGAAAAACTGATCGCCTTCTATTTCAGGGAGCAGGGCACGCTGGTCGCCCACGGCCTGCAGGTGCGCGCGGCGCGCAACGACACGGTCGGCGAATTCGACTTCCTGCTGGACGCCGGCAACGGCAACGCCCTGCACATCGAATTCGCCACCAAGTTCTACCTGCTCGAAGGTGTGTGGCCGGACCAGCTGGATTCGCTGGTAGGCCCGAACCTCGCCGACAGCCTGGGTCAGAAAATGCGCAAGATCACCAGCAAGCAGCTGGCGCTGGCCGAACATCCGGCAGCGCAGGCGGTACTGCCGCGTCCCGTCGAGAAGGCGCAGGCGCTGGTGAAGGGCTGGCTGTTCTACCCGCGCGGCACGGTCAGCGGGCTGGAAGGACTCGATCCGGGCCACTGCCGCGGCACCTGGTGCAGCGCGGATGAACTGGAGGCGCTGGAAGGAGAGTCTTTCATCCAGCTGGCGCGGCTGGAGTGGCTGGCGCCGGTGCGCACAGCCGACGCCGGCGTGGTGCTGTCGCGCGTTGCGCTGGGAGAGCGGCTGCGGGAGCATTTCTCCGTTCCGGCGATGCCGATGCTGGTGGCGTCGGTACGGGAGGAGGGAGGCGTCTGGACGGAAGCGGCGCGCGCGTTCGTGGTATCCGAAGACTGGCGCGCCCGCGCCGCGAGCCGCCGCGACAATGTCATCCCCGCGAAAGCGGGGACCCATACTGATTCAACCGATGCGATGAAGTAGGCGCTGCGCAAACTCAGCATGGGTCCCCGCGTTCGCGGGGATGACAGGTAGGCGGAGTGTCGCCATACCTCCAGCGCAACAGGGTTAGTGTTTGTGCTCGCCGATCAGGGCCAGCGAGTCGTGCTCGCGCTGGTTGGCCGCGTGGCGGCGCATGATGAAGTACATGATCCCCGCGATCGACATCCCGAACAGCACGATGATGATGTCCAGGTCCACGTTCAGCGTGATCAGGCCCGCGTAAATCGCCAGCATGGTCAGGATGGACAGGTTCTCGTTGAAGTTCTGGACCGCGATCGAGTGGCCCGCGCTCATCAGCACGTGCCCGCGGTGCTGCAGCAGCGCGTTCATCGGCACCACGAAGAAGCCGGCCAGCCCGCCGATCACCACCATTAGCGACACCGCCAGCCACACCTGGTTGACGAAGATCATCACGATCACG
>DASTVB010000194.1:0-10119 GCA_035759315.1 Telluria sp. | reverse complement strand
CAGGCCGCGCAGGCAGAACAGCATCAGGCCGATACCGAGCATGCCGTACACACCGAACAGCGCGGCGTGGCCGTGGGCAGCGGTCATGTTCAGGCCCTGCATGTAGTACAGCGCGATCGGGGTGTTGATCGAGAAGCCGAGCAGGCCCGCGCCGACCGTGTTCCAGAAACCGACCGCGATGAAGCACAGGATCGCCCACTTGTAGTTCTGGACCCATGGCGCCGCCTGCGAGCGCTTGTAGTTGCGGTACGCTTCCACGCCGATCATCGACAGCGGCACGACTTCCAGTGCCGAGAACATGGCGCCGATCGCGATCACCGAAGTCGGGGTGCCGGTGAAGTACAGGTGGTGCAGCGTGCCCAGGATGCCGCCGAACAGGAACACGATGGTCTCGAGCACGATGGCGCTGTTGGCCGATGCGGCGCGGATCAGGCCGAGGCGGGTGAACAGCAGCGCGATGACGGCGGTTGCGAACACTTCGAAGAAGCCTTCCACCCACAGGTGGACCAGCCACCAGCGCCAGTATTCCACCATCGAGTAGTGGGTCTTGGGACCCCAGGTGAGCGAGGTGGCGTAGAAGCCGCCGATGCAGACCGCGGCCAGGAACACCATGGCGATCAGGCCGCGGCTTTCGGATGGCTTGCGCAGCGCCGGCCACAGGCCGCGGCCGAGCAGCGTGGCCCAGAACAGCAGGCCGACGAACAGCAGGATCTGCCAGATGCGGCCCATGCTGGTGAATTCCAGGCCCTGGTTACCGAGCCAGAACGCGAACGTCGTGCCTTTATGGCCGAGCGTGCCCAGCCAGCCCATGGCGGTGGAGCCGACCACGATGAACAGCAGCGCGTAGAACAGCAGGTTCACGCCCAGCGCCTGGTACTTCGGCTCGTGGCCCGAAATGGCAGGCGCGATATACAGGCCGGTTGCCAGCCACGCGGTGGCGATCCACAGCACCGCGAACTGGGTGTGGATCGTGCGGCTGACGGTGAACGGCAGGATGTCGGCCAGCGGAATGCCAAAGAAGCTGGAGCCTTCCACCGAGTAGTGCGCGGTGATCACGCCCATCAGGACTTGGGCCAGGACCAGCCCGACCACGACGATGAAGTACTTCTTGGTCGCCTTCATGGAAGGCGTGGCCTTGAGGCTGAACAGCGGGTCGTTCTTCGGCGGAGCGGGATCGTCTTCTTCCTTGTGCATCGAATGGAAGAAGATCATGCCCGCGATTGCGCCGATCATCAGGATGATGCTGGCGACCGACCAGATGCCGGCGCCCGCGGTCGGGGTGTTGTCGACCAGCGGTTCATGCGGCCAGTTGCTGGTGTACGACAGCGCCGTTTCGCCCGGACGGTCGGCGGCCGCAGCCCAAGAAGACCAGAAGAAGAACCCGGTCAGCGCGTGGCGGTCGGCCTGCTCCGGCAGCGAACCGGAAGTCATCGCATACTGCTCGCGCAGTGCATCGAGCGATGCCTCGTCCCCAAACAGCGCGCTGTAGTGCTGCGCCACCTGCTGGACGGCCTGTGCGCGTTCGGCGGACAGGGTGACGGTATTGGTGGCCTGGTCATAGGTGTTCTTGCGCAGTTCTTCCTTGACCCGGATGTCGACCTGGCCGCGGCGTTCGGCGGACAGGTCGGCGTAAGGCGAGCCGAAATCGCGCTGCGCGAAGATGTCCTGCAGCGCCAACGCTTCGCGGTGCAGCCAGTCGGCCGACCAGTCGGGCGCCAGGTAGCTGCCATGGCCCCAGACGGTGCCGAGCTGCTGGCCGCCGGCCGAGAGCCAGGCCTGCTGGCCGTACTGGACCTGCTCGGCGGTGTAGAGGACATCCCCCTTCTGGTTGACGACCTTGGGGATTGGCGGCGCCTTCAGGTAGATCTCCGTTCCGACCCACCCGAGGGCGGCGAACGAGAGTACACAGATAATGGCTAGCCAAGTCCAGAGTTTGCGCGTGGATTTCATGGCAATTTTCCTTCTTGGTGTGTGTAATTTGGAGTGCCTGCTGAGCACATAAGATGCATTCTAATTGCATGTTTTAATACATGCAAACGAAATGTATGTTTAATTGATGTGCTTTGCTTTTTTTTGCCCACGCGCTGAAAGAGGTAGAATCAATGCCTGTATACAGATAGCCACACGTGCCGCCCATGAAACTCACTTCCTACACCGATTACGCGTTGCGTACGCTGATGTACCTGGCGCACAACCGTGACCGCCTGGTGACGATTGGCGACATCGCGGACGAACACGGGATCGCCAAGAACCACCTGACCAAAGTGGTGCACCAGCTCGGGACGCTCGGTTACATCGATACGGTCCGGGGCCGTAATGGCGGACTGCGGCTGGGCTGCGAGCCTTCGAAGATCAATATCGGCGAGGTCGTGCGGCACACCGAAAACGACTTCTTCATGGCATCCTGCTTCGACGCCAACGGCCAGGGCTGCTCGTATTCCCCCTCCTGTTCGCTCAAAGGGCTGCTCGGGAAAGCCACCTACGCCTTCCTCGAAGTGCTCGACGGCGTGACGCTGGAGCAGATGACCGCGCCGCCGCCGGTCGCAGGCAAGCGTGCCGGTATCGCCAAGATCCACTTCCACCGGCCCGACCCGACCCAGGCCAAGGCGCCCGCCAAAGCGGCGGCGAAGCCCGTCCCGGAAGCGAAGGCGGTGAAAGCCCGGACCGCGCCCGGCGCGGCTCGCAAAACGGCCAGGTAGCCATCGCCCTGCGCGCGGATAGTACGCGTGCTTGCGGCCACATGGGAATGATCCAGATCAAGCACAGTAAAGATCGCACGCGCCGGTAAAAATATCCGGCGCAGCGCGCCCAAGGTGTTGCCTGCACAGGCCGCGCGGGTTTAAGATGCATTTTAAATACATCTTAAACAGGACCCGATCATGTCGCTCGTCTCCATCGAAGAACGCACAAGCCCTGCCCCCGGCGCCGCGCCGCACGCCCTCTGGGCCCTGGGATTCCGCCCCTTCTACCTGCTCGCGGCCGCCTTCGCGGCGGTGAGCGTGCCTGCGTGGCTGGCCAGCTATTACGGGTTCGGAACGCTGCGCGTCGACCTCGCCTGGCACATCCACGAAATGATGTTCGGCTTCGCCACGGCCGTGGTGATCGGCTTCCTGTACACCGCGGGCCGCAACTGGACCGGCCTGTGGACCCCGCGCGGCCGTGTGCTCGCGGCGATCGCCGCGCTGTGGGTGGCGGGCCGAGCCGCCATGTTCTTCGGCAGTCCCGCGTTTGCCGCCCTGGTGGACGTACTTTTCCTACCGGTTGCGGCATGGCCGATGTACCGCGTCCTGCAACGCTCCGGGAACACGCGCAACATGGTCCTGATCGCCCTCCTCGCGCTGCTCGCCGCGGCCAATGCGACCTTCCATGCCGCCCGCCTCGGGTGGCTCGTCATGTCTCCGCTGGCGCCAATCCACCTGGCGATCGTGATCGTGGTGGTCATCGAGACGGTGATCGGCGGACGCATCATCCCCAACTTCACCGCCAACGCCGTCCCGGGCACGAAACCGGTCAGCAATGCGCGGATCGACATGGCCGCGCTGGTCCTCACCGGCGCCGCGGGACTCGCCTGGGCCGCGGGCCTGGAAGGCATGCCTGGCGCCGCGATCTCCGCCGGCGCCGCCGTGGCCCAGGCACTACGCCTGGCTGGATGGAAGCCCCTGGTCACGCTGCGCAACCCGCTGTTGTGGATCATGCATGCCTCCTATGCATGGATTCCGGTCGGGTTTGCCCTGCTGGCGATGGCGCAGCTCGGCCTGGCCCCCGCCTCCGCCGCGGTCCACGTACTGGGCGTCGGCGCGATTGCCGGCCTGATCCTCGGAATGATTACCCGTACCGCGCTGGGACACACCGGACGGCCGCTCAGGGCCGGGCGGTCCGAGACCGCCATGTACGTGCTGATCCAGCTCGGCGTGCTGTTGCGTCTCGCCGCAGCGCTTGCGCCGCCGGTGCGCGACGTAGCCCTGATCGCCGCCGGCGCCTGCTGGACCAGCGCCTTCATCGCCTACCTGCTTACCTACTCGCCCTACCTGGTGCGCGCCCGCATCGACGGCAAAGAGGGCTGACCACGCGGCGGCACCCGCCGCCGCGCCAACACATTACTGGAGCAAGACCATGGCTACTGACGATGCCGGCGCGCCCGCGCACGCGCCTTTCGAACTGACCGCGGAGCTGATCGCGCGCATGAGCCAGCAGGGCCCGCGCTACACGTCCTACCCGACCGCGGACCGCTTCTCCCCCGGTTTCGGGACCGGCGACTACCGCGCGGCTGTCGGCGCGGTTCTCGATGCGCCGGTACGGCGGCCGCTGTCGCTCTACCTGCACATCCCCTTCTGCCAGTCGCTCTGCTACTACTGCGCGTGCAACAAGATCATCACGGCCGACCGCTCCAAGGCGGTGATCTACCTTGGCTACCTCAAGCGCGAGATCGACATGCAGGCCGCCCTGTTCACGGGCGAGCGGCGCGTCGAGCAGCTGCATTTCGGAGGGGGCACGCCGACCTACCTCTCCGACGGGCAGATGGGCGAGCTGATGGACTACCTGCGCCAGCGCTTCCAGTTCGCAGCCGACCACGAAGGCGAATTCTCGATCGAGATCGACCCGCGCACGGTCGACGCGGAACGGATCTTCTCGCTCAGGCGCCAGGGCTTCAACCGCCTGAGCCTGGGCGTGCAGGACTTCGACCCCGAGGTGCAGAAAGCGGTCAACCGCATCCAGCCCGAAGCGCTGACGCTCGATGCCATCGCCGCCGCGCGCGAAGCCGGCTACCGCTCGGTCAGCATCGACCTGATCTACGGCCTGCCGAAACAGAGCGCCACAACCATGGCTGAGACGCTGGCGAAGGTGATCGGGGCCAGCCCGGATCGCATCTCGGTCTATAACTACGCCCACATGCCCGAGCTGTTCAAATCGCAGCGCCTGATCGCGGACGAGGACATGCCCGCGCCGCAGGCAAAGCTGGACATGCTGGCCCTGTGCATCGAGCGCCTGACCGGAGCCGGCTACGTGTACATCGGCATGGACCATTTCGCGAAACCGGGCGACGAGCTGGCGATCGCGCAGACGAACGGCCAGCTGCACCGCAATTTCCAGGGCTACTCCACCCACGTCGACACCGACATGATCTCCTGCGGTGTGTCGGCGATCAGCGCGGTGGGAAGCTCGTATGCGCAAAATGAAAAGTCGCTGGATCGCTACTACGCGGCGCTCGACCGCGGCGAACTGCCCATCGCGCGCGGCCTGCGCCTGGCTGACGACGACTGCGTACGCCGCAGCGTGATCCAGCGCCTGATGTGTGATTTTTCCCTGGACACCCGCGCCTTCGAGCAGGCGCACGGCATCGACTTCCGGCGCTATTTCGACGCCGAGTGGGCCAGGCTGCTGGAATTCGAGCGGGACGGGATGATGGTACTGGGGGAAGGGACGGTCAGCGTGACGCCGAAGGGACGCCTGCTGGTGCGCAATATCGCCATGGCTTTCGACCGCTATTTCGGTACGCCGAACCAGGTCCCGCTACAGCGGATGCGCTACTCGAAAACCATCTGAACGAAGCGGGGCCGCCCGGCTGGCCGGCCCAGCGCCCCGGCCGGTTTCCCGGGCGGGGCGCAGTTCGGGTCAATGACCGCCGCAACCGCCGCAGCAGGAACCGGCGCCGTGGGGTTTCGGTTCGCGTACCGCATGTCCGGCGCGGTTGAGCACCCGGGCCAGTTCCAGCATCGAGGTATGGTCCGCGTCGAAGGTGACGGCGATGCGATCGGCGCCGGCTTGCGCGTCGACCGCGCCGACACCGGTGGTGGCCCGGAGGGCTTCGGAAACTTTGGTGGCGCCGGCGATATCGAGAGCAGCGGCGAGCTGGAAGCTGTGGTGCATCATCATGAGACTCCTGTGTTGGGTATTCAAAGATTGTAGGCGCGCATCCGCTTCGAATCCTTAACCCTGTTTAAGCAAATCGCCCTCCCAATGCCGGCACGGATTCCTTGACCTGGTTTTGGTTTTTTACACCCCGGCCTTGCCGCGCGCTGCCGGTTCAAGAACAATGGAGCTGCCCCACCTGCGGCATATTTACTGGAGATTTGAATGAAAACGTATCGCCTGCTTATCCTCGCGCTGGCCTCCCTCGCCGCCGCGCCGGCCTTCGCCAATCCCGAACTGGCCAAGGCTAAGAACTGCATGGCATGCCATGCAATCGACAAGAAAGTGGTTGGCCCCGCCTTCAAGGAAATCGCCGCCAAATACTCCGGCCAGAAAGGCATTGAGGCCAAGCTGGCGACCAAGATTGTCCAGGGTGGCGGCGGCGCATGGGGGCCGATGCCAATGCCGCCGAATGCCTTGAGCGCCCAGGAGGCCGCGACGCTGGCCAAGTGGATCCTCGCACAAAAGTAAAAACGCAGCGCCCGCCCATCCGCGCCTTCGCGCGGATGGCGCCTCAGCTCAACCGCAACCGCCCTGGTAATGACATTCAGCGCAGCGGGTGCATCCGTCGACCTTGCGCAACGCATGCGCGCCGCATTCCGGACATTTTCCACCAGACTTCGAGGGCGCCACACCTGCGGCAGTCGCCGCGTGCGGCTGTCCGCCGGAGCCGGATGGCCCGCGCGAAGCAAGCTGCCGCGCCAGTGCAGGCACCGGCACCTGGTTGCCCCAGGCGTCCAGGAAGCCGCGCCGGATCAGGATCCGCTGCAGCATGAACGCCACCGCCGCCACTTCTGAATCGTGATACACCGGCACCTGCGTGCCGTCTTCCCTGGTCAGGTAGCCGCAACGCACCGGGCCCTTTTCCCACACCACCTCGCGCATGTCGGCCAGCGCCTTGGCCACCGGGCTGCCGGCGCGGGCCGCCATCGACAGCAGCCGCATCGAGGACGTGATCCACTGCTGCCCATCCGATTTCTGGTTGGCCGGCATGAAGAACTCGAATGGCCGTTCGATGGTGACCGGCTGGCCCTCCCAGCTTCCTTCCGCGTGGATGAAGCTGACGGTCAGGTACACCGCCTTCTTGCCTTCGTGCGTCGAGTATTCGATCTTGGAGGTGACCGACTCCAGTTCGCCCATCGGCCTGCGCTCGAAGCGCTTGCGCAGCGGATCGTCGTCCGGCAGCGCCGCGCTGGCGGGCGCGTGGCCGACGCTGAGCACACTGCCGGTGACGCTGTTGGGACGGTAGGTCGCCAGTCCCTTGAGGCCGGAGCGCCACGCCTCGGTGTACAGGTCCCGGAAGTCCTCGTATGGGTAATCCGCCGGGACGTTCACCGTTTTCGAGATGGCGGTATCGATGAATGGCTGCACGGCTTCCATCATGCGCAGGTGGTCGTGCGCATGCATCTGCAGCGCCGTGACGAATTGCGCCGGCAGCCTTGCGTCGTCGCCGACGTCGTGGCCCATGTGGCGGTACAGCCGCCATGCGTGGTCGGCCACCTCGTAGCTGCGGGTGCTGCCGTCGGCCATGCGCTTCTTGCGCTGGTAGACCCACGAAAATGCCGGCTCGATGCCGTTCGATGCGTTGTCGGCGAACGCGAGCGTGATCGTGCCCGTGGGCGCGATCGACAGCAAATGCGAATTGCGGATGCCGTGCTCGGCGATCGCGTCGCGAAGGTGTTCGGGCAGGCGCCTGACGAACTGGCCCTCAAGGTAGCGCTCGCGGTCGAACAGCGGGAAGGCGCCCTTCTCCACTGCCAGCTGCACCGACGCGCCATACGCCGCATCGCGCAGCTCCGTCGCGATCCGGGTTGCCATCGCCCGCCCCTCCTCGGAGTCGTAGCGGATCCCGAGCATGACCAGCGCGCTGCCGAGGCCGAGGAAGCCAAGGCCGACCCGGCGCTTGGCGCTGGCCTCGTGCGCCTGCTGGGGGAGCGGCCACTCGCTGGCGTCGAGCACCAGGTCGAGCATGCGCACGCCGATGGCCGCGACCTCGCGCATGCGCGCGAAATCAAAGCCGGGCTGCTCCGAGAACGGCCGTTCGACGAAGCGCGTCAGGTCGAGCGAGCCAAGGTCGCAACAGCCGTACGCAGGCAGCGGCTGTTCGCCGCAGGGATTGGTGGCGCGCAGCTGCTCGCAGTAGTACAGGTTGTTCTCCGCATTCATGCGATCGATGAAAAGCACGCCCGGCTCCGCATGGTCGTAGGTCGACAGCATGACCTCGTCCCACAGCTCGCGTGCGCGCACTGCCCGGTACACCCACAGTCCGTCCTCCCGCTGGCGGGCGCCGGCGGCCGCGTCCTCGTCGCCCGGTTCCGCGCGATGCACCAGTTCGAACCAGCCGTCGGCGGTCACCGCCTCCATGAAGGCGTCGGTGACGCCCACCGACAGGTTGAAATTGGCGAACGCGCCTGCGTCCTTGGCGGCGATGAAGCGTTCGACGTCGGGATGGTCGATGCGCAGCACGCCCATCTGGGCGCCGCGCCGCGCGCCGGCCGATTCGACGGTCTTGCACGACGCGTCGAACACTTCCATGTAGGAGACCGGCCCCGAGGCGCGCGACTGGGTACCCTTGACCTTGCTGCCCGCCGGGCGAATCGCGGAGAAATCGTAGCCGACGCCGCCGCCGCGGCGCATCGTCTCGGCCGCTTCCGCCACCGCGGTGTAAATCCCGGGCAGGCCATCGTCGTGGCCGGTGACCGAGTCGCCGACCGGCTGCACGAAGCAGTTCATTAGGGTCGCCTTCATGCCCAGCCCGGCCGCGGAGTTGATGCGCCCGGCGGGCACGAAGCCGTTTTCCTGGGCCCACAGGAAGCGCCGCTCGAATTCGTCGCGGACGTCGGCAGGTTCGAGTCCGGCCAGCGCGCGCGCCACGCGGCGGCGCACGTCGGTCACGCTTTGTTCGTCGCCTTTGGCGTATTTTTCGCGCAGCACGTCGACCGAGATCTCCTGGGGATCGAGCTGCGCCTGGAACATTTTTTCGTTTGCATTCATGGGATGGGTGTCTGGGTAAATCGCGGGATGGGCCCGGCTTTCGCCAAGCGGGCTCGACAGACTATCCATGAATGCAGGAAACCCCGCCTTAAGATAATTTAAGAACCTGCGCAACGGCCTCTCGATTCAACCCCGGCGGCGTGCCCGCACCTTTGGCTCACCGCAATGAGTCGGCCGGGCCCAGGTTCTACGATGCATCACCAGCCCAGCCCTCCAGGAATGCGATGAGCCTCGCAGTCATACACAGCCGCGCACTGTGCGGCATGGAAGCGCCCAGCGTCAGTGTGGAGGTGCACCTTGCCACCGGGCTTCCCGCCTTCACGATCGTCGGCCTGCCCGACACCGAAGTGCGCGAATCGAAGGAAAGGGTGCGCTCGGCGCTGCAGAACGCCGGCTTCGACACGCCGCCGCGACGCATCACGGTGAACCTCGCGCCCGCCGACCTGCCCAAGGACTCGAGCCGCTTCGACCTGCCGATCGCGGTCGGCATCCTCGCCGCATCCGGGCAGCTGCAGCGGGCCAGGCTGGACGACTACGAATTCGCGGGCGAGCTGTCGCTGTCCGGCGAGCTGCGCCCGATGCGTGGCGCACTGGCTATGGCGCTGGCGATGCAGCGCGGGCCGAAGCGACGTGCCTTCATCGTCCCGCAGGCGAACGCAGACGAGGCGGCGCTCGCCTCGGACGCCGCAATCTACCCGGCATCGAACCTGCTCGAGGTGTGCGCGCATTTCGCGCGCGACGCGCCCAGGCTTGCGCGCCATATCCCGGCGCCGGTGCCTTCACCACCGGGATATCCGGACTTCGCCGATGTCAAGGGACAGCAGGCGGTCAAGCGCGCGCTGGTCGTGGCCGCCGCAGGTTCGCACTCGGTGCTGATGGTTGGCCCGCCTGGCGCCGGCAAGACCATGCTGGCGTCGCGTTTTCCGGCGCTGCTGCCGCCCATGAGCGACGAGGAGGCGATCCAGGCGGCGGCCGTACATTCGCTGAACGGAAGCTTCTCGGCGGCGCAATGGAAAGTGCGGCCCTACCGCAGCCCGCACCACACCACCTCCGCCGCGGCGCTGATCGGCGGCGGCAGCGTGCCCCGCCCCGGCGAAGTCTCGCTCGCCCATTGCGGCGTCCTGTTCCTGGACGAATTGCCGGAGTTTGACCGCAAGGTCCTCGAGGTGCTGCGCCAACCGCTCGAATCCGGGCGCATCACGATCTCCCGGGCGG
>DASTVB010000193.1:0-7718 GCA_035759315.1 Telluria sp. | reverse complement strand
CAACCATCTCCAGTTTTGCGCGCACCACCAGCGGGTGCACGAACTGGCCCGGCGTGCGCATCGCATTGCCGGGAATGGCGCCGTAGTGGGCCGAGACGAAATCCATGATCCCGAACGACAGGCACTCGACCTGGGGCAGGGCGGCGATGTCCCAGGCGTCGCGCAGGGCGCCGTGGGTTTCGATCAGCACGTGGATCGGCAGCGCGGCGCGCCCGGCCGGCACCGCGTAACGGTTGACGAATTCGATCATGCGCACGACGTCGGCCAGGCTCTCGGCCTTCGGCAGCACCAGGTAGGCCAGCTTCTGCGCGCAGGCGCCGACGATGGTGGCGACGTCGGCGGCGAAATGGGCGCTGCGCGGATCGTGCACGCGCGCGCCGATGCGGTTGAAGCGGTTGCCTTCATCGTTGACGAGGGCGGCAACCAGCTGGGCGTGCTCCTTCTCGGCGCCGGCGGCGGCGCCGTCCTCGCAGTCGAAGGTGATGTCGAACAGCGGCCCCAGCTCCTGCTGCAGCGCCAGCGATTTGCGCATCAGCTTTTCGGAGCCGGCGTAATGGTCGCAGGCGGGCAGCAGCAATGGCTGGCGCTTGCCTTGAAAGAGGACTTCGGATGGATGCATGCGTGATGTGTTGGGTGCGACAGCGCCCGTGCCGCTCGGGGCGGCACGGGGCTTGCGGCGAACTGGTGGGCTGGTTGGCTCCACGTCGTGCGCCGCGTTCTGCTTAGGCCAGCAGGTGGGCGACGCCTTCGCGCTCTTCGGTCAGTTCCTTGAGCGTGAGGTTGATGCGCTCTTGCGAGAACTCGTCGACCGGCAGGCCCTGCACGATCGTGTATTCGCCGTTCGCGGTGGTGACCGGGAAGCCGAACATGGTGCCTTCAGGGATGCCGTACGAACCGTCCGACGGGATGCCCATCGTGGTCCACTTGCCGGCGGTGCCGAGGTGCCAGTCGTGCATGTGGTCGATCGCCGCGTTGGCAGCCGAAGCCGCCGACGACAGGCCGCGCGCTTCGATGATCGCCGCGCCGCGCTTGCCCACGGTTGGCAGGAAGGTGTCGCGGTTCCATGCGTCGTCGTTGATCATGTCCTTGACCGAAGCGCCGTCGATGGTGGCGAAACGGTAGTCGGCGTACATGGTCGGCGAGTGGTTGCCCCACACGACCATCTTCTCGATCGCTGCAACCGGCTTGCCGGTCTTGGCCGCGATCTGCGACAGGGCGCGGTTGTGGTCCAGGCGCAGCATCGCGGTGAAGTTCTTGGCCGGCAGCGAAGGCGCCGATTTCATCGCGATGTAGGCGTTGGTGTTGGCCGGGTTGCCGACCACCAGTACCTTGACGTTGCGCGAGGCGACGGCGTCGAGCGCCTTGCCCTGCACCGTGAAGATCTGTGCGTTCGCTTCCAGCAGGTCCTTGCGTTCCATGCCAGGGCCGCGTGGACGCGCGCCGACCAGCAGGGCCACGTCGGCATCCTTGAAGGCGGTCATCGGGTCCGAGTGGGCGGTCATTTCGACCAGCAGCGGGAAGGCGCAGTCGTCGAGTTCCATCATCACGCCCTTGAGCGCCTTCTGCGCTTTTTCGTCCGCGATTTCCAGCAGCTGCAGGATGACCGGCTGGTCTTTGCCCAGCATGTCACCGCTGGCGATGCGGAACAGCAGGGAATAGCCGATCTGGCCGGCGGCGCCGGTCACAGCGACGCGCATTGGGGTTTTAGCCATGATGAATCTCCAAAGTGGGAATGAAAACTGGTCTAGCGGCCACGCGGGGCCAGGTCAAGATATCTATGATACCAAAAACGCATGCTGGAACACTGTGCGCCGTCATCCCGGCCTGCGCTGGGATGACGGTGCTCGGCGGTACGTACGCATATCGCACAGGCGCCCGGATCGACCGCGAGTGTAGGCTCCGGGGCGGTATCTGTCAATTCATATCATATGTCTTATATAAGACATCTTTTGGCCCGGGGTGCGACTGGACGCGGTGGGGTATTTGTGGTGAAATCGTGGTCTATGAGCCAAGCCCCGACTTCGAATAACCAGAGCACCCCGGCAGGGGGCGGCGCGGCTTCACCGACTTTTTCCCCGCTCTACCAGCAGATCAAGGCGCTCATCACGCAGAGCCTGCAGTCCGGCGAATGGAAGCCTGGCGAACTGATTCCCAGCGAAGTGGAACTGGCGGCCCGTTTCAAGGTCAGCCAGGGCACCGTGCGCAAGGCGATCGACGAGCTGGCCGCCGAAAACCTGGTGGTGCGTCGCCAGGGCAAGGGCACTTTCGTCTCCACCCACCACGAGGAGCGTGCGCACTTCCGCTTCCTGCGGCTGGTGCCGGACGAGGGCGTGCCGCACCATCCCGACAGCAGCATCCTGGAGGTCAAGCGCATGCGCGCCCCGGCCGAGGTCGCGCGCCTGCTGGAACTGAAGTCCGGCGACGCGGTCGTATATATCAGGCGCGTGATGGCCTTCGACCAGGAACCGACCATCCTCGAGGAGCTGTGGCTGCCGGGCCAGATGTTCAAGGGCCTGACCGCCGAGCGCCTGATCGAGTACAAGGGGCCGATGTATGGCCTGTTCGAATCCGAGTTCGGCACCCGCATGATCCGCGCGACCGAGAAAATCCGCGCCGTCGGGGCCGATGCCGGCGCGGCGCAGCATCTGAAAGTGGCGGAAGGCACGCCGCTGCTGTGCGCCGAACGCGTGTCCTTTACCTACGGTGACAAGGCGGTCGAGCTGCGCCGCGGCCTGTACCGGACCGGGCACCACCACTACCTGAGCGAGCTGTCGTAAGGCCCGCCAGCCTGTTGCGAATTGAATACGTTGTCCTAGGGAACTCAAAGTTTTTCGTTCGTCATGTTCCTAACGCTTGGTAGCGAAGCGGAAAATCGGCGAAAATTGCGGGTTACATAAATTTTGCTGTCAAAGATGGGGAGGTCTGTATGTCCGAAGCCGTGAAGAATGCAAGAAAAGAGCGGCCTCAATTCCGTAACATCAACGTTACGGATCTTGCCAATTACCGCATGGCGGTACCAAGCATCGTCTCGATCCTGCACCGCATCAGCGGCGCGGTCCTGTTCCTTGCGCTGCCGTTCCTGCTGTACCTGTTCGAACTGAGCATCCGCTCTGAAATCTCGTTCGCCGAGTTCGGCGGCGTCCTCTCCCATCCGTTCGCCAAGCTGGTGATCGTGGTGCTTGCGTGGGGCTACCTGCAGCACTTCTTCGCCGGCATCCGCCACCTGGTGATGGACCTGCACATCGGCCTGGAAAAGCACGCCGCGCGCCAGAGCGCCGGCATCGTGCTGGCCCTGACCGCGGTCGCCACGCTGGCCGTTGCACTGAAACTGTTTGGAGTATTCTGAGATGGCACACAATAACAACGGTATCGGCCCGAAGCGCCTGGTCGTCGGCGCCCACTACGGCGTCAAGGACTGGCTGGCCCAGCGCGTGACCGCGATCGTGATGGCGGTGTACACCGTCATCCTGCTGTTCCAGTTCCTGACCGCGTCCAACTTCACGTATGAAGGCTGGGCGGTGCTGTTCTCCAAGCAGTGGTTCAAGCTGTTCACGATGGTCACCTTCCTGGCGCTGTACTACCACGCCTGGGTCGGCATCCGTAACATCTGGATGGACTACATCAAGCCGGCCGGCATCCGCCTGGTCCTGCAATCGGCAACCCTGCTGTACCTGATCGCCTGCGCCTTCTACACCGCGCAGATTCTGTGGAGTTATTAATCGTGGCAGCACTCAAAACTGGTATTCCGACCCGTCGCTTCGACGCGGTCATCATCGGCGCCGGCGGTTCCGGCATGCGCGCTTCGCTGCAGCTGGCCGAAGCGGGCCTGAACGTCGCCGTCCTGTCCAAGGTTTTCCCGACCCGCTCGCACACCGTGGCGGCGCAGGGCGGCATCGGCGCCTCGCTGGGCAACATGAGCGAAGACGACTGGTACTGGCACATGTTCGACACCGTCAAGGGCGGCGACTACCTGGGCGACCAGGATGCGATCGAATTCATGTGCCGCGAAGCGCCGAAGGTCGTGTACGAGCTCGAACACTTCGGCATGCCGTTCGACCGCAACCCTGACGGCACCATCTACCAGCGTCCGTTCGGCGGCCACACCGCCAACTTCGGCGAGAAGCCGGTCCAGCGCGCGTGCGCGGCGGCCGACCGCACCGGCCACGCGATGCTGCACACCCTGTACCAGCGCAACGTGCGCGCCCGCACCCAGTTCTTCGTGGAGTGGATGGCGCTCGACCTGATCCGCGACGCCGAAGGCGACGTGGTCGGCGTGATGGCGCTGGAAATGGAAACCGGCGAATGCATGATCCTGGAAGCGAAGACCACCATCTTCGCGACCGGCGGCGCAGGCCGCATCTTCGCAGCGTCGACCAACGCCTTCATCAACACCGGCGACGGCATGGGCATGGCGGCACGCGCCGGCCTGCCGCTGCAGGACATGGAGTTCTGGCAGTTCCACCCGACCGGCGTATCCGGCGCGGGCGTCCTGATCACCGAAGGCGTGCGCGGCGAAGGCGGCATCCTGATCAACTCGAACGGCGAACGCTTCATGGAGCGTTATGCGCCGACCCTGAAGGACCTGGCGCCGCGCGACTTCGTATCGCGCTCGATGGACCAGGAAATCAAGGAAGGCCGCGGCTGCGGCCCGAACAAGGACCACGTGCTGCTGGACCTGCGCCACATCGGCGCCGAGACCATCCAGAAGCGCCTGCCGTCGATCCTCGAGATCGGCCACAAGTTCGCCAACGTCGACGCGACCAAGGAACCGATCCCGGTCGTCCCGACCATCCACTACCAGATGGGCGGCATCCCGACCAACATCCACGGCCAGGTGATGTCCTCGGCTGCGGACGGCTCGCAGCAGGTCGTCAACGGCCTGTACGCGATCGGCGAATGCGCCTGCGTCTCGGTGCACGGCGCCAACCGCCTCGGCACCAACTCGCTGCTCGACCTGCTGGTGTTCGGCCGCGCGGCCGGCAACCACGTCGTGGCGCAGAACCTCAAGCAGAAGTCCAACAAGGCGCTGCCTGCGGGCGCGGCCGACATGGCGCTGGACCGCCTCAACCGCCTCGAGACCTCCACCGGTTCCGAGCGCGTGCAGGGCGTCGCCAACGACATCCGCTCGACGATGCAGAAGTACTGCGGCGTGTTCCGCACCGACGAACTGCTGGAGCAGGGCTACAAAGAGATCATGGTGCTCGACGAGCGCCGCAAGCACGTTTCGTTCAAGGACAAGTCCAAGGTGTTCAACACCGCCCGCGTGGAAGCGCTGGAACTGGACAACCTGATCGAGACCGCGAAAGCGACGATCACGTCGGCCGTGGCGCGCAAGGAATCGCGCGGCGCGCACGCCCAGCGCGACTACCCGAACCGCGACGACGCCAACTGGATGAAGCACACGCTGTGGTTCTCGGAAGGCAACCGCCTCGAGTACAAGCCTGTCCGCACCAAGCCGCTGACCGTCGAGACGTTCCAGCCTAAAGCCCGTACCTTCTAAGGTCATAGCCATGCCACGTACCATTCAATTCAAAATCTACCGCTACGATCCGGACAAGGATACGAAGCCATACATGCAGGACCTGACGGTCGAACTGCAGGACACCGACAAGATGCTGCTGGACGCACTGCAGCGCATCAAGTCCGACGTCGACGACTCGCTCGCGCTGCGCCGTTCGTGCCGCGAAGGCGTGTGCGGTTCGGACGCGATGAACATCAACGGCAAGAACGGGCTGGCGTGCACCACCAACCTGAACGAACTGACCCAGCCGATCGTGCTGCGTCCGCTGCCTGGCCTGCCGGTCATCCGCGACCTGATCGTGGACATGACCCAGTTCTTCAAGCAGTACGACTCGGTCAAGCCGTTCCTGATCAACGACTCGATCCCTCCGGAGAAAGAGCGCCTGCAGACCCCTGCGGAACGCGAAGAGCTGGACGGCCTGTACGAGTGCATCCTGTGCGCGTGCTGCTCGACCTCGTGCCCGTCGTTCTGGTGGAACCCGGACAAGTTCGTCGGCCCGGCCGGCCTGCTGCAGGCTTACCGCTTCATCGCCGACTCGCGCGACGAAGCGACCAGCCAGCGCCTGGACAACCTGGAAGACCCGTACCGCCTGTTCCGCTGCCACTCGATCATGAACTGCGTGGACGTGTGCCCGAAGGGCCTGAACCCGAACCGCGCGATCGGCAAGATCAAAGAACTGCTGGTCCGCCGCGCGATCTGAGCGGGGGAGGGGACTGTCCCCGCAGGGGACCGTCCCCCGGTGTCTGGATGTACCGCTAATCCCGGAACACCGGGAGACGGTCCCCATTCGGGGACAGTCCCCGTCCCGAATCACCTACGGCCGGTAAGTGAATACAGTAGAAGTACCGTACTGCCGCAACCCGCAGTGCGGAGTATAGTGTTGACCAGAAATGGAACCAGGCTTGAACACGCACCAATCCGACCCGGCGAATCGCGCCCGCCTGCGCTGGCGCAGCCGCCGCGGCCTGCTCGAGAACGACCTGATCCTCACGCGCTTCCTCGATGCGCATGAAGAGGGCATGTCGGACGAGGAGGTGGACGCGCTCACGCGGCTGCTGGACCTGTCCGACAACGCGCTGATGGACCTGCTGCTGGCGCGCGCGGAACCGGAAGGCGAGCAGCTCGACGTGCCGCACGTGCGTGCGCTGCTGGCGCGGCTGCGCCAGGCCTGATTCCTGAACGTTTATTTTTAGTAGCTTCACTCCCAAGAAGGAAGTGTTATGAACATCTCTGATACCAAAGCCACGCTGTCGTTCAACGATGGCAGCCCATCGCTGGAAATGCCGATCTACAAAGGCACGATCGGCCCTGACGTCATCGACATTCGCAAGCTGTACGGCGCCACCGGCAAGTTCACGTACGACCCTGGCTTCATGTCCACCGCGGCATGCAACTCGTCGATCACCTACATCGACGGCGACAAGGGCGAGCTGCTGTATCGCGGCTACCCGATCGAACAGCTGGCAGTGAACTGCGACTTCCTCGAGACCTGCTACCTGCTGCTGAACGGCGAACTGCCTGACGCGGCGCAGAAAGAGAAGTTCACCGACACCGTCACCAAGCACACCATGGTGCACGAGCAGATGCAGTTCTTCTTCCGTGGCTTCCGCCGCGACGCGCACCCGATGTCGGTCCTGGTCGGCACCGTCGGCGCGCTGGCTTCGTTCTACCATGACTCGCTCGACATCAACGACCCGCACCAGCGTGAGATCTCCGCGATCCGCCTGATCGCCAAGATGCCGACCCTGGTTGCGATGGCCTACAAGTACTCGATCGGCCAGCCGTTCGTCTACCCGCGCAACGACCTGTCGTACAGCGCGAACTTCATGCGCATGATGTTCGGTAACCCGTGCGAAGAGTACAAAGTCAACGACGTGCTGGTGCGCGCGCTGGACCGCATCCTGATCCTGCACGCGGACCACGAGCAGAACGCATCGACTTCCACCGTCCGCCTGGCCGGTTCCTCGGGTGCCAACCCGTTCGCATGTATCGCAGCGGGCATCGCCTGCCTGTGGGGTCCTGCGCACGGCGGCGCAAACGAAGCGGCGCTGAACATGCTGAAGGAAATCGGCTCGGTCGAGAACATCCCTGCCTTCATCGAGAAGGTCAAGGACAAGAACTCCGGCGTCAAGCTGATGGGCTTCGGTCACCGCGTCTACAAGAACTTCGACCCGCGTGCAAAACTGATGCGCGAAAC
>DASTVB010000192.1:0-28922 GCA_035759315.1 Telluria sp. | reverse complement strand
TCCCGCCCGACGGCGGATGCGTTTCGATTACCGGTCAGTCGCTGACGGTATGCCAGACCCCCATGACATTCTCGCCAGCCTTGTCGCCGGCTTTCTTGTCCTTGGCAAAGGTATATAGCGGCTTGCCCATGTAGGTCAGCTGTTTGCTGCCGTCCTCGCGCGTGATGGCCGCATAGGGCGCTTCGGGCTGCGCATCGGCCGCCTTGACCGGAGGCCAGTTCTGGGCGCACGGACCGGAGCAGGCGCTCTTGCCGCTGTTCGCGGTGTCCTTGTCGAAGGTGTACACGGTCATCCCTTTGGCGTCGACCAGTACGCCGCCGCTTTTCTTGAGCGGGGCCTTGTCGTTTGCGTAGGCGGGGAGGGTGAGAAGGATGGACAGGACTGCAGTGCCAAGGCTGATTGATTTCATGGAAGTCTCCTGTGAAACATCGAGTGCGAGGAACCGGCGCGTGCAACCGCGCCATTCTAGCCCACTGCCGCGACAGGGCGCGCCGTCGTGGAACGCGCGCCATGCCCTGACCGCACGTTTGAGGTGTATCAAACGGGTAGCGAGCCTGCTTCGTAGACTGGGTCAATGATGCGATGACCACGCTGTGCTAACAGCTGGCCCACGCAGCCGTCGACAGGGTAAGCAATGTTCAATTTCCACCGGCTGATGAAGCACGTTCCGCGACCGTTCCCGGCCGTCCTGTTGTGCGCCGGCGCCCTGGCGTGGGCGCAGTCTCCCACGCCGGCCGCGATTGGCATCGTGTCGCCGCCGGACCAGGCGCTCGATGCACGCGAAAAGCAGGCGGTCGTCACTGCCTTGCTGGCGACGAGCACGGTAGCAGACCAGATCCGCGGGCACAAAGTACGCGCCATCCGGGTCCGGCACGGCTTCGTCGCCACCCCCAGCGGCGCGAAACAGCAGGAAT
Organism: Telluria sp.; assembly: GCA_035759315.1. GTDB lineage: Bacteria > Pseudomonadota > Gammaproteobacteria > Burkholderiales > Burkholderiaceae_D > Telluria. The sequence goes on along the minus strand of DASTVB010000192.1, from coordinate 28,008 downwards.
ACCGCGCCATCGTTACCCTGTTCGATTACACGATGGGACGCGCCACCGAGTACGGACTCGACCCCGGCACGGGCGAGCTCGTCAGCCAGGAGACCTTGCGCGGGCGGCCGCAGGCATCCGACGAAGAAATCCAGGCCGCATCACGGATCGTGCGGCGGGACCCGGCGCTGGCCAGGCTGCTCGCCACGCCGGCATCGCTCGCGGGCGGGTTCGTCGTCGATGCCCCGGAAGGCAAACCGGCATCGCACCGCTGCCTGCAAATGCGGATCTTCAGCAGGGATTTCTCGCGCACCCTCAGGGTGGTGGTGGTCGATCTGACCGACGACACCGTCGCGTCCTCCACCTGAACCGATCGGAGACAGCCCGTGAAACCAAAGACCCGGCTGATCCTGGCTTTCGCGGCGATCTGCACCGGCTGGCTGCTGCTGGCCCCGGGCGCTGCGCAGGCCCAGGCGTGCGCAGAACAAAACTACATCGCCTGGCCTGCGGCCAACCCCGTCTGGAAGCTGTGCTGGACGGCGCCGCCCAATTCATCCGGCATCGACGGATCGGGCGTCGACCTGCACGACGTCTACTACAAGGACGTCAAGGTATTCCACCGCGCCCACATCCCGCTCATGAACGTCAGGTACGACCCCGGCGGCTGCGGCGGCAGCGACCTGAGCTACCGCGACTGGCTGACCGAGTACCAGGCCTTCGAAGCGAACAACGTGATCGCACCGGGCTATGCCGAACCCACCGTTGCGCCGTCCACGGTGTGCAATCACCCGGGGACCGACGCCGGCAGCTTTGCCGGGGTGGCGGTGCAAAAGCTGGCCGACCGCCTGGTGATCACCAGTCAGCTGCGGGCCGGCTGGTACCGCTACATCCACGAATGGACGTTCTTCGCCGACGGCACGATCCAGCCGCGCATGCACTTCACCGCCGTGGCCAATGCCTGCACCGGCCTGGCGCATCACCACAATGCGTACTGGCGCTTCGACGTCGACCTGGGCGGCTCGGCAAACGACGTGATCGAGGAGTCCAATGGAGGAATGTGGGCGGCGCTGGGGGAAGCCAGCCGCACGAAGGACACGACACAGCCAAAATGGCGGGTGCGCGACAAACTGAACAACCATGTGGTCGAGCTCACGACCGGGGCCGGTGACAACCTGGCCGATACCTTCGCCTCGGCCGATGCATGGTCGCTGGCGTTCCGGTCGACCGAGATCGACGATGGCGGTGCGACGACCGGCGTGGACGCCGACAAGCAGCATCTCGACAATTACGTAAATGGCGAGAACATCGCCGCCGGCGCCGACGTGGTGCTGTGGTACCGCAGCGGAAGCTATCACGCGGGCGAGACGGCGGCGTGCGACACCACCGGCCCAACGATGAAGGTCGTGCTGTACGGCGCGCCGCCCCCGGCCGCCATTCCGGCTGCGCCCAGTGCGCTGCAGGCCACGCCGGTCGTAGCCAAGCGCAGCACGCTGACGTGGACCGACAACTCCGCGAACGAGGACGGCTTCAAGATCGAACGCTCCATCAGCGGCGGTCCGTTCAACCAGATCGCCACCGTGGGCGCAAACGTGGCCAGCTACACGGTCTCGGGCCTGAAGAGCAGCGCGCGCACCTACCGCTTCCGGGTCCGGGCATACAACGCCGCGGGCGACTCGGCGTACTCCAACATCGCCAGCCCCTGATCCGGCGCTGTCGAAGCACAATGCGGCACGCGACAGGGGGCTTTCCAATATTCCAGGGGGCGATGGCCTTATGCTACTGTTCCGTTCTTGCCATTTTTTTCAGGACGGAGAACGCATTGAAAAACGCTACGCTCATACTGCTGGGTCTTGCCGCAGCTTCCACGCACGCCGCCGAAGCGCCTAAATTCGACCCGCAACGCCTGGCCCAGGACGTGAAGGTGCTGTCGTCGGACGAGTTCGAAGGCCGCGGCCCGAACACCGAAGGCGAAACCAAAACCGTCAACTACCTGGTCGAACAGTTCAAGGCCGCCGGGCTCAAGCCGGGCGGCGACCTGGTGGGCGGCAAGCGCAGCTGGACCCAGGACGTGCCCCTGGGCCGCTTCGAGATCAAGGGCCCGGTCAAGCTGACCCTGACCCAGGGCAAGGACAGCCGCCAGCTCGCGCAGGGCGACGACATGGCCGTGCGTGCATCGATGACGAACGCCAAGACGGTCGATTTCAAGAATGCGCCGCTGATGTTCGTCGGCTACGGCGTGACAGCGCCCGAGCGCAAGTGGGACGACTTCAAGGGCATGGACCTGAAGGGCAAGCTGGCGGTGGTCCTGATTAACGATCCAGACTTCGAAACCGGCCAGGGCGACTTCGGCGGCAAGGCGATGACCTACTATGGCCGCTGGACCTACAAGTTCGAAGAAATGGCGCGCCGCGGCGCGCTCGGCACCATCATCGTCCACGAAACCGCGCCGGCGTCGTATGGCTGGCCAACCGTGAAAAACTCGAACACCAATGTGATGTACGACATCGTGCGCAAGGAACCGCGCAAGTCGCACGCGCCGATGGAAGCGTGGATCCAGCGCGACCTGGCCGCCAACATGTTCAAGGCTGCCGGCCTGGACTTCGAAGCGGCCAAGAAGCAGGCGCAGACGCGCGCGTTCAAGCCGATGGTGCTCAAGGGCGTGACCCTGTCGGCCAACTACGCGGTCGATGCGCAGGTGATCAAGTCGAAGAACGTGGCGGCGATCCGCGAAGGCACCAAGCACCCGAACCAGTACATCATCTACAGCGGCCACTGGGATCACCTGGGCGTCGGCCAGCCTGACGCCAAGGGCGACAAGATCTACAACGGCGCGGTCGACAACGGCACCGGCCTGGCGGCGATTCTGGAACTGGCGCGCGCCTATGGCAAGCAGCCGGCGCCGGCGCGCAGCGTGGTGTTCCTCGCGGTGACGGCGGAAGAGAAGGGCCTGCTCGGTTCCGAATACTACGCGGCCAACCCGCTGTATCCGCTGGCTTCGACCGTTGGCGTGATCAACCTCGATGCACTGAGCCCGCATGGTCCCGCCAATGACTTCAACATTTCGGGCAGCGCCAAGCTCGAGCTGCTGGACCTGCTGGTGGCCAAGGCCAAGCAGTGGAACATCCGCTACTCGCCTGATCCGAAGCCGGAAGCGGGCTACTTCTTCCGCTCCGACCACTTCCCGTTCGCCAAGCGCGGCGTGCCTGCGATCTCTTTCGGTTCCGGCAATGACTGGGTGGAAGGCGGCGTGAAAGCCGGCGAAGCGGCGGAAGCGGAGTACACTGAGAAGGCGTACCACCAGCCGGCGGACAATTTCGATCCGGCGTGGCCATTTACCGGCATGGCGCGCGACCTCGAAGTGCTGTACGCGGTAGGCGCCGACCTGGCCAATTCGACGATGTGGCCGAACTGGTCGGTCGATTCGGAATTCCGCGCCGCGCGCGACAAGTCCGCATCGATGCGCAAGTAAGCAAGCCGTTATAGCAAGCATCAAGGCAAACGCCACCGGTCCACCGGTGGCGTTTTTACTTGCCTCCGTCACCGCCACGCGTGGGCTCGCCGTGTCGGTGTCTTTGTTTTCTCACCCGGGCCTTGCTCACCCGACGGAATGGCGCACGCCGCGCCGCCTGCGTGCCCTAGTGCGCTGACGCTGGTCCCGGGACGGGGCCAGGCTTTTCCGCAGGTGCGCGCAACAGCTTGAGGCGTTCCACGGCATTGGTGTTGGCTGGATTGAGAGCCAAGGAATGGCGGTAGCTGCGGATCGCGTCTTCGCGCAGGCCGCCGGTGGCCTCCGCCTCGCCCAGGCTGTCGAACAGGTTCGCGTCCGCTGGATGCAGCTGCGTGCCGAACCGGAAGATCGCAATGGCTTCGGTCACCATGCCGCGCCCAAGAAGCTCATAGCCCCACGTGTTGAGATCGTGTGGTTCGAGCGCGAACCTTGCGCCTTGCGACTTCATGTCGGCATGGATGGAAGCTGCCTTGTCGAAACCACGCGCAGCGAGCTGCCTGGCAAACGATTCGCGTGTCGGGGGCGCGCCGCCGCCGGGCCTCATGTCGACGGCGACCATGTGGGCGGGAGCACCGTTATCGCGCGGCTTGTTGGCGATGAAGCCGCGTGCCGCGGGATCGTTCTTCAGGTAGGCGTCGAGGAAGCGGTGAACGTATTGCGCCATCCAGCTGTAGGCCGTCGAGACTTCCGCCTGCGTGTAGTCGCCGAACTGGTTATCCGGCGTAAACCGCAGGCCATCGGAAGCAAAATGGCTGTGCAACATGGGCTGCATGGTCACAACCATCACATCGGAATACTTCATCTCGTTCAGCAGGCTGAAACCGGTGCTGTTACCTTTTCGATTCAACTCCTCCATCGACGGTGCGCGGCGTGAAACGTAAAGCATCGGGACCGGCAGCTGCGCGGCGCTCACATAGCGGGCCGCATCCTTGCCGCCATCGACCATTTGCGGATAGTAGCGCACCGAGCCATCGAGGCTGACCAGCGCCTTGATCCGGTTGTCCCGGGCCGCGGCCAGCACGTTCGCCAATCCTCCCCAGCTGAATCCGGCCACTGCGATCCTGTCCGTGTCGGCATTGCCAAGCGACGCGGCATAGGCAATCAGGTAGCCGATGTCTGCGGCCTGTGCCTCCAGTCCATCCAGGTCATCCGTCATGGCCCGCGTGCGGGTGCCCTGCGAGGCGCTTGCGAGGACGATGTATCCCTGGCTGGCAAGGTACTCGCACAAGTCGGCATTCTCGGATGCCGAAGCGCTGAAACTCGGCGCGTAGATCACCACCGGGAATCTACCTTTTTGCGCCGGGGCGTCCCTGACAGCCCACATTGGCTGGGCGACCACCCGGGACGCTTCCGGCAAGCGCGACCTCAGGTTCGCGATCATGGTTTCCGTCACGCGACGCACTTCGTCGGGCGTGTGCGTGAAATCGGCCTCGCTTGCGCGCAGCGAAAGGTAGTCGCGGAAGGTGACTGGCTTGCCGCCGCCTTCCGCCGGATACCAGACCAGGGTCTGCATCGGCCTTGCCCGTTCCCCGCTTGTCGGCTGGCCGGTGATGAGCGACACGCCATTCTTGTAGGCCCGTGAACGGTCGTACTGCTGTTGGATGCGCAGCCCAACCGCGTGGGGGCCCTGCTTACTGGAGAATGTGAAGGTTTCGGCGGCGTGCGTGACCGAAGCGCCGCTGAGGAGGACGGCGATGAGCAGACGGATCATGGTAGGGGAGGGGCGAGTGGAAACGCTGACTATAGTAGGGATTACCTCCTTACAGTCTCTCCTATTTCCACCAGCACGATGTCAATACGCCGGGCCGCCTATGCGCCGGGTGGCCGGTAGGCGATTGTCTGCGCCCGCTTCAGGGCGTCCAGCGTTTCCTCGACTGTGAGCAGGGGCGTCGTCTCGAATTTCGACAAGGCGCCGCCGCCGCCAATCGCGATCGCCACTGCGGCCATGGAGACGTTGTCCGGCGCTTCCCACAGGTTGTAGCCGTCGTAGGTGCCGAACGCATACCAGAAGCCGTGAAGTTTGCCGCCCACCGATTCGATGTACTTGCGTGCCGCCTCGCGGCGGTCTTCGGGGTGGTTGGTCAAGCGTGCCCAGGTTTCCGGGGTGTAGCTAAAGCGAGTCAAATAGAGAGCCATGGCTGCAATCTCCTGGATGGTATTTCGGGGAAAACGTCACTCCACGCCGAGTTTCGAAACCACTCTGTCTTCAATGATTTTAGCGAGCGAATTCAAGACCTCCAGTTCGGTCGCGTGCCGGCCTGGCGGAAAGCGCGCGGACAATTTGCAATCGCGCCTTGCTATCGGCAGCCCTCTGTCTAAGATGGACAAATGGTCCTGCGATTGGCGCCTGCGGGGTTTGCCGGTATTACCGCCGGTGTTAGCCTTGCGTCCGCCTTGCGGAAATCGCACTTTCTGGCGACTCCCAGGTACTGGTTTTTTCAACGCACGGGAGCTGATTATGGAAGCATTGAAGGCGGGCGCGCGCGCCCCGGAATTTGAACTGCATGCCACCCCCGACCAGCGTATAAAACTCTCGGAATTTCGCGGCCAGCGTGTAGTCCTCGCGTTCTATCCGGCCGACTGGAGCCCGGTCTGCGGCGACCAGCTGGCACTCTACAACGAGCTGCGCGACGAGTTCAGGAAACACAATGCCATGTGCCTCGGCATTTCCGTCGACGGCGCCTGGTGCCATGCTGCCTTCCGCGAGAACCGCGGCTACAAACTTGCGCTGCTGTCCGACTTCGAGCCGAAGGGCGCGGTTGCCCGAGACTACGGCGTCTACCGGCCCAACGAAGGGGTGAGCGAACGGGCCTTGTTCGTCATTGATGAGGAAGGGATGATTCGCTGGGAGTATGTTTCGCCGATCGGCATCAATCCTGGCGCCGACGGCATCCTCAAGACGCTGGAACAAATGGATGGGAGCACAGCATGAGCTTAGCAAAGCCAGTCGATGAACGCGACCACGTGCTGGGACCGGAGGATGCGCCGGTGACACTGGTCGAGTATGGCGATTTCCAATGCCCGCACTGCAGAGCGGCGCACTTTTATTTGAAGAACGTGTTTGCGACCTTGGATAACGATATGTGTTTCGTGTTCCGCCACATGCCGCTGACCCAGATCCATCCGATGGCGCAAATGTCGGCCGAGGCGGCCGAGGCGGCCGGCGCGCAAGGCAAGTTCTGGCCCATGCACGATGCAATATACGAGAACCAGGACCTGCTCAGCTCCGCGCTGCTCACGCGACTGGCGCTGCGCCTCGGCCTCGACATGCAGCGTTTCACCGACGATGTGGAGTCCCGTCGCTTCCAGCCCAAGGTCAGAGAGGACTTCATGAGCGCCGTTCGCAGCGGCGCTGCGGGCACGCCCAGCTTCTTCATCAACGGCGAGCCGTATGAGGGCAGCTTCGACGACGAGGCGCTGATCGACGCACTGCGCTTTGCCGCGCAGGCACACGCCCCGCACGTGCCGAAGGGGCACCATGTTCCAGGGCGGAGGGCGCACTGAACTGCGGTAGTGTGGGCACGCCTGCTGTGCCCACGCTGCCCGTACACTACAAGAGGCGAGTTCTCATGAGCCCGGATCAAGCAAGATACGACGCTCCTGCCGGCAAGGCGATCGCGCCGCGGTTCGGTTCTGGGCACTTGCACCGGCCGCGGAACGAGAATATGTTGAGACGACGCGGGGTTACATCATGGCCAGCATGCTGACACCAAACCGGACGGCCAGGCCAAGCGATTCAAGAGGCTTTCAGCGAATGTTTGCGCCGGATCGGCTGACGCTCGGCGTGTTCTTCCCGATCGAGGCTTTCTCCGGCGACCAGCCGACGATGCTTGGCCAGGAACGCCTGGCCCATCGTGCTGAAGAGCTTGGATACGCCGCCCTGTGGTGCCGCGACGTTCCGCTGCGCGACCCCAACTTCGGCGACGTGGGCCAGCTGTACGATCCGTGGGTCTATCTCGGCTGGATCGCGGCGCAGACTAACGAGATCGCGCTGGCCACCGGCTCCCTCGTCCTTACCTTGCGCCACCCCTTGCACACAGCCAAGGGCGTCGCATCGGTCGACCGGCTCTCCGGCAACCGCCTGGTCATGGGCATTGCCTCGGGCGACCGGCCGGTCGAGTTCCCGGCCTTCGGTGTCGATTTTGAACAGCGTTCCGCCCTGTTCCGCGACAACCTGCGTGTCGTGCGCGCCGTCCTTGCCGAGGAGTTCCCGACACTCCAGTCCACCTACGGCATGCTGGCCGGGACTGCGGATCTTGTGCCCAAGCCCGTTACTCCCGTGCCTATGCTCGTGACCGGTCACAGCGGGCAGCCGCTGGAATGGATCGCGCAAAATGCGGACGGGTGGATCACCTACCCGCGCGGACTCCAGCGCCAGGCCGAGGTCGTGGCGCACTGGCGCGCCGCGGTGGGAACTGCGGCGCCCGGCGTCTTCAAGCCGTTCGTGCAATCGTTCTATGTGGACCTGAGCGACGATCCTGACGCGGCGCCCACGCCAATCCACCTCGGTTTTCGCGGCGGCCGGCACTTTGTCCTGCGCTTTTTGGAGGCGCTGCGTTCGATCGGGGTCAATCACGTCATCCTCAACTTCAAGTACGGCGCGCGCAATGCAGGCGACGTGCTCGAAGAGATCGGAAAGGAGATCCTGCCGCAGCTGGCGGCATCCCAGCCCTGAGCAACACCGGGGGCAGGGTCCGGGCTTACCCGGACTGCGAGTGTATTGGTGTCGAAGGCAGCTTCTCGGAATTGCTCCGCCGTTTCGACGCCTTCGGCGTGTGGCCCAGCCCAGGATCAGGCCACTGTCTGCGGCACAGAAATGGAGGAGAACGGCTACGAGGAAATGAAGGCGACTCGGCTTGGGCTGGATGTGCCAGCGCCACCGGTGCGGATGATTAAGATTAAGAGGCGGGCAAACATCATGGCTACAGTAAAACTTGATAAAGCGGCATGGCAGAAAACTTTTGATCAGATGTCGAAATCGCTGCTAGTTGGCAAGCAGGTCGAAATCGAGGTGATCGGGCTGAATATCGGCGCCCAGATCGAGCAGAAGTGGATTCAATTGATGGGCATTAGCTACGACCCCAAGGATGATCTCATCGAAATTCTCGTCGAGGGCCTCGATCACCTGATCCCCAAGCCGCGCGAAGTCTGGGTCGACCAGGGTGCCACCGGACTGGCCAGCATCGAAGTGGTCGACGCCGACGACGTGCGCCAGATTATCCGGCTGCGCGAGCCGCTGATGCTGCCGTCCTCCGCAGCGGCGTGAGCGCGGGAGGGAAGAGGATGATCCAGGCTGGCGCCTGCTGAGACGCCCGCTCCAGGCCTCCTCGTCCAGCATCATCAGGAGTTCGCCCTTAGTCTTGCCGATGACCTCGGCGGCGCTCGAGCCAAACAGGGCTTCGGCGCCCCGGTGCACGCCCTGGTCCTGTAGGGTGACGCAAGCGCCGCCAGGGGCGAGGGCTTGCGGCCAATCGTGCGCCGCCCGGCCGCCAGTTTTAAGCTAGTATCGAACCACCCGCACGCTGCGCGAAGGAGCAAGGATGGATACTCGTATCGTACCGTCCCGCGCTACCGACCCGGGCGCCATTCCCGTCACGCTAGAGGTCAACGGCGCCGCGCTGTCACTGCCGGTCTCGCCCTACGTCACGCTGCTCGACCTGCTGCGCGAACGACTGCAGCTGACCGGCACCAAGAATGGCTGCGACCATGGCCAATGCGGGGCACGCACGTTCGATGGCGAAGCCAAGGTCACCGGGAGCCGCGTCATGACCCACAACTTTGCCGATTACCACGTTCCGCTGAATGCGGACATCCCGGAGATAGCTGATCTTCGTCGATGAGCCCGACACGGAAGTGTCGCCGCTGGGCGTCAAGGGCGTAGGCAAGATCGGGGTGGTCGGCACCGCTGCGGCCGTGGTCAATGCGATTTATCACGCCACCGGCAAGCGGGTGCGGTCCTTGCCTGTCACTGTGGACAAGCTGCTGGGATAGGCGCAGGAGGGGAGGGGCCTCATGATTCAGTCGTGAGGCTGCGGGTGTCGGGCGACCATGAGGTAATCATGCACAACACAAAATACTTCGAGCCCAATCGCCATGCCACCTGGCTCGAGTTGTTTTTCGACCTGATTTTTGTGGTGACGATCGGCGACGTCACGCACATCCTGAGCCATACGCACGAGGGTCGCCTCGACCCGCTCCAGTTCTGGAAATTCGTCCTGATTTTCTTGCCTTTATGGTGGATCTGGGTCAGCCACACGATGTATTCCAACCGGTTCGACGCGGATGACCGGAAGCATCGGCTGGCAACCCTGGTCATCATGTTCCTGTTGATTGGCATCTCAGGCTTGATCGACCAGCGATTCGTCGCCAGCTTCGAGGTCATCGTCGTGTGCTACGCCGGTTCGAAATACATCGTGGCCATGATGTATTTCGTGTCGAAGCACCGGCACAAGGAAAGCGTGGCACTCACGACGGCAGTTGGCTGGGTGATCGTGGCTGGCGCCAGCATCTGCCTCGCTTCGATTCTGTTCCCGGCGCCGCAACGATATTTCGTGTTCTACCTCGGAATACTGTTCGATGTGATTGCGTTCCTCGGTTTCTTGCCGCGTCGTCTCCAGGCCATCCCCATGCATACCGAACACCTGATCGAGCGCCTGGGCCTGCTCGCGATCATCATGCTGGGGGAGTCCATCAGCAGCCTGTCCACCGGCCTTGCCAACATCAGCTGGACGATGGAGAGGCTGCTGACCGCCGCCACCGGCTTTGTGACGATATCGAGTATCTGGTGGGTCTACTTTGACAGCTTCCACCTGCTGGTCAAGCAGAAGTTCGAGACCGGCCATTCGGTCATGTACTCGCACTTCTTGGTCTTCATCGGCCTGTCGATCCTGGCCAGCCTGATCCGGCACGCGATCCTGGACGATATGGTCATATCCGATTTCCGGGTACTGGCGGTTATCGGAACGGTCTGCTTTTTCATTGGCAAGCAGTACGCTTATTTCATGGAGCGTCCCGAGCTGCGGCCCCAGCTGATCGTCAACACCGTGGTCGTGTTCGTGCTGACCGGGTTTGCCTTGTTCTTGCCCAAATCCAGTTACATCCTGCTTGGCATGACCGTTGCGGTAATTTGCTATGCCTTCCTCAGTCTCACCTACCTCAAAGTGCCCGCGAAGCGTCACGACGATGCGCGCAAGGCCGCTGTCATAAGCGACGAGGCATAAGCATTCCGCTGTCGCGCTATGTGCCGGCGCGACCCTGAAGGTGGCGCTTTTGTTGATTAGGCGCCCACCATGGGCGCGCTCTCCTGTGCTGCCAGCGCGCTGAGCTGGCCTCCGCCTTTCCAGTGTTGTCACTAATATCGTTTAAGCATGATTCGATACGGTATTTGTTGACTTAAATTTAATGGCCGAATAGCATCAATCGGCGTATTGCTGCCTGTCCATAAGCGCCGGGCACGTGTCGCAAACACTGGTCATTCATATAAAAATTGCAAAAATTGGAGCGAGACAATGAAGACACAGAAACATCAGGTATTCAGCTTCCGCAAGGCCACACTCATCTGTGCAATCGCCGCTGTGGGCATGTCTGTCGGCACCGCGAGCGCGGCGCCGGCACCGCGCTTTATCGTCGCCTTTAAGGCCGGCGCCGCCGACCAGGCGAACGCTGCAGTGATTCGTGAACGGGGCAACGTCAAACGAAAGATCAGCGGCATGAATGCAATGTCGGTCGAAATGAGCGCGACGGCAGCGGCGGCATTGCGCGCGGATCCGAGCATTGCGTATGTTGAAGAAGATGTGCTGCGCTTCATTCCTGAAATGGAAATGGCCGCTGAGGCGGGTGGCGACGGCGGCACCGACATGACGACCGCGTCGAACCCGGCATCGGGCAAGAACTACTACCTTGGCCAGCACGTCCCCTACGGCATCGGCATGGTCCAGGCCGACCAGTTGCCCAACGGCGCATCGCTCGCCGGCAACCGCAAGATCTGCATTATCGATTCCGGTTACGACCGGGCGCACGAAGACCTGAACAACAATGGCACGGTGACCGGAGAATACGACGCAGGCACCGGCTGGTGGCATACCGACGAGAACAGCCACGGCACGCACGTCGCCGGCACCATCGCGGCACAGAACAACAGCGGCGTAGGTGTGGTCGGCGTACTGCCGGGACGCCAGCTGCGCCTGCATATCGTCAAGGTCTTCGGTGCCAATGGCTGGGCTTATTCGTCGGAACTGGCGGACGCCGCCAACAAGTGCGCCGCGGCTGGATCGAACATCATCAGCATGTCGCTGAGCGGTCCGGAGCCAAGCGCGACCGAACAGGCAGCCTTCGACGCGCTGGCCGCCAGGGGGATCCTGTCGGTCGCAGCGTCCAGCAACGCGGGCACGACGGCGCCGCGCTGGCCGGCCGGCTATGCCAGCGTGGTGTCGGTTGGCGCGCTCGACAGCAATAAGCAGTGGGCGAGCTTCTCGAACTACAACGCCAAGGTGGAGCTGTCGGCGCCTGGTGTGAACGTCGTGTCGACCGTGCCGATGAACTCGGTGACCGCGTCGGAACTGAAAGTCGGTGCGACCACCTACTACCCGGGTCCGATGACTTTCTCGCCGCGCGCGACGCGCACCGCACCGCTGGCCGACTTTGGCCTTGGCACCCAGGTTAACCCGGCAGTCGCGGGCAAGGTCTGCCTGATCGAGCGCGGCCTCGTCTCGTTCGCCATCAAAGTGGCTAATTGCGAAGCGAGCGGCGGTGTGGCCGCAGTCGTGTACAACATCGTCAGCCCGACCAGCACCGGCGGCAGTTTTGGCGGTACGCTGGGCGCACCCGGTTCGACCATCCCATCGGTGACGGCATCGGCTGCAGAAGGCGCCGCGATGAAGGCCCAACTGGGCCAGCTCGCCACGGTCACGGTGAGGGGCGATCACTACGCGGCGTTCAACGGCACGTCGATGGCCACGCCGCACGTCGCTGCTGTTGCGGGGCTGGTCTGGAGCTACTTCCCAACCTGCAGCGCCGCGCAGATTCGCGGCGCCCTTGCCGCTACCGCTGAGGATCTCGGCACTCCGGGACGTGACCACAAGTACGGATACGGCCTGGTGCGGGCGAAGGCCGCGTTTGACTACCTGACTGCCCAGGGCTGCAAGAACTGAACCGGTAGTTCGCTTTAAAGGAAAAGGACGCCCCGGCGTCCTTTTCTCTTTATGGCTCGCTTGGCAACACGGCAAGCAAGTGCCGCGCATGCAAAAACGCCACCTCAGGGGTGGCGTTCTTGAAATTGCATTCTTGGTGGCCCGGGGCGGAATCGAACCACCGACACAAGGATTTTCAATCCTCTGCTCTACCAACTGAGCTACCAGGCCAAGAGGCATGATTATAGTCAGCCCTAAGCCATATTGCAAGTGCGCATCGCGCAAATTTTTGCGCTACGCCCCGCAGCCGGCCGTGCAGCGTCCGCCTGCGCCTTCCCTTTATAATGCCTTTCATGAGCAAAACAACATCCATGGCGGTTCGCCACCGCAGCGACGTATGCATCGTCGGCAACGGTCCGATCGCGAAGACGGCGGCACTCGGTTTCTCGCAGGCGGGGCATAGCGTCACGCTGCTGTGCCCTTCGGTGGGAGCGAAGGCGCCGGCTGCTGCTGCGGGCGCCGACAAGCCCTGGGATGCGCGGGTCTACGCGCTGAACCATACGGCGCACAGCCTGCTGTCCTCGCTCAAGGTGTGGGACGCGCTGGAGCAGGACCGCATCGCGCCGGTCGAATCGATGAAGGTCACCGGCGACGGCAAGCACGGCGGCGGCCTGGCCTTCGATTCCTTCGGCGCCCACGTCGAGTCGCTGGCGTGGATCGTGGAGGACCGCAACCTGAACCAGGCGCTCGACGCCGCGCTGCGCTTCGCGGCCAACGTCAAGATGCTGCACGGGCACGCGGTTAGCTTGGATGGCGCGTCCGATCCGGCCCGCGTGACGCTGGAAGACGGCACCGTGATCGAAGCGGACCTGGTGGTCGGCGCCGACGGCAAGCATTCGTGGGTGCGCGGACAGTGCGACATCGGCTACGACTACCGCACCTACCACCAGCGCGCGATCGTGGCCAACTTCTCCTGCGAGCGGCCGCACCACGGCGTGGCGCACCAGTGGTTTACCTGCGCCGAAGGCATCATCGCCTTGCTGCCGCTGCCTGGCAACCGCGTGTCGCTGGTGTGGTCGGCGCCCGATACGCTGGCCGATACGCTGCTCAAGGAAACGCTGTCGGAGATGGCGCTGCGCCTGGAGGTGTATGCGGCCAAGGAGCTCGGTGCGCTGCGCCCGCTGGTGCCGGAGGAAGTCGCCGCGGTGCCGCTGGCGCTGATACGCCCCCATTCGATCGTCGGGCCGCGCGTGGCGCTGGCCGGCGACGCCGCCCATGCGGTGCATCCGCTGGCCGGCCATGGCATGAACCTCGGGTTCGGCGATATCCAGGACCTGCTCAAGGTGATCGCCGCGCGCGAGCCCCAGCGCAGCATCGGCGACAGCCGGGTGCTGGCGCGGTATGTACGCGAACGCAAGGAAGACGTATTACTTATGCAACTCGCCATCGACGGACTGGAACGCCTTTTCGGCTCCGACCTCGAACCACTGCGCGTGGTCCGCAATTTCGGATTAAACTTGCTGGATAAGTTTCCCTTCATCAAGCGCAAACTGATTGCGCAGGCGATGGGCAAGTAATTTCAGCGGTTTATTCGGAGAGTCCATGGTTAAAGTAAAGGTAGCGCTGGCGTTCGCGGCAGTGCTGTTCGCGGGTTGCGTCGGCGCCGAGCAGCCGGTCGAGGCAACGATCAAGAAGACCATCGAGGCGCGCCTCGGCGCGGCGGCGAAGGTCGAGTCGGTGACCGCCACGCCGTCCGGCCTGTATGAAGTTCGCATCGGTAACGAGATCATCTATACCGACAAGAATGCGGACTACATGTTCATCGGCGACATGTACAACGCCAAGACTTCGCAGAACCTGACGCGCGCGCGCAAGGATGAACTGAACAAGATCAAGTTCTCCGAGCTGCCGCTGGGCCTCGCGCTCAAGACCGTCAAGGGCGACGGCAAGCGCGTGATCGCGATCTTCGAGGATCCGAACTGCGGCTACTGCAAGCGCTTCCGCCAGACCACGCTCAAGCAGGTCGACAACGTCACGGTGTACACCTTCATGTACAACATCCTGTCGCCCGACTCGTTCGTGAAGTCGACCAACGTGTGGTGCTCGGTGGACCGCAACCGGACCTGGGACGAGTGGATGGTGGACGGCAAAGTGCCGCCGACCGTGAGCAAGAAGTGCGATACCCCGAACGACAAGGTGGTGGAGCTGGGCCAGAAGCTCAGGATCGAAGGCACGCCGGCGATCTTCTTCACGGACGGCACCCGCATCCCGGGGGCGGTCGACCTGCAGACCCTGGAAGCGAAGTTCGCCTCGCTCAAGAAATAACAGCCAACGCCCGCCCGCAAGCGGGCGTTGTTTCATCCGCCTTGCATAAGTTCCCTTAACCGAGGAAGCCGCGTGCCAACAATGAACCCCGCAGCGTGGTGACGCCGGTCGGCATCCTGCTGGCCGCCGGCCGCGGCGCGCGCTTCGATCCCACCGGCGCCAGCGACAAGCTGCTCGCGCCCTACGGGCCCGGCGGCACGGTGGTGGGCGCCAGCGCGCGCCACCTGCTGGCCGCGGTGCCGCACGTGATCGCGGTGGTGGCGCCGGGCGCCGACGCGGTCGCGCGCGAACTGGAGGCTGCCGGCTGCACCGTCACCGTCTGCCCCGAGGCCGCGCAGGGCATGGGCGCCTCGCTGGTGCATGCGGTGCGCAAGTCGCTGCCGGCGCCGCTGGGCTGGGTGATCGCGCTGGGCGACATGCCCGATGTCCTGCCGTCCACCATCGAAGCGCTGTGTGACGCCATCGCCGACGGCGCCGGAATCGCCGCGCCGGCCATGCACGGGCGGCGCGGCAACCCGGTCGCGTTCGGGCCCGGCCAGCGCGACGCGCTGCTGGCGCTGGGCGGCGACGAAGGGGCGCGCGGCCTGCTCGCCTCGCAGGACGTCACCCTGGTGGAGGTGCCCGACGCCGGCATCTTCCGCGACATCGACACGCCCGGCGACCTCCGGGCAGTTTGAAGTACACTGCGCGCTCGAAATAGAAAGGCCTCGCCGCAACATGAAAAAGACTGCATCCAAACGTAGCCCCGCCATCCACTACATCGTCGATCCGAAGGACCTGCCCGGTCATCTGTTCGAGGTGACGCTGCGCGTCGACGCGCCGGACCCGGAAGGGCAGGTGCTGGCGCTGCCGGCCTGGATCCCGGGCAGCTACATGATCCGGGAGTTCGCGCGCAACATCGTGCGGGTGCACGCGGAAGCGGGCGGCGAGCCGGTGGCGCTGGTCAAGCTCGACAAGCACACCTGGCGCGCGGCGCCCGTGCAGGGCGCGCTGACCGTGGTCTACGAGGTGTATGCCTGGGACATGTCGGTGCGCGCGGCGCACATGGACCAGACCCACGCCTTCTTTAACGGCACCAGCATGTACCTGCGCGTGGTCGGCCAGGAGAACAAGCCGCACCAGGTCGACCTGCGCCGTCCGGAAGACCCCGCGGCGCGCTACTGGCGCGTGGCGACCGCGCTGCCTGAACTTGGCGCCAGGCGCTATGGCTTCGGCACCTATGTGGCGGGCGACTACGACGAACTGATCGACCACCCCGTGGAGATGGGCGACTTCGCGCTCGGGACCTTCACCGCGCACGGCGTGCAGCACGACATCGTGATCACGGGCCGGGTGCCGAACCTGGACATGGAGCGCCTGGAGCGCGACCTGAAGGTGCTGTGCGAGCGCCACATCGCCTTCTTCGAGCCGAAAACGAAGCGCGCGCCGATGGACCGCTATGTGTTCATGACGATGGCGGTCGGAGACGGCTACGGCGGGCTGGAACACCGCGCGTCCACCGCGCTGGTGTGCAACCGCGCCGACCTGCCGAGCACCTCCGACCAGGGCCGCACGCCGGGCGACGGCTACATCAAGTACCTCGGGCTGTGCAGCCACGAATACTTCCATACATGGAATGTGAAGCGCATGAAGCCGGCGGTGTTCGCGCCCTACGACCTGCAGGTCGAGAACTACACGCAGCTCCTGTGGCTGTTCGAAGGCTTCACCAGCTACTACGACGACCTGCTGCTGCTGCGCTCCGGTCTGATCGACGAGCCGGCGTACATGAAACTGCTCGGCAAGACCATCGCCAGCGTCCTGCGCGGCAGCGGCCGCACCAAGCAGAGCGTGGCTGAATCGAGCTTCGACGCCTGGACCAAGTACTACCGCCAGGACGAGAACGCGCCCAACTCGATCGTCAGCTACTACACCAAGGGTTCGCTGATCGCGCTGGTGTTCGACCTGACCATCCGCAGCAAGACCGGCGGCGCCAAGTCGCTGGACGACGTGATGCTGGCGCTGTGGCAGCGCTTCGGCCGCGACTTCTATCCGGACGGCGGGCGCGGGATCACCGAGGACGAAGTGGAGGCGCTGTTCGACGAGGTCACGGGCCTCAGGCTCAAGCCGCTGTTCGACCGCTACGTGCGCGGCACCGACGACCTTCCGCTGGCGCGGCTGTATGCGGCGTTCGGCGTGCGGGTGGCGGACGAGCGCAAGCCGGTGCGCCCATCGCTGGACGTGTCCACTGCGCGCGATGGCGCGGACCTCAAACTCACGCAGGTGCACGAAGGCGGCGCTGCGCACCAGGCCGGATTGTCGGCGGGGGATGTGCTGCTGGCGCTGGATGGCCTGCGCGTAGGCGGCAACCTCGATGCGATGCTGGCGCGCTACGAGGTCGGCGATGCCGTCAGCGTGCACGCCTTCCGCCGCGACGAGCTGCTGGCGTTTTCCGTGTCGCTGCAGGGCGACCGCGTCCCGCGCATCACCCTCACCGTCGCCGACGACAAGAAAAACGCGACGCTTCGCCGCCCCAGCGCAATCCGCTGAGGCCCCAAACGAAAATGGCGGATTCGAGCATGATTGTGCCGAATCCGCCAATTCTCACCAAAAGCCGCAAAGCCGTCATCCCAGCGAAGGCTGGGATCCATAGGGAGCATCCGGAGTAGTTGACGCTGAACCTTGGCTCAGCGTCAGTATGGATTCCAGCCTACGCTGGAATGACGGTGACGCGCAGTCCGCGCGTTGTTCGAGTAAAGAGCTGGGGACAGTCCCCTGCGGGGACGGTCCCCCTTGCCGTGCTGTCAGCCGAACAGGCGGGCCAGTTCCACGCCCGGTTCGGGCGCGCGCATGAAGGCCTCGCCCACCAGGAACGCGTGCACGTCGTGGTCGCGCATGCGCTTCACGTCGCCAGGCCCCAGGATGCCCGATTCGGTCACCACCAGCCGCTGCGGCGGAATGCGCGGAAGCAGTCCGATCGTGGTATCGAGCGATACGTCGAAGGTGCGCAGGTTGCGGTTGTTGATGCCGACCAGCGGCGTTTGCAGGCGCAGCGCCGCAGTCAGCTCGTCGCCGTCATGCACTTCCACCAGCACGTCCATGCCCAGTTCGTGCGCGCACGCTTCAAGTTCCGCCATCAGCCCGTGGTCCAGCGCCGAGACGATCAGCAGGATCGCATCCGCACCCATCGCGCGCGCTTCGTAGACCTGGTACATGTCGATCATGAAGTCCTTGCGTAGGACCGGGATCGCACACGCCGCACGCGCCTGCGCCAGGTACGCCGCCGAACCCTGGAAGAAGTGCTCGTCCGTCAGCACCGATAGGCATGCGGCGCCGTGGCTGGCGTAGCTGTGCGCGATTTCGGCGGGCTGGAAGTCCGCGCGCAGCACGCCTTTGGACGGCGATGCTTTCTTCACCTCGGCGATCACGCCGGCGCGCCCGGCTGCGATGCTGGTGCGCAGGCTCTTTTCGAATCCGCGAATCGCCGCGCGCGCTTCCGTGTTGCTTTCCACGTCGCGCCGCAGGCTGGCGAAATCACGCCGCTTCTTCGCCGCGGCCACTTCGTCGCGCTTGACGCCGATGATCTTGTCGAGGATGTCCGCCATGCCGTCAGCCTCCCAGCTGCTGGGTGACCTGGACGAACTGCTCCAGCTTGCGCACCGCCGCGCCCGACGCCACCGCTTCGCGCGCCTTTGCGAGGCCCGCTTCGATCGAAGGCGATACGCCGGCTGCGTACAGCGCGACGCCGGCATTCAGCGCGACGATATCGGCGGCCGGGCCGGGTTCGCCGCGCAGCGCTTCCATCACGCGCGCGGTGGATTCTTCCGGATTGGCGACCCTGAGGTTGCGGGTGGCGATCATCGGCATCCCGAAGTCTTCGGGGTGGATCTCGTATTCGCGGATTTCGCCGTCGACCAGTTCGCCGACCATGGTGGCTGCGCCCAGCGAGACCTCGTCCATGTTGTCGCGGCCCCAGACCACCACCGCGTGCTGGGCGCCGAGGCGCTGCAGCACGCGCACCTGGATGCCGACCAGGTCGGGGTGGAACACGCCCATCAGGATGTTCGGCGCGCCGGCCGGATTGGTCAGCGGCCCCAGGATGTTGAAGATGGTGCGCACGCCCAGTTCCTTGCGCACCGGTGCGGCGTGCTTCATCGCGGCATGGTGGTTCGGCGCAAACATGAAGCCGATGCCGGTCTGGGCGATCGACTGCGCGATCTGCTCGGGCTTGAGGTTGATGTTCGCGCCCAGCGCTTCGAGCGCATCGGCGCTGCCGGACGAGGACGACACGCTGCGCCCGCCGTGCTTGGCGACGCGCGCTCCGGCCGCCGCCGCGACGAACATGGTCGCGGTCGAGATGTTGAAGGTGTGCGCGCTATCGCCGCCGGTGCCGACGATGTCGAGCAGGTTGGTGGTGTCCGCCATCGGGACCTTGGTCGAGAATTCACGCATCACCTGCGCCGCGGCGGTGATCTCGCCGATCGTCTCCTTCTTGACGCGCAGGCCCATGGTGATCGCGGCAACCATCACCGGCGACATTTCGCCGGACATGATCTGGCGGAACAGGTGCAGCATCTCGTCGTGGAAGATCTCGCGGTGCTCGATACAGCGCAGCAGCGCTTCTTGTGGGGTGATCGACATTGCTTTCCTTGGTTTCTGTGTTCAGCGCTGGAGGAAGTTCTTCAGCAGCGCGTGTCCGTGCTCGGACAGGATGGATTCGGGATGGAACTGCACGCCTTCGATGTCGTACTCCTTGTGGCGCACGCCCATGATTTCGCCGTCGTCGGTCCACGCGGTGACCTCGAGGCAGTCGGGGAGCGAGCTGCGCTCGATCGCCAGCGAGTGGTAGCGGATCACGGTGAAGGGGCTGGGCAGGCCCTTGAACACGCCAACGCCGGTATGCGCCACCGGCGAGGTCTTGCCATGCATGACCTGCTTGGCGCGTATCACCTTGCCGCCGAAGGCCGCGCCGATGGCCTGGTGGCCGAGGCACACGCCGAGGATCGGGACCTTGCCCTTGAAGTGCTGGAGCACCTCGACCGAGATGCCTGCTTCGGCCGGCGTCTTCGGTCCCGGCGAGATGCAGATGCGGTCCGGTTTCATCGCCTCGATATCGGCGATGGTCAGCTCGTCGTTGCGCACCGTGACTACGTCCTCCCCCAGTTCGCCGAAATACTGGACGATGTTGTAGGTGAACGAGTCGTAGTTATCGATCATCAAAAGCATAATGTGCCATCCGTTGCTGCGTTGTGTCGCGGTTGAATTGGTTTACGAACTGGTGCAGGCTCGCCAGGTACGCGACGCGCCTGGGCTTCCACCATGTTGACTGCAGATCGCCGCCCAGCAGCAGGCTCCTGGCCGCGCGCGGCGCGACGAACCGTGCATTGACGAACTGCCTTGCCTTCAGCGAACCGGCGATCATCGGTCCGTAAAAACTCACTCTATCCGATATCCGCTGTGTCGCTGCGCGCGCCGCCTTGTCTTCGTATGCGATGGCGCCGATGCGCGGGTCGGCCAGCCGGATCGCGTCGGTGTGCAGCGTCCGGTCGCGGGTGGCGCCGGGATCGAGCCCGAGCAGGAATTTCATCAGCGGCGCGTCCAGGTAAGGTGCGTAGGCCACGGCCTCCCCGAAGATCCGGAAAGGCAGCAGGCCAGTGCTGCGCCGGCTGCGGTTCCAGAAATAGAAAGCCTTCAGCGGGTTGGGGTGGTCCTGGTGCAGCCGTAATTCTGCATCAATCAGTTCGAGCGCCGCGCCGCGCTCGCGCAGCGCGGAAAGGGCGGCGCCAAGGCTCTCGTTCAGGGCGTCGTCGCCGCCGAGCTGGCTCCAGAACGCCAGCAGCCGGTTGCGCACGCCTTCGATGTCCGCGTCGAAGTAGTGCCTGAGCAGGCGGTCGTCCTGGTACAGGCTGGCCGACAGCACGTCGCCGCCGACGCCGTCGAACACCTCGGTGATGCCGCCGGCGCGGATCGCGTCCCGGACCGGCAGCGTCCACGCATGTTCGAAGGTGAGGAAGTCGACAGCCCGGGCGTGCGCGCACTCCTGGCGGAAGCGGCCCGACACCGGTTGCCCGACCACGCGGTGGGTCCAGCCCATCGCGTTGCACAGCTCGGCCGCAACCCGCACGTCTTCATCGTTCCGCGGCGGCAGGTGGCGCGCGGTGACGGCGAACCGTGGCTTGCGGCCCGACCGGTGCAGTTCCAGCGCGATGTGGCGCGAGTCGCGCCCGCCGCTGAGCGGGACCGCCACCTCGTCCGACATGACGGCAGCGATGCGCGCCATCGATGCGCGGAACAGCTCCACATAGGTGGCGCGGATGTCGCCGGACGCCAGCGACCGGTCAGGCGCCGGATACGACCACCGGACCTCGGGCGCCGAACCGGGGCGCCAGGTGAGCGTGCCCTGCGGCCCGAGCACCATGACGCGCGCAAATGGCGTGCGGTTCCCGACCAGGAATCCCAGCCGCAGCAGGACGCCCAGCGACGCCGGGCAGATTTCGGGCGCGGTGCCAGTCGCTTCGAACAGGTCGGCGATGCGGGTCGCGAGTGCGATTTGCGCGCCGTCGAAGTAGTAATACAGCGGCATGAAGCCGGTGGCGCAGGTGCGGGCGCAGAGGCGCTCGCCATCCCAGTCCCAGCCGACCGACACGCCGTCGCCCCCCTCGACCTCATAGCCCTTGAAGAATGCCGGCTGGCCCGCGACGGCGAGCTGGCCGCCGCTGCCTGAAATCCTGAGCCATCCGTCCTTGTTTGCGATGTGTCTGGTCATGGCCGCTCCGTTCGACGATGCACGGGAACCGGGCCGCGGCCGCGGGCGCAGGTGCGCCGGGGACGAGGCCCTCCTTCCTGGCATGCTATAGGGAGAAGCGGCCGGGCTCTTCGATCTGCGATAACGATCGGTCAGAGCGATCGGCATGTCAGTAGGCTCCGTCGAGGCCGTCCTGCACCTGTTCGGCCGCCCGCAGCACGGCGCGCGCCTTGTTCTCGGTTTCCTGCCATTCCATCTCCGGCACCGAGTCCGCCACGATGCCGGCCGCGGCCTGCACGTACAGGTTGCCGTCCTTGATCACGCCGGTGCGGATCGCGATCGCCACGTCCATCTCGCCGCCGAACGACAGGTAGCCGCAGGCGCCGCCATAGATGCCGCGCTTGGTCGGCTCCAGCTCGTCGATTACTTCCATCGCCCGCACCTTGGGCGCGCCGGTCAGGGTCCCGGCGGGGAAGGTGGCGCGCAGCACGTCCAGGTTCGACATGCCGTCCTTCAGGCGGCCCTCGACGTTAGAGACGATGTGCTGGACGTGCGAATACTTCTCGATGACCATGCGATCGGTCACTTCGACGCTGCCGGTCTTGGAGATGCGGCCGATGTCGTTGCGGGCCAGGTCGATCAGCATCACGTGCTCGGCGACTTCCTTCGGGTCGTTCAGCAGTTCCTCTGCCAGCTGGGCGTCGCGCTCCGGCGTGGCGCCGCGCGGGCGGGTGCCGGCGATGGGGCGCAGCGTCACCTTCTTGCCGCCGTCCGGAAGGCTCTCGTTGCGCACCAGGATCTCGGGCGAGGCGCCGACGATCTGCATGTCGCCGAAGTTGTAGTAGTACATGTAGGGCGAAGGATTGAGCGAGCGCAGCGCGCGGTACAGCGTCAGCGGCGAGTCGACGTAGGGCTTGCGGATGCGCTGGCCGATCTGCACCTGCATCAGGTCGCCCGCCATCACGTACTCGTGCGCCCTGGCCACCGCCTTGAGGTAGTCCTCCTTGGGGAATTCGCGCACCGCTTCGGTCCGCACGGAGCTGGACGTCACCGGCGCGTCAACCCCGCGGCGCAGCATCATACGCAGGTCCTTGAGGCGCTGCTGCGCCTTCGAAAACGCTTCCGGCTGCACCGGGTCGGCGTACACGATCAGGTACAGCTTGCCGGACAGGTTGTCGATCACCGCCAGCTCCTCGGTCACCATCAGCTGGATGTCGGGCAGGCCGATATCGTCCTTCGGCGTCGAATGCGCCAGCTTCTTTTCGATGTGGCGCACCGTGTCGTAGCCGAAGTAGCCGGCCAGGCCGCCGCAGAAGCGCGGCATGCCGGGGCGCAGCGCAACCTTGAAGCGCGACTGGAATTGTTCGATGAATTCGAGCGGATTGCCCTCGTGGGTTTCGATCACGGCGCCATTGCGCACGATCTCCGTCAGCGTCCCGGAGTTGCGCAGTACGGTCGATGCGGGCAGGCCGATGAAGGAATAGCGTCCGAAGCGCTCGCCGCCCACCACCGATTCGAGCAGGAAGGTGTTGTGGCCGGCGCGCTGCGTCTGCGCCAGCTTGAGGTAGAGCGTGAGGGGAGTTTCGAGGTCGGCGAAAGCTTCCGCGATCAGTGGAATGCGGTTATAGCCCTGCGCGGCCAGCGATTTGAATTCGAGTTCGGTCATGCTTTTCTCCGGTCCGCCCGTGGTGGGAGAGGGGGCGGTGGTATGTTTCAAAAAACCTGTCGCCCATGCGGACGGCGACAGCAATCAAAGGGTCAGTTAGCCCAGGATTGCCAGCGTCGCCACAGCCAGGCCTCAAGGGCGCCGGTCTGGTTGACATTGTGTTTTTTGATGAAAAACATGCGTTTATTGGTGTTTGTGTGCTTCGGTGTTGTGCTCGCGGATGCGGTGTGCAGCGTCAAGCAGTGTGGCGACTATACCATCGGAATCGATTTCGTGTACAGGACGGCCGTGGTTGTATCCGTACGGGACGGCCAGCACGAAGCAGCCGGCCGCGCGCGCTGCTTCCGCGTCGTTGGACGAGTCGCCGATCGCCACCACTTCGGCAGGCGGGAGCGCGAAGCTGGAGCATGCGCCCAGCAGCGGCATCGGATCGGGCTTCTTGCGCTCGAAGGAATCGCCGCCGAACACCACGTCGAAAAAGCGCGACAGGCCCTTCTTGTCGAGCAGCGGGCGCGCGAAGGCGACCGGTTTGTTGGTCACGCAGGCCAGGGCCAGGCCCATCTCCCGTAGCGCGGTCAGGCCTGCGACCACATCGGGGTAAAGGGTGCTGTAGTCGCCGTTAATGGCGATGTAGTTGCGCTGGTAGGACGCCATCGCCTCGTCGAAGCGCTGTTCCACGCCGGCTTCGTCGAGATCCAGCGCGAGCACGCCACGGATCAGGTTCTCGGAACCCTTGCCGACCATGAGCGCGATCTGTTCCTGCGAAATCGGGCCCAGCGCCAGTTCGGCGCGCATGCGGTTGATCGCGACGTGGAAGTCCGGCACGGTGTCGAGCATCGTGCCGTCCAGGTCTATGATCGCGCCGCGGATAGGCCCGGAGCCTGGCTTCATACCTTGGCCAGCTCGCCCCGCATCGCGTCGATCACGGCCTTGTAGTCAGGCTTGCCGAAGATGGCGGAGCCGGCCACGAAGGTGTCCGCGCCGGCGGCTGCCGCCTCGGCGATGTTGTCGACTTTGATGCCGCCATCGACTTCCAGCATGATGTCGCGGCCGGATTCGTTGATCATGCGGCGGGCGTAGGCGATTTTCTTCAGCGCTTCAGGAATGAAGGACTGGCCGCCGAAGCCCGGGTTCACCGACATGATCAGGATGATGTCGATCTTGTCCATCACGTGGTCCAGGTAGTGCATCGGCGTGGCCGGGTTGAACACCAGGCCGGCCTTGCAGCCGTTGTCGCGGATCAGCTGCAGGGTGCGGTCGATATGCTCGGACGCTTCAGGGTGGAAGGTGATGATGTTGGCGCCGGCCTTGGCGAAGTCCGGGATGATGCGGTCCACCGGCTTGACCATCAGGTGCACGTCGATCGGCACTTCCACATGCGGGCGGATCGCCTGGCAGACCAGCGGGCCGATCGTCAGGTTCGGCACGTAGTGGTTGTCCATCACGTCGAAGTGGATGATGTCGGCGCCGGCGGCGACGACGTTGCGCACTTCCTCGCCCAGGCGGGCGAAGTCGGCGGAAAGGATACTTGGGGCGATGCGGAAGTTGGTCATATCGGTAATCCGGCTGGCAATACGCAAAACCGCTATTTTACGCGAGGGAACCGCCCCGCCGGGACTGTCCCCCGCCTATTGCCGGCGCAGCCAGCAAAAACACGCCAACCCGGGCACAGTCCCCAAGGGGACAGTCCCCGCGAACGCGGGTATCATGGCACTTCAGACGAGGAACATGATGGCCACTTACGAATTTAGCGTGTCCGTGCGCACCCAGTACCTGCCGGAGCAGTCGGACCCGGCGCGTACCACCTATGTGTTTACGTACTCGATCACGATCAAGAATACTGGCGACGTGCCGGCGCAGCTGATTTCGCGCCACTGGGTCATTACGGACGCGAACAATCACAAGCAGGAAGTGCGCGGACTGGGCGTCGTCGGACACCAGCCGCTGCTCAAGCCGGGCGACGAGTTCGAATACACGAGCGGCACCCAGCTGGCGACCCCGCAGGGGTCAATGTATGGCGAATACTTCTGCGTGGCCGAAGATGGCCACCAGTTCGAAGCGCGGATCCCTGAGTTCATCCTGTCCCTGCCGCGCGCGCTGCACTGACTATTCCTTGTCGGCCCCGTCGGCCGGATCCTGGTCCGGCTTGCGCCCAGACGCGGTCCACCAGACGATGAACACCAGCAGGAACAACGCTACCCCAGCTTCAATCATTAACAGCCACATACTCTTATCCTATGAACGTTCCACGCAGTAGTTTACTCGTATCGGCGGCCGCCGTGGCGTTGATTGTGGCCGGATGCGCGACCACGCCCGAACCTGCGCCAACGGCCAGGCCGCCGGTGTACATGCCTCCGCCGGTCAAGGAGGTCGTGCCGGAAGTCCCGGCGGCGCCGGTGCCGCCCAAGCCTGCTGCAGCGCCGCTGCTCACGCCGGGCAGCTTCGCCGACCTGCCGGGTTGGGCCGAGGATGACCAGCGCGAGGCCTGGAGCGCCTTCCTCGCCTCGTGCCGGGTGCTGGGCCGGCGCGTCCAGTGGTCCGAGCCATGCACTCTGGCGGCGGGCATCGACGCCACCGACCTCGCGGCGGTGCGCAGCTTCTTCGAATCGACCTTCGTCCCGAACCGGGTGCGCGCGAAAGATGGCGCCGACTCCGGCCTGATTACGGGCTACTACGAAGCGATGCTGCATGGCTCGCGCACCCGGGCCGGCGAATACCAGACGCCGCTTTACGGCGTGCCGGACGACCTGCTGACGATCGATCTGGCCAGCATCTACCCGCAGCTGAAGAACATGCGGCTGCGCGGCCGCCTGGTAGGTAACAAGGTAGTGCCGTACGACGCGCGCGAGCAGATCGAGACCGGCAAGCTGGCCGGCAAGGAGATCCTGTGGGTGAACGACCCGGTCGAAGCCTTCTTCCTGGAAGTGCAGGGTTCCGGCCGCGTGCAGCTCGACACCGGCGAGACGGTGCGCATCTCGTACGCCGACCAGAACGGCCACCCGTATAAGGCGATCGGGCGCTGGCTGGTGGACAAGGGCGAGCTGCCGTCGAGCCAGGTGTCGGCGCAGTCGATCAAGGCGTGGATCGTGGCCAACCCGCAGCGTCGCCAGGAACTATTCAACGCCAACCCGAGCTACATCTTCTTCCGCGAGGAGCGGCTGCCGGATCCGTCGGTCGGTCCGAAGGGCGCGCTCGGCGTGCCGCTGACTCCCGCGCGTTCGGTGGCGATCGATCCGTCCTTCCTGCCGCTGGGCGCGCCGGTCTGGCTGGCGACTACGGAAGCCGGCAGCGAAGTGCCGATGCGCCGGCTGGTCATGGGCCAGGACACGGGCGGCGCGATCCGCGGCGAAGTGCGCGCCGATTTCTTCTACGGCTTCGGCCCGGACGCCGCCGACAAGGCAGGCCGCATGAAGCAGTCCGGCGCGGTGTGGGTGCTGCTGCCGAAACCGGCGCTTGCGGCCCCGGGCCGTCCACAGGCTACAATTTCCGATTCGATTCCTAATCAATAAGAAGGGGTGCACCATGCAATACGCCGATCTGCTGATCGAGACCCACGGTAAAGTGGCCGTCATCCGCCTGAACCGCCCGAAGGCGATGAACGCCCTGAACGACAACATGATGAACGAGCTGGGCGACGCGCTGCGCAAGTTCGACGCCGACCCGGCGATCAACGTGATCGTGCTGTCCGGCTCCGAGAAGGCGTTCGCCGCCGGCGCCGACATCGCGGCGATGGTGGAGTACTCGTATCCTGATACGTATACGAGCAACTACATCGGTCGCAACTGGGAACACATCCTCGACATCCGCAAGCCCGTGATCGGTGCGGTCGCCGGCTACTGCCTGGGCGGCGGCTGCGAACTGGCGATGATGTGCGACTTCCTGGTTGCCGCGGACAGCGCCAAGTTCGGCCAGCCCGAGATCAAGGTCGGCGTCACGCCAGGCGCGGGCGGCACGCAGCGCTTGCCGCGAGCGATCGGCAAATCGAAGGCGATGGACCTGCTGCTCACTACCCGCATGATCGACGCGGCCGAAGCGGAACGCACTGGCCTGGTGTCGCGCGTGATCCCGGCCGACAAGCTGATGGAGGAGGTGGTCGCCATCGCCCAGCAGATCGCCGAGATGCCGGTGTCGGTAGCGATGCAGATCAAAGACTGCGTGAACCGCGCCTACGAAATGCCGCTGACCGAAGCGGTGAAGTATGAGCGCCGCTACTTCCACGCGGGCTTCGGCACGCCGGCGCAACGCGAAGGCATGAAAGCCTTCCTCGAAAAGCGCAAGCCCAACTTCGAAGGCTAACGTCGTCCCCGCGAACGCGGGGACCCCTACTGAGGTCGCGCAGCGAGGAACCATCGCCAACCCGGGAATCTCAGCATGGGTCCCCGCGTTCGCGGGGTGACGAGCGGTGCGAACGCTCTTGCGCACCGCAGCACGATTTGTTATAATTTCGCCCCTGCCGCGACAAACCTGATGCTCAAGCACAGCGGACACGGCAGGAAAAGAAGGGGTTGACGAGCTGCACGAAACACCGCATAATCTCGCCTCTCTGCTGCTGACAAACACAACGCTTTGTCGACAAACAGCAGGTGCAGTACCGAACAAGTTCTTTAACAATCAACAGTCGATAAGTGTGGGCGTTTGATGAAGATGCCGCGGATTTCGGTCCGCGAATACTCAAAATATC
>DASTVB010000191.1:0-14145 GCA_035759315.1 Telluria sp. | reverse complement strand
TTCGGTAGCTCAGTATGGGTCCCAGCCTTCGCTGGGACGACGGGGGGTTTACTTGGTCTGGGCCTTCTTCATTTCGGCCATTGCTTCAGCCTTCTTCTCGTTGGCCTTGGCTTGCGCTACCGCCTTGTCGGCGCTCGCCTCTACAGCTGCCTTGGCTGCCTTCTCGTTCGCGCGGATGGCGACCTTGGCTGCCTTTGCCTTGGCTTCAGCCAGTTCCTTGTCCTGCTTGGCCTGCTCCTTCGCGCGGTCCTCCGGATCGGCTTCGCGCACTTCCTCTGCCGCTTCCGCCTGCGCCTTGGCCAGCTTCTTGTTGGCCTTGGCCTTCTTCTCTTCCGCCTTCAGTGCGGCCTTCTTGGCCTTCTCGTTGGCCTCCTCGACTTCTTCAGCCTCTTCGCGCTCGGCCTTCGAGATCTTCTTGGTGGTACGGTTGTCGGTCAGGACCGGCTCCTGGCGCGCGACCGGGGTGGCCGGTGTGGCGGCGGTCGCCGCATTGGTCGTGGTCACCTGCGCTTCGGTGCCCATCGCATGACCGGCATGCGGATTGACGGTGGTCTGCGTCGCAGGCGTGGTCGGATTGGCCGGCATCGACGCCGGTCCCGCAGCCTTGCCCGACGATGGCACCGCGGTCGAGATCGGCGCGGCCGACGTCGATGGCGTGGCCGCCGTACGCGGCGTAGCGGCCTGCGACGGCACCGCGTTTGGAGCGGTCTGGGTTTGCGCGGTCGCGGCGGTGGCGAACAGGCCGGCGATCAGGGTGGCGAGCAGTTTATTCATGGTGTACGTCTCCTTGTAGTTGACGGCAAGGGGCGAAACAGATGTTTCGCCCAGCCAAAGCTGGACCAGAATAGGTGCCAGCGCATAACAAGGTCTGTGCGTGACCGCACACACGCCGCCCGGGTCAGGGTTTGGCGGAAGGGCGCGAGTACAGGTCCATGGTCTCCTGAAGGGCGTCGCTGCAGACGTGGCAGAAGCTTTCGCTGCGGTCGAACATCACGCATTGCATCTCGGAACGATAGAAGCCCTTGGCCTCGTAATTCGCCCCTTCGAAGGCGCCGACGTCGTGCTTGTGCTTCGCCTTCGAGAACAGGGCCGAGGTGAACTTCAGGTCTTCCTTGAACAGCTTGCTCATCTCCGACTCGGGGCGGTTGGCGGCGCGCAACGCGGCGCGCTGCTTCTGGTAGGCGCGCGAGTGGGCTTCGTACTCCTCTTTCGGCCACGGGGTCGGCAGCGGCGTGCCGGCCTTGACCTTGGCCTTCCATTTGAGCTTCGACGGATCGAGCAGCGCAGTCACGTTCGGCTCCCACGGCTCCAGGCGCTCGCCGGTGGACTGGTAGGACACCGGCGAGGTGTAGTACTCGTCCGCCAGGCCCGCGAAGTGGTGGCCGAATTCGTGCACGAACAGGTAGTTTGCCCAGTCGTTGCCCGCCGCGGCGGTCGAGAACTGGCCGTAGATGCCGCCCCCGCCGTAGGTCTCGTTGTTGACCAGGATCTCGATGAACTCGTATGGCGCGTGCTGGGCGATGTCGCGCAGCGCGCGGTTGTCCAGCGTGAGCACGTAGCGCTCGGAACCGAAGATGTCATAGCGGGTGCCCAGCGCCGACGGCTGGTGCGCGCCGGTGGACGGACGCGACACGCCCGACTGCGCGGTCGGCACGGCCATCGCCCACACGTTGAAGTCGCCGGCGCGTTCCTTGAACGGCGAAACCGTGAACAGGTAATCGGCCAGGCGCTTCGCGTCGGCTTCGAACTTCTTCATGTCGGCGGCGGTATAGCCATCGCCAAGCACCAGCAGGTCGACCTTGGACGGCGACGGGCCGGAGACGCGGATCGGGATCGGCTTTGCCGGCGCCTCCGGCTGCCTGCGCACCACATCCTGCGCGGCCGGGTCGACGTCCACAGTCCAAACCTGCTTGAACGCGTTGTCCTTGCCGCGCTTGAGGATGCGCACCTTCACCGGCTGCTCGAACTGCGGGAAGCGCACCGATTCCGAAAACGCGCGATCGAGCTTGCCCGCTTCCTCGGTGGTGCGCCATTCGCCGAAGATGGTCGAGAAGCCGCGCGAGTACAGCAGCTTGCCGGTCTTGGCGTCCACCACTTCCACCTTGTTGACGCCGCGGTCGGTCGTATCGATCGCCTGCGACAGCGAGCCTGCCCATGGCAGCGGTTCGACCAGCACGCGTTCGAGCGCGTAGTGCTCGGCGTCCGCATTACCGCTATGGACGTAATCGACGCGCAAGGTGCCCGGCTGGGCCTGGGCCATGGCCGCTGCGGGCATCGCCAGCGCCGCGGCGCAAAGGACGGTGGAAAAACGCATGTCGCCTCCTGAGGATGAAAGCGGCAATTGTAATCCCGGCAGCCGACCCTGCGTGAATTGCCCCCGTCGTCACAGCGCGGGCTGGGACCCATGCGCCTGCGGCGTCACGATGACGCTGGCCATGGACGCTCGGTATGGATCCCGGCCTTCGCCGGGATGACGGCGATCCTGTCCAGCCGTAACGCTGCCCCGAAGGGAATTATGCGAAACTGTCAGCCCTCACCAAGACCATCCACACGCACCATGCAAGTACAAAAGCACGCGATTTCGACCGAGGACAGCAGCGCCTCGTTCCAGCTGACGTCGTTCCACTTCGGCCAGCCAGGCAGCGGCAAGAAGGTGTACATCCAGGCCGCGCTGCACGCCGACGAAATCCCCGGCATGCTGGTCGCGCAGTTCCTGCGGCGCGAGCTGGAAGTGCTGGAGCGCGAGGGGCGCGTGCGCGGCGAGGTGGTGCTGGTGCCGGCAGCGAACCCGATCGGGCTGTCGCAGGCGATCCATGGCGCGCCGTTCGGCCGCTTCGACCTGGCGACCGGCGTGAACTTCAACCGCGCCTACAAGCACGTGGCGGACGACCTCAAGGTTTCGCTGGCCGGCAAGCTGACCACCGACGATGCCGCGGCCAACGTGGCGCTGATCCGCGAGCATGCGCGCGAATCGGTGGACAACTGGACACCCGGCACCAACGCCGAGACGCTCAAGAAGACCCTGCTGCGGCTGGCGATCGACGCCGACTACGTGCTCGACCTGCACTGCGATAACGAGGCGGTGATCCACATCTACGCGGGCACGCCGCTGCAGCAGGCGGTCAAGCCGCTGGCGGCGATCATGGGTGCGCATGCGGTGCTGCTGGCACTGGAAGCGGGCGAGGAACCGTTCGACGAGGCCTGCAGCCGCCTGTGGTGGGACCTGCCGGCGCACTTCGGAGCGGCCTTCCCGATTCCGCCGGCCTGCGTGTCGACCACGGTGGAGTTGCGCGGCGAAATGGACGTCAACTACGAATACGCGCAACAGGATGCGCACGGCCTGCTGCAGTACCTCGGGCACGAGGGCGTGCTCGATATCCCGCTGGAACCGATTCCAGAGCCACTTTGCGCGGCCACCCCGCTCGAAGGCGTGGAACCGGTCAACGCACCGCATTCCGGCGTGCTGGTATTCCTGAAGAACCTGGGGGACAAGATCGAGGCAGGCGAAGCGATCGCCGACCTGGTGGAGCCGGTCAGCGGCCGGACCACGCAGTTGCTGGCCAAGCGGCCGGGGGTATTTTTTGCGCGCACCGCGCACCGCCACGTGCAGCGCGGCATGGCGGTCGGCAAACTGGCGGGCGCCACCGCCTACCGGTCGGGCAAGCTGCTCAGCTCCTGAACGCTACGAGATGTAGATGTTGGGCTGGTAGCGTTCCATGATCGTCTCCGGCGCCGTCAGCGGCGTGAAGCCGAACTTCTCGTACAGTCCGTGGGCGTTGCTGGTCGCAAGCATGAAGCGGCGCAGGCCCTGCAGCGACGGGTGCTCCATGATGTGCCTCATCAGTTCGACGCAGTAGCCGCGCCCGCGGTACTGCGGCAGCACGAACACATCGACCAGGTTGGCGAAGGTCGCATAGTCCGTGACCACACGGGCGAATGCGACCTGCCTCCCATCCACGAAGCCGCCGAAGCACATCGAATTCTCGATGGCCCGGTCCACCACGCGGCGCGGTATGCCCACAGCCCACGTCGACTGCTCGCTGAGGTACTGATAGATCATCGGAACATCGAGTTCCGACTTGTCGGTGCTGATCACAAACTCGGACATGGTCATGCGCCTGGCGGTTATCGGATTAACCTATTCTACAGAAAATCAGCGGGTCTGCAGGTACCTTTCGGGTAGTTTCAGCTTATCGTCTTCCGAACGCCATACCACGCTGGCAATCCACCAGCGCTTGCCGTCGTGGTAGAGCTGGATGCTGTTGATGCCGCGTGCAAATGGCGCCGCTGCGGGCGAACCCAGGCGCGCCTCATAGGTGCTGAACACGTGGGTCAGCTGGCCGAAGGACTCGGTAGTGCGAGCCTTCTCGGTCTCGAAGAAGCCGTCCGCGACCAGGCGCTTGCCGTTGCGGGCGATGTAATCTTCCACCGCCATGAGCCCTGGCTTGAAGCTGCCGTCCTTCTGCGGTGACACCACCATCATGCGGCCCTGCGGCATGAAGAGCGAATGCATGCGGTCCCAGTCGCGCGCCTGGCCCGGCGGCCCGGAGATCACGTCGTACAGCGCGGCGACGATGCCATCCACCGATTCGACGTCGGCGCTGCGGGCGGTGTACGAAGGCGTGGCCGGGGCGGCTGCGGGCGCGGTGTCGGCGGCGCTGGCCGACAGTGCGGCGACGGCGAGGGTCGCGGCCGCGGAGAAACGGGTGATCGTATGCATATATATAGTCTCCTCGATGTGGTTGTTCATCGCCGGCTCAGTCCGGCAGGAAATTTCTAGGACGGAATAGTCGCGCATTTCGGGGGCGCTGTCACCTGCGCCGTATAATCGTGGGATCCCATCCCGAGCACCGACAACATGACCGACCAATTTTCCAAAAAGGGCGAGGCCTGGTCCGCGCGCTTTTCCGAGCCCGTTTCCGACCTCGTCAAGCGCTACACCGCTTCCGTCAACTTCGACAAGCGCCTGGCGCCGTTCGACATCCAGGGCTCGCTCGCGCACGCGGGCATGCTGCACGCGCAAGGCATCCTGAGTGCCGCCGACCACGCCGACATCGAGCGCGGCATGGCGCAGATCCTGTCCGAGATCGAAGCGGGCACCTTCGAGTGGCTGCTCGACCTGGAAGACGTCCACCTCAACATCGAGAAGCGCCTGACCGAACTGGTGGGCGACGCCGGCAAGCGCCTGCACACGGGCCGCTCGCGCAACGACCAGGTGGCAACCGACATCCGCCTGTACATGCGCGCGGCGATCGACGACATCCTCGGCTTGATTCGCGACCTGCGCGGCGCGCTGCTGGACCTGGCCGAGAAGCACGCGGACGTGATCCTGCCGGGCTTCACGCACATGCAGGTGGCGCAGCCGATCACGTTCGGCCACCACATGCTGGCGTATGTCGAGATGTTCGGGCGCGACGCCGAGCGCCTGATCGACGCACGCCGCCGCGTCAACCGCCTGCCGCTGGGCGCCGCCGCGCTGGCCGGCACCACCTTCCCGATCGACCGCGCGCGCGTCGCGCACCTGCTCGGTTTCGAGGACGTGTGCCACAACTCGCTGGACGCGGTGTCCGACCGCGACTTCGCGATCGAATTCTGCGCCGCCGCTTCGCTGATCATGATGCACGTCTCGCGCATGTCGGAAGAACTGATCATCTGGATGAGTCCACGGGTCGGCTTCATCGACATCGCGGACCGCTTCTGCACCGGCTCGTCGATCATGCCGCAGAAGAAAAACCCGGACGTGCCGGAACTCGCGCGCGGCAAGACCGGGCGCGTGTACGGCCACCTGGTCGCGCTGCTGACCCTGATGAAAGGCCAGCCGCTGGCCTACAACAAGGACAACCAGGAAGACAAGGAGCCGCTGTTCGACACCGTGGATACGGTCACCGATACGCTGCGCATCTTCGCCGACATGGCGACTGGGATCACGGTCAAGCCGGAAGCGATGCGCGCGGCCGCGCTGCAGGGCTACGCCACCGCCACCGACCTGGCCGACTACCTGGTCAAGAAGGGCCTGCCGTTCCGGGACGCGCACGAAGCGGTCGCGCATGCGGTGCGCGCCTGCGACCAGGCGGGCTACGACCTGGCGGACATGCCGCTGGCGCAGCTGCAGGCCTTCTCGCCGCTGATTGGCCAGGACGTGTACGCGGTGCTGACGCTGGAAGGCTCGGTCGCTGCCCGTGACCACATCGGCGGCACCGCGCCCAACCAGGTCCGCGCCGCGATCGCGCGCGTGCGCGAACACCTCAACCAGTAAGCGAAGCGAAGGGGACTGTCCCCGCACGGGGACTGTCCCCCGGTGTTCCCGGATCACGGGAACACTTCAGCACACTCAGAATGGGTCCCCGCCTTCGCGGGGATGACGTCATCCGCTCATTGCTGACATACGGTTAACACTGGCACAATAGCTTCCCAAAAGGCAGGCACACCCGTGACCTGCCACACAGTGGGGAGACAAGCCTGATGTTCGTGTCGGTCGCAAGGTTCATTGACAGCTTCAATGAAAAGGTAGCTGATGTCGTGAGTTGGGCGCTGGTGGCGGCAGTCGTCATCTGCGCGGTCAATGCGCTGCTGCGCTATGGCCTGAACATGAGTTCCAACGCCTGGCTCGAAATCCAGTGGTACCTGTTCTCGGCCATGTTCCTGCTGGCCGCTCCCCACACGCTGAAACGCGACGAACACGTGCGCATCGACGTCATCGCCGCGCGCTACTCGAAGCGCGCGCAGGCGGTGATGGACCTGTTCGGCTTCATCTTCTTCCTGCTGCCCGTGTGCGCGATCATCATGTGGTACGCGGTTCCGTACGCACTGCTGGCGTGGCAGACCGGCGAGATGTCGATGAATGCCGGCGGCCTGCCGCAGTGGCCGGCCAAGATGCTGATCCCGGCCGGCTTCGCGCTGCTGATCCTGCAAGGGATCTCCGAAATCATCAAGCGCATCGCCTTCCTCGCCGGACGGATCGATGCGGACGCCTTCGGCAAGCCTCCCTCCACGCCGCCCGCCTCCGGCGCGGCTGCCTGAGGGGGTGCACATGGAAGCATTCCTCATCGCGAACCTCGCGCCGATCATGTTCGGCGTGCTGGTTGTATTCCTGCTGTCCGGCTTCCCCGTCGCGTTTGCGCTGGCAGCGAATGGCCTGCTGTTCGGCTTCATCGGCATCGAACTCG
The DNA here is from genome assembly GCA_035759315.1 of Telluria sp. Lineage (GTDB taxonomy): Bacteria > Pseudomonadota > Gammaproteobacteria > Burkholderiales > Burkholderiaceae_D > Telluria. The sequence goes on along the minus strand of DASTVB010000191.1, from coordinate 6,979 downwards.
GGCTGCTGCAGCCGGAGCTGCTGCAGGCGCTCCCCAACCGCATCTTCGGCATCATGGGGAACGACACGCTGCTTGCGATCCCCTTCTTCACCTTCATGGGCCTGGTGCTTGAACGCTCGGGAATGGCGGAAGACCTGCTCGACACCATCGGCCAGCTGTTCGGGCCGATCCGCGGTGGCGTCGCGTATGCCGTGATCTTCGTCGGCGCGCTGCTGGCGGCCACCACCGGGGTGGTGGCCGCATCGGTAATTTCGATGGGCCTGATCTCGCTGCCCGTGATGCTGCGCTACGGCTACGACAAGCGCATCGCCAGCGGCGTGATCGCTGCATCCGGCACGCTGGCGCAGATCATCCCGCCGTCGCTGGTGCTGATCGTGATGGCCGACCAGCTGGGGCGCTCGGTGGGCGACATGTACCGCGCCGCCTTCATCCCTGGCCTGCTGCTCACGCTGATGTACGCCCTGTACGTGTTCGCAGTCACGATGATCCGCCCTAACGCCATGCCGGCGCTGCCGCCGGAAGCGCGCAACCTGCGCCAGCCTGACGGCAGCAGCGGCGTCGGCTCGCTGGCCGCGGTGGTGGCCTTCGGCGTCGCCGTGGCGTATGGGTTCACGTGGTGGTGGTCGGGCCGCAATCCCGGCACAGGCGCAGACGAAGCGGGAATCTACGGTGCCGTGGTCGGCGTCGGCGCCGCCTTCCTGTTCGCGCTCGCGAACCGCTCGTTCAAACTGGGGCTGCTGTCGAAACTGGCCGAGCGCGTGGTATTCGTCCTGATCCCGCCGCTCGCATTGATCTTCCTGGTGCTAGGAACGATTTTCGTCGGCATCGCAACGCCGACCGAGGGCGGCGGCATGGGCGCACTAGGCGCCGTGCTGCTGGCGGCCGCGAACCGGCGCTTGTCCTTCCCGCTGATGAAGCAGGCGATGAGCTCGACCACGCGGCTGTCGTGCTTCGTCATGTTCATCCTGATCGGATCGACCGTATTCGCGCTGGTCTTCCGCGGCATCAACGGCGACCTGTGGGTGGAAAGCCTGCTGGCCGACCTGCCGGGCGGCGTGCTGGGCTTCCTGATCGTCGTGAACATCCTGATCTTCGTGCTGGCGTTCTTCCTCGACTTCTTCGAGCTCGCCTTCATCCTGGTGCCTTTGCTGGCACCGGTGGCGGAGAAGCTGGGGATCGACCTGATCTGGTTCGGCGTGCTGCTGGGCGTGAACATGCAGACCTCGTTCATGCACCCGCCGTTCGGCTTCGCTTTGTTCTACCTGCGCTCGGTCGCCCCGAAAGAAGTGAAGACCTCCGACATCTACTGGGGCGCGATCCCCTTCGTCCTGATCCAGCTGGCGATGGTCGCCCTGATTATCGCCTTCCCCGAGGTCGTCACGGTAAGCGAAAAGGTCGACATGAAAGAGCAGATCGAACTGCAGATCGACGCCCCGCCCGACTACAGCCAATGACGCATTCACCCGTCCGATTCACGCACATTTGACCTGCATCAACCGGTGTCAGGCACCGCCTCCCCCTTGGTGCCTGACCCCCGGTTTGATTTTTCTCAATCTGGCATTTCGAAAGTAGGCTATGTCCAATCGCTTTACGAGTCCCTGGTTCGTGGCCTGCTTCTGTGGCGCGCTGGTCCTGCTGATGAAGGTCACGGCGCCCTCCGGCGGCGAGGCGGACCGGTCGCCTGAGTACCAGGCGGCCTGCCACGGCCCGCCACTTGGCACCATCGCCAAGCGCTACAAGGCGCAGGAGGACGGCTACTTCGTCAACACGATTTTCGACCGCATTGATAAGGCGGACTACCTCGCTGTCGAAAAGGCACGTGCCGAATACGCGGCAGCCAACACGCCGGAGGCAATCGCACAAGCGAAGGCGGAGTTCGCGGCGTCGAGTGCGCGAATGGCCGAAGAACGCGACCGGAAGGAAGCCGAGGACGCGGCCCTGAAGGAGGCCACCCGCCCGCGCATGGTACTGCGTCCGGTCGACGTGAATACGGGATCGGAACAGGATCTCGCGGAGGTCATCAGCCTGGATTCGACGGTCGCCGCGCAGATTGTCGCGGAGCGTACCAAGCGGCGTTTCGCCAACTGGGATGACCTGGTCGGCAGGGTGGTGGGCCTGAGCGCCGCGCAAAGCGCCGTGGAGGCGTCGATTTGCGGACTGACGGTGAATGGAACCGGAATGTACGGGGCGCCGCTCAATGCGGACATGGCTGCGACGATCTACGAAAGGCGACACGACCAGCGCCCCATCATTTCGCTCGCTCCGGCGGGGGCGCAGGGCTCCGCTCCGGCGTACCAGGCGCCCGGGCCAGGGTCGATGTACGCGCGCTAGCGACATCGATCCCGGCACGGGCACCCGGGTGTCAGGTGCGCTTCTGCACCAGCGTCAGGATGTCGTAGCTGGCCACCAGTTCGTCGTTCTGGTTCGTGACCTGCACGTCCCAGGCGACGACGCCCTGGCCCACGCCGCGGTCGTCGGTGCGGTTGCGGTCCACTTTGCGCTTGCAGGTCAGGCGCGCGCGGATGGTGTCGCCGATCGCCACAGGCGCGACGAAGCGCAGGTTGTCGAGGCCGTAGTTGGCCAGCACCGGGCCCGGCGCCGGCGAGACGAACAGGCCGGCGGCGGCGGACAGCACGAAGTAGCCGTGCGCGATGCGCTTACCGAACTGCGAATCCTTCGCAGCGATCTCGTCGAAGTGCATGTAGAAGAAGTCGCCCGAGATGCCGCCGAAGTTGACGATGTCCGCTTCGCTGACGGTGCGCCGGTGCGTGAGCAGCGAGTCGCCCATCTTCAGGTCTTCGAAGTACTTGCGGAACGGGTGCACTTCGGATTCCTGGACCTTGGCGCCGCGGACGTATTCGCCCGTCACCGCCGCCAGCATCGTCGGCGATCCCTGGACCGCGGCGCGCTGCAGGAAGTGGCGCACGGCGCGGATGCCGCCCAGTTCTTCGCCGCCGCCCGCGCGGCCAGGGCCGCCGTGCTTCAGCTGCGGCAGCGGCGAGCCGTGTCCGGTGGAGTCGACCGAGCTCTCGGCGTCGAGGATGTGCACGCGGCCGTGCGATGCGGCAGCGACTGGCACCGCGTAGGCGGCGATCGCAGGCTCTTTCGTCACCAGCGTGGAGACCAGGCTGCCCTTGCCGCGCGCGGCCAGTTCCAGCGCTTCGTCGATGCCGTCGTAGGTCATCATGGTGCTGACCGGGCCGAACGCTTCGATGTCGTGCACGGCGTCGTTGTTCAGCGGGTCGCGGCACAGGATCAGCGTCGGCGAGAAGAAGGCGCCGCCGTGCACGCCCTCGCCCAGCGGCTTGAAGCCGTCCCTGGCGCCGAACACAATCTCGTTGCCCTTCGCTAGCATTTCGACGCGTTCGGTGACGTCGCGCACCTGGTCCATCGAAGCCAGCGCGCCCATGCGCACGCCTTCGACCGACGGGTCGCCCACCACCACTTTCGACAGGCGCGCGCGCAGCCGCTCGGCCACCGCGTCCACATGCTGGCGCGGGACGATGATGCGGCGGATCGCGGTGCACTTCTGGCCGGCCTTGCCGGTCATTTCGCGCGCCACTTCTTTGACGAACAGGTCGAACTCGGCGTCGTCCGGGGTGACGTCCGGCGCCAGGATCGCGCAGTTCAGCGAGTCCGCTTCGGCGGTGAACGGGACCGATTGGGCAATCAGGTTCTTGTTGGCGCGCAGCTTGGCCGCGGTGTCGGCGGATCCGGTGAAGGTGACCACGTCATGGCCGCCTAGGCGGTCCAGCAGGTCGCCGGTGCTGCCGATCACCAGCTGCAGGCTGCCCTCCGGCAGGATGCCCGATTCGTGGATCATGCGGACCACGGCTTCGGTCAGGTAGCTGGTCGCGGTCGCAGGCTTGCCGATGCACGGCATCGCGGCCAGGAAGCTCGGCGCGAATTTTTCGAGCAGGCCCCAGATCGGGAAGTTGAAGGCGTTGATGTGCACCGCCAGGCCGCCGCGCGGCACCAGGATGTGGGTGCCGGCGAAGCCGCCACGCTTGCCCAGCGCGAGCGCCGGGCCTTCGTGCAGCACGTTCGACGACGGCAGCTCGCGGCTGCCCATGCTGGCGTACGCGAACAGGGTGCCGATGCCGCCCTCGACGTCGACCCAGCTGTCCGGGCGCGTGGCGCCGGTCAGGTGCGAAATCTTGTACAGCTCTTCCTTGCGGTCCATCAGGTACAGCGCCAGCGCCTTGAGGCGCTGCGCGCGCACCTGGAAGTCGAGCTTCATCAGCGCCGGCACGCCGGTCTTGCGCGCGTAGGTGACCGCTTCGTCGAAGTCGATCTGCTCGGCGTGGGTGTGGTAGATCAGCTTGCTGTTGATTGCGCTGTGCAGGGGCGCATGCGCCTCCTTGCCGATCCAGCGCCCGCCGATCAGGCTTTGCAGGGTTGCGGTCATTCCTTGTCTCCGTTCAGGTTAGTCTGTTTGTGTCCGTGTTCGAGTCCGAATTCCATCTGCCTGCGGCCCGGTTCAGGCTCGCTGAAGGCGTCCACTTCGCGCATGGTGGCGAGCGAGCGCTCGGCCAGCTCGTGGTACTGGCGCGTGCCGAAGCTCTTCCACGCGATTTCTTCGTCGCGCAGTTCGCGCATCACGCGCGCCGGCGTGCCCATCACCATGGAGCGTGGCGGGATCACCATGCCGGCCTTCACGAAGCTCATGGCGGCGACGATGCTGTCGGCGCCCACGACGGCCTTGTCCATCACGACCGCGTTCATGCCGACCATCGCGTTGCGGCCGATGCGGCAGCCGTGCAGCACGGCGCCGTGGCCGATATGGCCGTCCACTTCGATGACCGTCTCTTCGCCCGCGAAGCCATGCATCACGCACGTGTCCTGCACGTTGGCGCCCTCTTCCAGCACCAGCCGGCCGAAGTCGCCGCGTAGCGACGCACACGGACCGATATAGCAGCGCGGGCCGACGATCACGTCGCCGATCAGCACCGCGCTCGGATGCACGTAGGCGGTGGGATGCACCACCGGCCGGATGCCGTTGATCTCGTAGACCCTGACCATTACACGCGCTCGATCACGAGTGCCGCTCCCTGTCCGACGCCGATGCACATGGTGCACAGCGCATAGCGCCCGCCGGTGCGGTGCAGCTGGTTCACGGCGGTCATCACCAGCCGCGCGCCGGATGCGCCCAGCGGGTGGCCGATGGCGATGGCGCCGCCGTTCGGGTTGACCCGTGCGTCGTCGTCCGCCAGTCCGAGGTCGCGCGTGACGGCGAGGCCCTGCGCGGCGAACGCTTCGTTCAGTTCGATCACGTCCATCTGGTCCATCGTCAGGCCGGCCTGCGCCAGCACCTTCTTCACGGCGGGCGCGGGACCGAAGCCCATAATGCGCGGCGCCAGGCCGGCGGTCGCCATGCCGACGATGCGCGCGCGCGCCTTGAGGCCGTGTTTGTCGATGGCGGCGGCGGAGGCGATCAGGATCGCGCAGGCGCCGTCGTTCACGCCGGAGGAGTTACCGGCGGTGACGCTGCCGTCTGGCGACACCACGCCCTTCAGCTTCTGCAGTGCTTCGATGGTGGTGTCCGGACGGGGATGCTCGTCGGTGTCCACGACTTTCGGGTCGCCCTTCTTCTGGGGGATCGTGACCGGCACGATCTCCTCCCTGAAGAAGCCTTCGGCGTTCGCCTTGGCCCAGCGCTGCTGGCTGCGGATCGCGAACGCGTCCTGGTCGGCGCGCGCGACGCCGAATTCCTTCGCCACGTTCTCGGCGGTCTCGGGCATCGAGTCGATGCCGTACTTCGCTTTCATCAGCGGGTTGACGAAGCGCCAGCCGATGGTGGTGTCTTCGATTTTCGCGCTGCGCGAAAACGCGGTGTCGGCCTTGGCCATCACGAACGGCGCGCGGGTCATGCTCTCGACGCCGCCGGCGATCATCAGGTGCGCCTCACCGGCCTTGATGGCGCGCGCGGCGGTGCCGATGGCGTCGAGGCTGGACGCGCACAGGCGATTGATGGTCATGCCAGGCACTTCGACCGGCAGCCCGGCCAGCAGCGCGGCCATGCGCGCGACGTTGCGGTTGTCCTCGCCGGCCTGGTTGGCGCAACCGTAGTACACGTCGTCCAGCTGCGTCCAGTCCACGCCGGGATTGCGGGCGATCAGCGCGGCGATCGGCACGGCAGCCAGGTCGTCGGCCCTCACGTGCGCCAGCGCGCCGCCGAAGCGGCCGAATGGGGTGCGGACTGCGTCACAGATATATGCGTCGTTGATGCTCAATTCAGGCTCCTTATTGTTTCGGGCGCTTGTCGATCACGCGCCGCGCCTTGCCGGTCAGCGTGCGTTCGATGCCGCCGGCGCACGCAAGGGTCACCTTGCAGCTCACGCCGACGAATGTTTTGATGTTGTGTTCGAGCTCGCGCCCGAGCTGTTCGTGGCGGGATGCGTCCACGCCTGGCCGTGCTTCGGCGACCACCTCCAGCTTGTCCATGTGGCCGTCGCGCGTGAGCACCAGCTGGTAGTGCGGCGCGAGGCTCGGCATTTTCAATACCAGTTCTTCGATCTGGCTCGGGAACACGTTCACGCCGCGGATGATCAGCATGTCGTCCGAGCGCCCGTTGATCTTGCCCATGCGGCGCATGGCGCGCGAGGTCGGCGGCAGCAGGCGCGTGAGGTCGCGGGTGCGGTAGCGGATCACGGGCAGCGCTTCCTTGGACAGCGACGTGAACACCAGTTCGCCCTCTTCGCCGTCGGGCAGCACTTCTCCGGTTTCAGGGTCGACGATCTCGGGATAGAAATGGTCTTCCCAGATCACCGGGCCGTCCTTGGATTCGATGCACTCGCAGGCTACGCCGGGACCCATCACTTCGGACAGGCCGTAGATATCGATTGCGTCGATGCCGGCACGCCGTTCGATCTCCGCGCGCATGCCATCGGTCCACGGCTCCGCACCGAAGATGCCGATCTTGAGCGACGATTCGGCCGGGTCGACGCCAATGCGCTGGAATTCCTCGATGATGTTGAGC
>DASTVB010000190.1:0-6505 GCA_035759315.1 Telluria sp. | reverse complement strand
TTCCTGGCCGGCGCCAAACAGCGCGGGCTGCTGCAGCTGAAGGGCCACAAGTCTGTCGGCGGCATGCGGGCGTCGCTGTACAACGCGATGCCGGTCGAGGGCGTACGCGCGCTGGTCGACTACCTGAACGAATTCGCCGGCCGCTGAACCTGTCATCCCCGCGAACGCGGGGACCCATACTGGGCCTGACGATAGGTTGAGTATGCGACTTCGGTAATTCAGCATGGGTCCCCGCGTACGCGGGGATGACGGTCTTAGGGGCTAGTGGTGTAAGAAGACATATGAACGACAAACTGAAGCCGCTGCGCGAACAAATCGACGCAATCGATACGCAGATACTCGAGCTGCTGGGCCGCCGTGCCCAGCTGGCCCAGGAAGTCGGCCACGTGAAGGCCGAAACACACGCCCCGGTGTTCCGGCCCGAGCGCGAGGCGCAGGTCCTGCGCAGCGTGGCCGACCGCAATCCGGGCCCGCTCGGCGCGACCGAAGTCCAGACCATCTTCCGCGAGATCATGTCGGCCTGCCGCGCGCTGGAAAAGCGCGTGACCGTCGCCTATCTTGGCCCGTCGGGCACCTTCAGCGAGCAGGCCGTGTACCAGCAGTTCGGCCACGCCATTGAAACGCTGCCGTGCGTGTCGATCGACGAGGTATTCCGCGCCACCGAAGCCGGCACCGCCGACTTCGGCGTGGTCCCGGTCGAGAATTCGTCGGAAGGCGCGATCAACCGCACGCTCGACCTGATGCTCACGACCACCACGACCATCAGCGGCGAAGTCTCGATCGCCGTGCACCACAGCCTGATGACCAAGAGCGGCAGCATGGACGGCGTGACCGCGATCTGCGCCCACTCGCAGGCGCTGGCGCAGTGCCAGGCCTGGCTGAACCTGCACTTCCCAGGCATCGAGCGGCGCGCGGTCGCCTCCAACGCGGAAGCCGCGATCATGGCCAGCAAGGACCCGACCGTCGCCGCGATCGCCAGCGAGATGGCGGGCGAGCAGTACCAGCTCGGCGTGGTGCAGGCGCACATCCAGGACGATCCGCACAACCGCACCCGCTTCGCCATCATCGGCACGTTGCAGACCACCCCCTCCGGCCACGACCAGACCTCGCTGGTGCTGGCCGCGCCCAACAAGGCCGGCGCCATGTACCACCTGCTTGAACCGCTGGCGCGCCGCGGCGTGTCGATGACGCGCTTCGAGTCGCGCCCGGCGCGGGTGGGGACCTGGGAATACTATTTCTATATCGATCTAGAAGGCCACCGCCAGCAAGCGGCGGTCGCCGCCGCGCTGGCGGAACTGCAGGCCGAAGCCCCGTTCTTCAAGGTGCTCGGCTCGTATCCCGTCAGCCTCTGATCCCAACTTTCAAGGAACACTCCATGTCGCACAACTACGGTCCGGAATACGTCCGGGCGCTCGCTCCTTACCAGGCAGGCAAACCGATCTCCGAAGTCGCCCGCGAATTCGGGCTCAACGAAGCCGACATCGTCAAGCTGGCGTCGAACGAGAATCCGTTCGGCGTGCCGGAATCGAGCCAGCGCGCGATGGCGAAAGCGGCCGCGGACCTGGGCCGTTATCCGGACGCGAACGCATTTGACCTGAAGCAGGCGCTGTCCGCCCGTTTCGACGTACCGACCGACTGGATCACGCTGGGTAACGGCAGCAACGACATCCTGGAGATCGCTGCCAAGGCCTTCGTGCAGAAGGGCGAGTCGATCGTCTACGCGCAGTATTCGTTCGCGGTGTACGCACTGGCCACGCAAGGCCTGGGCGCGCGCGCGATCGTGGTGCCGGCGGTCGATTACGGCCACGACCTGGGCGCCATGGCCGCCGCCATCGAACCGGACACGCGCCTGGTTTTCATCGCCAATCCGAACAACCCGACCGGTACCTTCCTCAGCGCCGCGCAGATCGAAGCGTTCCTGGAAAAAGTTCCGGCGCACGTGATCGTGGTGCTGGACGAGGCGTATAACGAGTTCCTCGGCGCGGACGACCAGTACGAGTCCACCGCGTGGGTGCGCAAGTATCCGAACCTGATCGTGTCGCGCACGATGTCCAAGGCCTACGGGCTGGCCGGCCTGCGCGTAGGCTTCGCTATCGCGCAGCCTGCGGCGACCGACCTGATGAACCGCGTGCGCCAGCCATTCAACGTCAACTCGCTCGCGCAGGCTGCGGCCATCGCCGCGCTGAACGACAAGGAGTTCCTGGAGAAGAGCGCGAAGAACAATGCCGAAGGCTACAAGCGCTTCGTTCAGGCGTTCGAGGAACTGGGGCTGGAATACGTTCCGTCCTACGGCAACTTCGTGCTGGTGCGGGTCGGCGACGACGACCAGGCCGGCGCGCGCGTCAACCTGGCGCTGCTCAAGCAGGGCGTGATCGTGCGCCCGGTCGGCAACTACGGGCTGCCGCAGTGGCTGCGCGTCTCGATCGGCCTGCCGCACGAGAACGAGCGCTTCATCGAGGCGCTCAGGAAGGCGCTGGCCTGACGTGCCGGGCAAGGTTGTCATCTTCGGCGTTGGCCTGATCGGCGGATCGTTCGCGCTCGCGCTGAAGGCGGCCAATGCGGCCGGGACGATCGTCGGGGTAGGGCGGCACCCGGAGGCGACGGCGCGCGCGCTGGAGCTGGGTATCGTCGACCAGGTAGCGGTGTCGGTGGAAGAGGCGATGCGTGGCGCGGACCTGGTGCTGATTGCGGCGCCGGTCGCGCAGACTGCTGGGATTCTGGGCTCGCTGCTGCCGTTTCTCGAGGATGGCACCGTTGTCACCGATGCGGGCAGCACCAAGTCCGACGTCGTCGCCGCGGCGTTTTCCGTGCTGGGCGCGCGCATTGGCCAGTTCGTTCCCGGTCATCCGATAGCCGGGCGCGAGACCAACGGGCCGGACGCAGCGCTCGCCGATCTCTACGTCGGCAAGAAGGCGGTGCTGACGCCGCTGCCGGAGAACTCGCAGGCTGATGTAGAGCGGGTGGCGAATGCATGGGCCGCTTGCGGCGCCGTGATCCACAAGCTGGGCGCGGAGGAACACGACAGGGTGTTTGCCGCCGTGAGCCACCTGCCGCACCTGCTGGCGTACGCGCTGGTGGACGACATTGCCAACAAGCCGCACGCAAGCCAGTTGTTCCAGTACGCGGCCAGCGGCTTTCGCGACTTCACGCGCATCGCGGGATCGTCGCCGGAGATGTGGCGCGATATTTCGATGGCCAACCGCCAAGCGCTGCTCAGCGAGCTCGATGCGTATCTGGCACAATTGACCAGCATTCGCGGCATGCTCGCGGCGCAGGATGCTGCCGGCCTGGAAGCTGTGTACACGAATGCACGCGACGCCCGCGAACGTTGGATCGCCACGATCGAGGGGACTGTCCCCGCAGGGGACCGTCCCCCGGTGTTGGCGCGTTCAGATAGCTCCCAAACACCGGGGGACAGTCCCCTCCGGGGACAGTCCCCAACACCGAAAAGAACACCATGACCGAACGCCCGCACCACATCGACCTCGCTCCAGTCCACCGGGTCCAGGGAGTCGTGCGGCTGCCAGGTTCCAAGTCGATCTCCAACCGCACCTTGCTGCTGGCCGCGCTGTCGCGTGGCAGCACCTCGATCCTCGACCTGCTGGCATCCGACGACACGCAGGTGATGCTCGAAGCCTTGCGCTCGCTCGGCATCGGCTGGGAACGCGTGGACGAGCGTACGCACCTGGTCCACGGCGCGGGCGGCACGCTGCCGAACGCGTCGGCCGACCTTTTCATGGGCAACGCCGGCACCGCGATCCGTCCGCTGACCGCGGCGCTGGCCGTGATCGGCGGCGACTACACGCTGCATGGCGTGCCGCGCATGCACGAGCGCCCGATCGGCGACCTGGTCGACGCGCTCAACGCCATCGGCGCCAACATCGAATACACCGGCACTCCGGGCTACCCGCCGCTGCACATCAGGCGCGGCCAGTTCGCCGATGCGCCGATCGAAGTGCGCGGCAACGTGTCGAGCCAGTTCCTCACCGCGCTGCTGATGGCGGCGCCGCTGATGGCGGCGGAGCGCGACGTGCGCATCGTGGTCGTCGGCGAACTGATCTCCAAGCCGTACATCGAAATCACGCTGAACCTGATGCGCCGCTTCGGCGTGTCGGTCGCGCAGGAAGGCTGGCAGTCGTTCACGGTGCTCAAAGGCGCGCACTACACGTCTCCCGGCGCCATCCATGTCGAGGGAGACGCATCGAGCGCGTCCTACTTCCTGGCCGCGGGCGCGATCGCGGGCGGCCCGGTGCGGGTGCAGGGCGTGGGCAGCGAGTCGATCCAGGGTGACGTGCGCTTCGCAGAAGCACTGGAGGCCATGGGCGCGTCGATCACGCGCGGCGACGACTGGATCGAGGCGCGGTCGAACGGCCCGCTGAAGGCCATCGACATGGACTTCAACCACATCCCCGATGCGGCGATGACGATCGCGGTGGCGGCGCTGTACGCGGACGGCACCACCACGCTGCGCAATATCGCCAGCTGGCGCGTGAAGGAGACCGACCGCATCGCCGCGATGGCGACCGAGGTGCGCAAGCTGGGCGCGACGGTGGAGGAGGGCGCCGACTACCTGCGCGTGACGCCGCCGGAGCGCATCCAGAGCGCCGCCATCGATACCTATGACGACCACCGCATGGCGATGTGCTTCTCGCTCGCCACGCTCGACGGTGCGCTGCGCGCCGGGGCGCCGCAGCGGATCAATGACCCGGCCTGCGTGGCGAAGACTTTTCCCGACTATTTCGCCGCGTTTGCTAGCATTGCGGTTTAGCGGGGACTGTCCCCACAGGGGACCGTCCCCGGCTCTTTAGCCGGCAGTACCACCAGCGAACCAAAAGCAGGGGACAGTCCCGCCGGGACAGTCCCCGGCTAGCTAGATGAATTGAAAGAAAAACAATATGCCTAATTCCCACATCCCGGTCATCACGATCGATGGTCCCACCGCTTCCGGCAAGGGCACGGTCGCGCACCTGGTCGCCGAGCGCCTGGGCTTCCACATCCTCGATTCCGGTTCGCTGTACCGCCTGACCGCGCTGCAGGCGTTGCGGCGCGAAGTCGCGATCGAGGACGAGCACGGCATCGCCAAGCTGGCCGAGCACCTGCAGGTGACGTTTACCGGCTCCGAAATCCTGCTCGGCCACGAAAATGTGGCGCATGCGATACGCGCCGAGGAAGTTGGCAACATGGCATCGAAGATCGCCGCGCTGCCGACCGTGCGCCAGGCGCTGTTCGCCCTGCAGCTGGCGTTCCGCAAGGCCCCGGGCCTGGTGGCGGACGGGCGCGACATGGGCACGGTGATCTTCCCGAACGCGCAGCTGAAGATTTTCCTGACGGCCAGTGCGCAGGCGCGGGCGGAACGCCGCTATAAGCAATTGATTGGCAAGGGGTTTTCTGCTAATATTAAAGACCTGCTTGCCGATTTGCAGGCCCGTGACGAGCGCGACATGAACCGTGCGATCGCCCCGCTGGCCCCGGCGGCAGATGCCCACATCATCGATTCATCCGAAATGACGGCCGCGCAGGCGGTCGAAGAAGTGATGAAGCTGTGGGCGCCATTGCGTCACAAGTCTTAATGCGACAGGCCGCAAGGCATGCCGTTTTTTGGTGCCCGTACCGTTTCGCAAATGATGGTATCGGGAGTGTTTAACCTAACCCAGTTGAAGCCGCATCGTGCGGGTCTTGCTGGCTAACCTTGAAATTACCTATGTCTACTGTAACCAACCAACCATCCGGCATGGAATCGTTTGCCGCGATGTTCGAAGAGTCCCTGCAGCGCCAAGACATGCGCTCGGGTGAAGTGATTTCGGCTGAAGTCGTTCGTCTCGACCACAACTTCGTGATCGTCAACGCTGGCCTGAAATCCGAAGCATTCATTCCTATCGAAGAATTCAAGAACGACCAGGGCGAACTGGAAGTTCAAGTCGGCGACTTCGTTTCCGTGGCGATCGAATCGCTGGAAAACGGTTTCGGCGACACCATCCTGTCGCGCGACAAGGCAAAGCGCCTGGCATCGTGGCTGGCACTGGAAAAAGCAATGGAATCGGGCGAGATCGTCACCGGTACCGTCAATGGCAAAGTCAAAGGCGGCCTGACCGTCCTGACCAACGGCATCCGCGCATTCCTGCCGGGTTCGCTGGTTGACACCCGTCCAGTCAAGGACACCACCCCGTTCGAAGGCAAGACCCTCGAATTCAAGGTCATCAAGCTGGACCGCAAGCGCAACAACGTGGTTCTGTCCCGCCGCGCCGTCATCGAAGCATCGATGGGCGAAGAGCGTCAGAAGCTGATGGAAACCCTGAAAGAAGGCACGGTTGTGACCGGCGTCGTGAAGAACATCACCGACTACGGCGCGTTCGTGGACCTGGGCGGCATCGACGGCCTGCTGCACATCACCGACCTGGCATGGCGTCGTGTGCGTCACCCATCCGAAGTGCTGACCGTTGGCCAGGAAATCACCGCCAAGGTCCTGAAGTACGATCAGGAAAAGAACCGCGTTTCGCTGGGCGTG
>DASTVB010000189.1:0-19246 GCA_035759315.1 Telluria sp. | reverse complement strand
CCTCAAGCCGCCAGCAGCGGCGCCAGATAGCGCCCGGTGTGGCTGGCCGGGCTGGCCGCCACCTCTTCCGGCGTGCCGACCGCCACCACCTGCCCACCGCCGGCGCCGCCTTCCGGTCCCAGGTCGACCAGCCAGTCCGCGGTTTTCACCACGTCCAGGTTGTGCTCGATGATAACCAGCGTGTTGCCCTGGTCGCGCAGGCGGTGGATCACCTTCAGCAGCAGGTCGATGTCGTGGAAGTGCAGGCCGGTGGTCGGCTCGTCCAGGATGTACAGGGTGCGGCCGGTGTCGCGCTTGGACAGCTCCAGCGACAGCTTGACGCGCTGCGCCTCGCCGCCCGACAGCGTGGTCGCGCTCTGGCCAAGCTTGATGTAGCCAAGGCCCACGTCCAGCAGCGTCTGCAGCTTGCGGGCGATGACCGGCACCGGCTTGAAGAACTCGTGCGCGTCTTCCACCGTCATGTCCAGCACTTCGGTGATGGTCTTGCCCTTGTAGAGCACGTCCAGCGTCTCGCGGTTGTAGCGCTTGCCGTGGCAGACGTCGCACGGCACGTACACGTCCGGCAGGAAGTGCATCTCGACCTTCAGCACGCCGTCGCCCTGGCAGGCTTCGCAGCGGCCGCCCTTGACGTTGAACGAGAAGCGTCCGGCGCTGTAGCCGCGTTCCTTCGCCACCGGCACGGTGGAGAACAGGTCGCGGATCGGCGTGAACACGCCGGTGTAGGTGGCCGGGTTCGAACGCGGGGTGCGGCCGATCGGCGCCTGGTCGACCGAAATCACCTTGTCGAAGTGTTCCAGGCCGCTGATCGAGTCGTGCGGCGCCGGTTCGGTCTGTGAGCCGTACAGGTGGCGCGACAGGGCCGGATACAGCGTGTCGTTCACCAGCGTCGACTTGCCCGAGCCGGACACGCCGGTCACGCAGGTGAGCAGGCCCACCGGCAGCTTCAGGCTGACCTTCTTCAGGTTGTTGCCGGTCGCGCCGGTAATTACCAGCTGCCGGTTCGGGTCGGACGCGTTGCGCTTCTTCGGCACCGCGATCTTCAGCGTGCCATTGAGGTACTGCGCGGTCAGCGACTTCTTGTTCTTGAGGATGTCCTTGAGCGTGCCCTGGGCGATCACGTCGCCGCCGTGCACGCCGGCGCCCATGCCCATGTCGACGATGAAGTCGGCGGTGCGGATCGCGTCCTCGTCGTGCTCCACCACCAGCACGCTGTTGCCGATGTCGCGCAGGTGCTTGAGCGTTTCGATCAGGCGGTCGTTGTCGCGCTGGTGCAGGCCGATCGACGGCTCGTCCAGCACGTACATCACGCCGGTCAGGCCGGAGCCGATCTGCGAGGCCAGGCGGATGCGCTGCGATTCGCCGCCGGACAGGGTGTCCGCGCTGCGGTCAAGCGACAGGTAGTCGAGGCCGACGTTGTTCAGGAAGGTCAGGCGCGCCACGATCTCCTTGATCACGCGGTCCGCGATGTCCTTCTTGGCGCCCTTGAGCTTGAGCTGTTCGAAGAAGGACAGGCACTCGCGCAGCGGCTTCTTCGCCACTTCGTAGATCGCGCGCTGCTGCTTGCCGGTGCCGATCTTGACGTGGCGCGCTTCGGTGCGCAGGCGCGCGCCTTCGCACGACGGGCATTCCTTCTCGTTGATGAACTTGGCCAGTTCCTCTTTCACCGCCATCGAATCGGTTTCGCGGTAGCGGCGCTGCAGGTTGTTGACCACGCCCTCGAAGGTATGCTCGCGCACGACGGTGCGGCCACGCTCGTTCACGTACGAGAACGGCACCGCGCTCTTGCCAGAGCCGAACAGCACCGCTTCCTGCGCTGCCTTCGGCAGCGACTCGAACGGCTTGTCGATGTCGAAGCCGTAGTGGTTCGCCAGGCTGGTCAGCATCTGGAAGTAGAACTGGTTGCGGCGGTCCCAGCCCTTTACCGCGCCCGAGGCGAGCGACAGGTTGGGGAAGGCGACGATGCGCTTGGGGTCGAAGAATTCGATATGGCCCAGGCCATCGCATTCCTGGCAGGCGCCCATCGGATTGTTGAACGAGAACAGGCGCGGCTCCAGTTCCTGCAGCGAGTAGCCGCAGGTGGTGCAGGCGAACTTGTTCGAGTAGACGTGTTCGACCGCGGTGTCCATCTCGTGCGCGATCGCGCGGCCGTCCGCGAGGCGCAATGCGGTCTCGAAGCTTTCGGCCAGGCGCTGCTTGATCTCCGGGTTGACCTTGACGCGGTCGATCACCACGTCGATGGTGTGCTTCTCGGTCTTCTTCAGCTTCGGCAGGTCGTCGATCTCGTAGATCTTGGCGTCGTGGGTGCCGCTCTGCACGCGGAAGCGCACGAAGCCCTGCGCCTGCATCGACTCGAACAGGTCCGTATGCTCGCCCTTGCGGTTGGCTACCACGGGGGCCATGATCATCAGCTTGGTCCCTTCGGGCATCGCGAGCACGGCATCGACCATCTGCGACACCGACTGCGCGGCCAGCGCGTGGTCCGGGTGGTTGATGCAGTAGGGCGTGCCCACGCGTGCGTACAGCAGGCGCAGGTAATCGTGGATCTCGGTGACGGTGCCGACGGTCGAACGCGGATTGTGCGAAGTCGCCTTCTGCTCGATCGAGATCGCCGGCGACAGGCCTTCGATCAGGTCGACGTCCGGCTTCTCCATCAGTTGCAGGAACTGGCGCGCGTAGGCCGACAGCGACTCGACGTAGCGGCGCTGGCCTTCGGCGTACAGCGTGTCGAACGCGAGCGAGGACTTGCCCGAGCCGGACAGGCCGGTGATGACGATCAGTTTGTTTCGGGGAAGATCAAGATTGATGTTCTTCAGGTTGTGCGTACGTGCACCGCGGATGCGGATTTCTTCCATGTTTGGGAAACCTAGCCTTGCGATTCTTTTTGGGGGATACTGTACATAATACCAGTATTCACTTTTTCCCGCTGGTAGTGCCTAAAAAGTTAGCAACCGGTTATGGGGACTGTCCCCGCAGGGGACCGCCCCCCGGTGTTCGATACCGTGGCGACTCTCAAACACCCGGGGACGGTCCCCTGCGGGGACAGTCCCCATGAGCCGCATTAATATTCGTCGCGACCGGTTGCCGTATTCGGTCGATAACACTCATAATAGTAAGTTCTGTGACGGCGGATCGCCGCACGACAAAATAAGGGAGCAATACATGGCATCTGTGAACAAAGTCATCATCGTCGGCAACCTGGGCCGCGACCCGGAAATCCGCTACATGCCGAGCGGTGACGCGATCGCCAACATTGCCGTGGCAACGTCGTACAAATCGAAGGACCGCAACACCGGCGAGCAGAAAGAGCTGACCGAGTGGCACCGCATTTCCTTCTTCGGCCGCTTGGCCGAGATCGTCGGCCAGTACCTGAAGAAGGGCTCGTCCGTGTACGTCGAGGGCCGCCTGCAGACCCGCAAGTACACCGACAAGGACGGCATCGAGCGCTACGCAACCGAGATCATCGCCGAGAACATGCAGATGCTGGGCGGACGCCAGGGCATGGGCGGCGGCGACATGGACGACGGCGGCGGCTACGAGCAACAGGCTCCGGCACGTCCGGCAGCACGCCCGGCCGCTCCGGCAGCGCCGGCGGCACGCCCGCAGCCGAAACCGGCTCCGAACTTCTCCGACATGGACGACGACATCCCGTTCTGATTGGTGCGTTCCCCGGTTGGTCCATAAGAGGCTCGCGGCCAGGAACTGCGGGCCTTTTTTGTTTTGTTGAGCCAGGTTGAGCGGAAGAACCCGGCAACGGAGCGAACATGACGCATAAGCCAGCGGCGCCTGGCCCCGAGGGGACCATTTACACCTGCCCGATGCATCCGGAAATCCGGCAGCCCATGCCGGGAAATTGTCCGAAGTGCGGCATGGCGCTCGAGCCCCTGATGCCCTCCCTCGAAGAGGAGGAAAATCCGGAGCTGGCCGATTTTCGCAGGCGCTTCTGGTGGACCCTGCCGCTGACGATTGCGGTGACCATCCTGGCGATGTTCGGGAACCGCCTGTTCCCAGGCGGTTTCGCCGCGCAGAACTGGATCGAGCTCGCCCTGGGAGCGCCGGTCGTCCTGTACGCAGGGTGGCCGTTCTTCGTCCGGTGGGCCCACTCGATCGCAAACCGCAGCCCCAACATGTGGACCCTGATTGGCACCGGAACCGGCGCAGCGTTCGGCTACAGCGTGGTCGCGACCATTGCGCCCCAGCTGTTCCCCGCCACCTTCCAGATGCATGGGCGCGTCGGCGTGTATTACGAAGCGGCGGCCGTCATCATTTCGCTGACCCTGCTGGGCCAGATCCTCGAACTTCGCGCCCGGTCCCAGACCTCCGCGGCGATCAAGTCGCTGCTGGGACTTGCGCCCAGAACTGCGCGTCGGATCAGGCCCGATGGCTCCGAAGAAGACGTGCCGCTGGCCCATATCCACATCGGCGACAGCCTGCGGGTTCGCCCCGGTGAAAAGGTGCCGGTCGACGGCGAGGTGCTGGAAGGCGAAAGCGCCGTGGACGAATCCATGCTCACCGGCGAGCCGCTGCCCGTCACCAGGCGTCCGGGCGACAAGCTTATTGGCGCGACGATCAACACCAGCGGCAGCCTGGTGATGCGGGCGGAGAAGGTCGGCTCCCAGACGGTGCTCGCCCAGATTGTTCAGATGGTGGCCAATGCGCAGCGCTCCCGTGCACCGATGCAGCGGCTGGCGGACGTGGTTGCCGGCTACTTTGTGCTCGTGGTCGTCGCGATCGCCGTCCTGACCCTGCTGGGATGGGGATTCTTCGGGCCGGAGCCGAGCTGGGTGTACGGTTTCGTCAACGCCGTAGCGGTCCTCATCATCGCCTGCCCCTGTGCATTGGGGCTGGCGACACCAATGTCGATCATGGCGGCGACCGGACGCGCGGCGACCCAGGGGATACTGTTCCGTGACGCCGCAGCGATCGAGGGCATGCGCCGGGTGGACACGCTCATCGTCGACAAGACGGGCACCCTAACCGCGGGCAAGCCGGCGTTCGACCGGATCGTCGCGACTCCGGGCCGTACCGAGGCCGAGGTGCTGCAGCTGGCCGCGAGCATCGACCAGGGGAGCGAGCATCCGCTGGCCCACGCCATCCTGGATGAAGCCCGCCGGCGCGGCCTGGCCCTGGACAAGCCCGGGAGCTTCGAGTCGGCCAGCGGGATCGGCGTACGCGGCACCGTCGGCGGACGCAGGATCGTGCTCGGGAACACCGCCTTGATGGACCAGGAACAGGTCGACTGGAAGGTGCTCGCGAGGGAAGCGGAAGGGCTGCGTGCCGAAGGCGCCAGCGTCATGTACCTGGCGGCCGACGGGCAGCTGGTCGGGCTGCTGTCGGTATCGGACCCGGTGAAAGCCACCACACCTGAAGCGCTTCAGGCCCTCAGGGACGAGGGTCTCCATGTGGTGATGGCGACCGGAGACGGTGTGACCACGGCGAGGGCGGTCGCAGCCAGGCTCGGGATCCCCGAGGTGTATGGAGAGGTGAAGCCTCAGGACAAGCTGGACCTGGTCGAGCGCTTCCAGAAGGAAGGGCGGATCGTGGCGATGGCGGGCGACGGCATCAACGACGCGCCAGCCCTTGCGAAGTCGAATGTCGGTATCGCGATGGGAACGGGAACCGACGTCGCCATCAACAGCGCCCATGTGACCCTGGTAAAAGGTGACCTGCGCGCCATCGCCAGGGCAAGGGCCCTGTCCGTCGATACGGTGCGCAACATGCGCCAGAACCTTGGCTTTGCATTCATCTACAACGCACTGGGCATTCCGCTCGCGGCCGGCCTGCTTTATCCCTTTACCGGACAACTGCTGTCGCCGATGATCGCGGCGCTTGCCATGAGCCTGAGTTCCGTATCGGTGATCACCAACGCGCTTCGGCTCCGCGGCGCGAGGCAGCCGGCGCCGGCCCATCGCGCCGGCGAGCCCTGATTCGCCCAAGGGGGCTGGTCGATAAATGAAAGGGCTCGCCGGCTCCCCCAGCGTTTATACTGCTCGATGTCAATGTAATAATTCTTGCCGGCTTGCATGCGAAGCCTTGTCTGACCCGCGCTCGGGGTTCTTCCCGTGCGCGGAATCGTTTATCCAGTCGCTATACTTTCCGGTTAGCACTTCAGTTCGCTCCTTATATATATGGCCACTGCCAAAGACACAAACCGATTTGTCCATGCCGCCATCGCCGGCGTCACCCTGCTGGTCTTCCTGATCGACGCGCTGACACCGCTCGGCTACGCTGAGTGGGTGTTCTATTTCATCCCGGTCGCGCTGTGCGTTTTCCAGAGCAACCGCCAGCTGCCCTTGATGGTGGTCGCGGCCCTGATGCCGCTGATGTTGCTGGGCTACTGGCTGTCGCCGCCCGGCGCCGATCAGTTCCTGGCGATTTTCAACCGCGCGATGGCCTTTGTGGTGGTGGTAGGCGTCGGCTTCCTGGCACGCTCGGTGGTAACGGAACGGATCCGCGCCCAGCACCTGATGTGGCTGGAGCGCGGGCGCGCCGAAGTGTCGCGCAACATGCTGGGCGAACTGTCGATCGACGAGGTCTCGTCCAACATCCTGCAGGCGATGGTGCGCTACCTCGACGCCCAGGTCGCGGTGATGTACCGCCTCGATGAGAACAGACTGGTGTGCAGCGCCTCGTTCGGGCTGGACGGCCCATGTCCCGACCGTGCGCTCGATTCCGGCGCCGGCCTGGCGGGCGAAGTCGCCCGGAGCGGCCAGCCGATCGTGGTGCGCGAACTCCCGGCGGATTACATGCGCGTCAGTTCCGCAACCGCCGGCGGCACGCCGGGCCAGGTTGTTATCGTCCCGCTGATAAACGACGGCCAGGTCTGCGGTGTGGCGGAATTCGGCTTCCTGCGCAAGGGAACCATGGACGCCGAAACCGAGCTGCTCCAGCTGATCTCGTCGATCATCGGCAGCGCGCTGAAGTCGGCGCAGTACCGCGAGAACCTGCGGACGCTGCTGGCACAGACGCAGGCGCAGGCCGAGGAACTCCAGACCCAGCAGGAAGAGCTGCGGGTCACCAATGAAGAACTGGAAGAGCAGAGCCGCGCACTGATGGAGTCGCAGGCCATGCTCGAGAACCAGCAGGCCGAGCTGGAACAGACCAACATGCAGCTGGTTGGCCAGGCCGAAACGCTGGAGGCGCAGACGCGCGACCTGGTCGCCGCCAAGACGGCGCTGGAAGACAATGCGACGGAACTGAGCCGCGCGAACCAGTACAAGTCCGAGTTCCTCGCGAATATGTCGCACGAGCTGCGCACACCGCTCAACAGCTCGCTGATCCTGTCGAAGATCCTGATGGATAACAAGAAGGGCACGCTGGACGAGGAGCAGGTGCGCTACGCCCGCACGATCTATTCGTCCAACAACGAGCTGCTGGCGCTGATCAACGACATCCTGGACCTGTCGAAGGTGGAGTCGGGCCACGCCGAAGTCCATCCGGAGCCGGTGGAACTGGCGGCGGTCGTCAATTCGCTGCGCGACATGTTCGAGCAGGTGGCGAAGGAAAAGTCGGTGGCGTTCAAGGTGGGCATCAGCTCCGACACCCCGGCCAGCATCGTCACCGACAGCCAGCGCCTGCAGCAGATCCTGAAGAACCTGCTGTCGAATGCGTTCAAGTTCACCTCGGCCGGCGAAGTGTCGCTGCAGGTGTCGCGCGCGCCGGACGACCGTGTGCTGATCGCGGTGCGCGACACCGGCATCGGCATCCCGGAGCACCAGCAGCAGGTAATCTTCGAAGCGTTCCGCCAGGCCGACGGCACCACCAGCCGCAAGTTTGGCGGCACCGGGCTGGGGCTGTCGATTTCGCGCGAACTGGCGCGCCTCCTGGGCGGCTCGATCCATGTGCAGAGCGCACCCGGACTGGGCAGCACGTTCACGCTCGAGATCGGGCGGGAGCTGTCCGCGCAGCCCGAAGAGGTGCCCGCACAGCCTGCACCGGCGCCGTACCGGCGCGCGCCCCAGGCTGCGTCCGTCGCCGCGCCCGCCACCCCGGCGGCCCCGGCCCCGGCGGTCAAGGACGACCGCGCGCAGCGCTCGCGTGAGCGCCTGATCCTGGTGATCGAGGACGACGTCAATTTCGGCTCGATCCTGTACGACCTGGCGCACGAACTGAATTTCGACTGCGTGGTCGCCACCAGCGGCTCGGACGCGTTGCGCCTGGCGCGCGAGTTGGCGCCGAGCGGCATCCTGCTCGACGTCGGCCTGCCCGACCAGTCCGGGCTGACGGTGCTCGAATCGCTCAAGCGCGACTCGCGCACCCGCCATATCCCGATCCACATGATTTCGGTCGAAGACCACACCCAGAAGGCGCTGGAAATGGGCGCGGTCGGCTACGCGTTCAAGCCGGTGGCGCGCGAGGAGCTGGTGGACGCCGTGTCGCGCCTGGAGCAGAAGCTGCAGCACCGCGCGCGCAAGGTGCTGGTGGTGGAGGACGACAACACGCTGCGCGAAAACATCGCGCTGCTGCTGGCCGCCGACGACATCGAGCTCACCACCGTGGGTACGGCGGCGGAAGCGCTGGCGCTGGTGTCCGACAAGACCTTCGATTGCATGGTGCTCGACCTGAACCTGCCCGATTCCTCCGGCTACGAGCTGCTGGAGAAGATGGCCAGCGGCGGCAAGTATTCCTTCCCGCCGGTGATCGTGTACACCGGCCGCGTGATCACGCGCGAGGAAGAGCAGCAGCTGCGCCGCTATTCGCGCTCAATCATCATCAAGGGCGCGCGGTCGCCGGAGCGGCTGGTGGACGAAGTCACGCTGTTCCTGCACCGCGTCGAGTCGTCGATCCCGCCGGACCAGCAGAAGCTGCTGCAGCAGGCGCGCCAGCGCGACGCCGGCTTCGAAGGGCGCCGCATCCTGCTGGTCGAGGACGACGTGCGCAACATCTTCGCACTGACCAGCGTGTTCGAGCCGCTGGGCGCGAAGCTGGAGATCGCGCGCAACGGCATCGAAGCGCTGAAGGCACTGGAGAAGGACGCCGAAGTCGACCTGGTGCTGATGGACCTGATGATGCCGGAGATGGACGGCCTGACCGCGATCCGCGAGATCCGCCGCGACCCGGCCCGGGCGCGCCTGCCGATCATCGCGCTGACCGCCAAGGCGATGTCGGACGACCGCCGCAGCTGCATGGAAGCCGGCGCCAACGACTACATCGCCAAGCCGATCGACGTCGACAAGCTGCTGTCGCTGTGCCGGGTATGGATGCCGCGGGCCTGATCACATGACCGATTTCGACCAGAACTTTGACCTCGAGCTGCGGCTGCTGCTGGAAGGCGTGTACGTCAAGTACCAGCACGACTTCCGCCAGTATTCGGTCGCCTCGCTGCGCCGGCGCATCCAGTCGGCGATGGTCAAGTTCGACTGCCAGACCGTATCGCAGCTGCAGGGCCGCATCCTGCACGAGCCTGACGTGTTCGCGCAGATGCTGCAGTTCTTCACGGTGCAGGTGAGCGAGATGTTCCGCGACCCGGCCTATTTCAGGGCGATCCGCGAGCGCCTGGTGCCGGTGCTGCACACCTATCCGTCGGTGAAGATCTGGATCGCCGGCTGCAGTACGGGCGAGGAAGTGTGGTCGATGGCGGTGCTGCTGGACGAGGAAGGCCTGCTCGACCGCACGCTGATCTACGCCACCGACATCAATACCGAGTCGCTGGAAAAAGCGGCGGCCGGCATCTACTCGCTGGAGCGCATGCCCGGATTTATCCTGAATTACCAGCAGGCGGGTGGCAAGGGTTCGCTGGCCGACTACTTCACCACCGACCACAGCGAGGCCATGTTCGACCGGCGCCTGAAAAAGCGCATGGTGTTCGCCGACCACAGCCTGGCCACCGACAGCGTGTTCTCCGAGATGCAGTTCGTCTCCTGCCGCAACGTGCTGATCTACTTCCGGCCCGAGCTGCAGGAGCGGGCGATCCAGCTGTTCTCCGAATCGCTGGTGCATAAAGGCTTCCTCGGCCTCGGCAGCAAGGAGACCCTGCGCTTCAACCGCCACGCCGACCTGTTCGCCGAATTCGCGCCGGCCGAACGCATCTACCAGCGGTCCTGACCATGCCAGTCACCCAGACCATGCCCGCGCTGATCGCGATCGGCGCCTCCGCCGGCGGAATCGAGGCCATCAGCGTCCTGCTGCGCGCGCTGCCCGCCGGTTTCGCGATTCCGCTGGTGGTGGTGGTGCACCTGCCGCCAAACCGCGCCAGCCTGCTGCCGGAGCTGTTCTCCCGCCACTGCACGCTGGCGGTGAAGGAAGCGGAGGACAAGGAACCGCTGCGGGCAGGCACCGTGTACGTGGGACCGCCGGACTATCACCTGCTGGTGGAACCCGGCGGACTGCTGTCGCTGTCCTGCGACGAACCGCTGAACTATTCGCGCCCATCGCTCGACATGCTGTTCGAATCGGCGGCGCTGGCCTACAAGGGCGCGCTGCTGGCGATCCAGCTGACCGGCGCCAGCGCCGACGGCGCGGACGGGCTGAAGACAGTGCGGCAACTGGGCGGCACGGTCTGGGTGCAGGATCCAGACGAGGCGCAGTCCAGCATCATGCCGCTGGCGGCGATCAGCCAGGCCGGCGCAGATAGAATCGAGCGGTTGGCCCCGATGGCCGAAGCGCTGGCCGGTTTGAGGGGTGGCGACGAATGATGGAACCAGAAATGCAGAACGATAAAATCAACATCCTCGTCGTGGACGACGTGCCGCAGAACCTGGTGGCCATCAATGCGCTGCTCGAGCGGCCGGACCTGAACATCATCCAGGCGCAGTCGGGCCAGGAGGCGCTCGAGATCCTGCTGGTGAAGGAGGTGGCGCTGGCGCTGATCGACGTCCAGATGCCGCAGATGGACGGCTTCGAACTGGCCGAACTGATGCGCGGCAGCGAGCGCACCCGTAGCGTGCCGCTAATCTTCCTGACCGCGGGAGCGCGCGAAAGCAAATCGTGGTTCCGCGGTTACGAGGCGGGCGCGGTGGATTTCCTGTACAAGCCGCTCGACGAAACCATCCTGCGCAGCAAGGTGAGCGTGTTCGTCGAACTGTTCGCCAAGGAGCGCCAGCTGTCGCGCCAGCTGGAGGAACTCAAGGCGGCGCTGTCGCTCAACGAGCTGTTCGTCGCGGTGCTGGGCCATGACCTGCGCAATCCGCTGTCCGCGATCCTGAACGGCGCGGAACTGCTGTCGCGCGTGTCGTCCGAAGCGGTGGTGCAGTCGGCGGCCGCGCGCATCAAGTCCAGCGGCAACCGCATGGCCGACATGGTGGAGCAGCTGCTGGACGTGGCGCGGATCAGGGCCGGCGGCCTGGTGCTGCGCCCCGAGAAGACGAATATCGAGACCCTGTGCCGCAGCATCGTCGAGGAGCTGTCCGCGGCCCACCCGCATGCGGCGATCGAGGTGCGCAGCGCCGGGAACATGCACTGCGAGGCGGACCCCAACCGCATGTCGCAGGTGGTGTCCAACCTCCTGTGCAACGCCCTGCAGCACGGCAGCGCGAACGTGCCGGTGGAAGTGGAACTTGACGGTGGCTCCGCCGGCGAAGTGCGGATCAGCATCCGCAACGGCGGGGCGATCCCGCAGGCGGCGCTGCCGGCGATCTTCCAGCCGTTCCACAGCCGCCAGGCGATGAACCGGCCCAACCAGGGCCTGGGCCTCGGGCTCTACATCGTCAGGATGTTCGTCGAATGCCACGGCGGCTCGGTCGCCGCCGCGTCGGACGATACGGACCATACGACCTTCACCGTGGTGCTGCCGCGCCGGGCGCGCGCCCACGCGCTATGCCTCTGAGTCCTGTTCCGGACCGGGCGGCGCCGGATAGGTGATCGCCAGGCCGTCCACGTGCGCGAACGGCGTCAGCGCATGCGTCTTGCGTCCTTTCGGACCGATGATGTGCTCGACCCTGAAGCCGCGCACCAGCAGCGCATCGCCCACCATCGAGCGGTGGCAGCGCCACGGCACCGCCTCGGCGCACATCAGGGCGCAGCGCTGGCGCACTGCCAGCTCCACCAGCAGCGCCATCCCGCGCGCGAACTCCTCCGACTGCATGTGGTCCGCGTAGCCGCGGAAGGACTTGTTGCGCCAGCCGGCATTGGCCGAGTCGGGCCGCGCATGGCGCAGCCCGCCCAGCTCCTCGATATAGCGGTAGTTGACGCCGGCAGCGGCCAGCGAATGCGGCAGCTGGTCCTGGCCGAACTGCGGATTGTGGCGCGACTTCGGCACCGTGCGGATGTCCACCACGCACTCGATCTGGTTGGACGCCAATAGCGCGAGGAAGTCGTCCAGCGGCCGGTTCGAGTGGCCGATGGTGCAGACGAGCACCTGTCCCGGGTCCGCCGCCGCGCCGGGATCCGCCTGTGCCGGTGATGTGTGGGATTTCGCCATCCTGCGGGACATGATAGCCGCGCCGTGTAACCCAACCGTGCGCCAGCGTACCCCGGATTGGTCACGGTGCTGGCTGGTGCTGCTCTAGCTGGCGGCGTTCGGGCGCGCATGAAGCAGGAGGGTGCGGCGGCGCACGTTCCGGCGCGCCCCACGGTGCTAAGGTTTTACTCCCGAAGAACAGACATGAGGAGGACGCCATGCCAACCGGATCGAGTCCGAAACGCGAGCGCGAATTCAAGGAACTGAAGCAAGAGTTCAAGAAGGAGCACCGCTATTCGGGCCGCGAGGAAGAAGTCGCTGCCCGAATCGTCAACAAGCAGCGCGCGGAACACGGGGAGACCAAGGCCGCCAAGAAGAAATAGCGGAATCCGGCTCCGCTGTTGCAGGCCCGCACGGCCCAGGAAACACCGTGCGGGCCTGCCGTTGTCATGAAAATACTAACAAGCAAGCTGAGCGGAACCCGCGTATAGTCGCGCTTTAGGCTTAATTTGCCGGCAATGATAGCTATGTCCAATCCACACAATAACGCGGCCCCAGCAGAGCAGGTCGCGATGTCGCACGAGCACAGGTTCGAGATGCTCGTGGCGGGAATTCGCGACTACGCCATTTACATGCTCGATCCCGACGGCCTGGTCAGCAGCTGGAACGCCGGCGCGGAACGGTTCAAGGGCTATACCCCGGACGAGGTCATCGGAACCCATTTTTCGCGCTTCCATACCCCCGAGGACCAGGCCGCCGGCGTGCCGCAGATGTCCCTGAAGACCGCGCTGGCCGAGGGCAAATACGAGAGCGAAGGGTGGCGCGTGCGCAAGGACGGCAGCCGCTTCTGGGCCAGCGTGCTGATGGACCGCGTGCTGGACCCGGACGGCAACCTGCTGGGCTTCGCCAAGATCACGCGCGACATCACCGAGCGCAAGCGCATGCAGGAAGAGCTGCTCGCGAGCGAGCAGCGTTTCCGCATCCTGGTGCAGGGCGTGACCGACTACGCGATCTACATGCTGTCCCCGACCGGCGACGTGACCAACTGGAACGCGGGCGCGGAACGGATCAAGGGCTACAAGGCGTTCGAAGTCATGGGGCGCAATTTCTCGATGTTCTACACCGAGGAAGACCGCAAGGTCGGCACGCCGAAACGCGCGCTGGCGACCGCCGAGCGAGAAGGAAAATTCGAGGCCGAGGGCTGGCGCGTGCGCAAGGACGGCACACGGTTCTGGGCGCACGTGGTGATCGACGCGCTGCGCAGCGAAACCGGCGAGTTGATCGGCTTCGCCAAGATCACGCGCGACAATACGGAGAAGCGCAAGGCGGCCGAGTCGCTCGAGCAGGCGCGTGCGGCGCTGTTCCAAGCCCAGAAGATGGAAGCGATCGGCCAGCTCACCGGCGGCATCGCGCACGACTTCAACAACCTGCTGCACGTGCTGATGAGCGGCCTGGAAGTCCTCACCTGCCAGGCGCCCGATTCCGGTCCGGTGCTCGACACCATGCGGCGCGCGGTGGAACGCGGCGCGACGATGACGCAGCAGCTGCTCGCGTTCGCGCGCCAGCAGCCGCTGGCCCCGCGGCTGTGCAATGTGAACCACCTGATCACCGGCTTCGAACCGGTGATGCGCGGCGCCTTCTCGTCCTCGGTGAAGTTCGAGGTGAACCTGGCCGACGATATCTGGCCGGTGATGGTCGACGAGGCCCGGCTCGAGGCGGCGCTGCTCAACCTGGTGGTCAACGCGCGCGATGCGATGCCGGAAGGCGGCAAGCTGACGCTGGCGACCTCGAACGTGAACCTCGGCCCCAACCAGGCCGGCACCCTGCAGCCGGCGCGCTATGTCCGGATCTGCATTTCCGATACCGGCGTCGGCATGAGCGCGGAAACCCGCCGCAAGGCCTTCGAGCCGTTCTATTCGACCAAGGACGTCGGCCGCGGCACCGGCCTGGGCCTGTCGCAGGTGCACGGCTTCATGGTGCAGTCGGGCGGCGAAGTGGTCCTCAACAGCAGGGAAGGCGAGGGCACCACGGTGGAGATGTATTTCCCGATTGCCGCCTGACCGATGGCGGTATCATGCCGCCATCAACGATCTTGACCCGCCATGCTGAAAACTCCTGCCTCCTTTACCCCGCTGATCGCCCCGGTCACGCATCCTGATCCGCTCACGCTGGTGTTCTGCGAGGGCCGTGTGCTGGTGCGCGAAGCGGGCCTGGAGTTCGCCGCCGAACAGGTGGTGGAACAGCTGGCGCTGCCGGCCGGCCGCATGCACGCGGTCGGGATGCTGGACGGGCGCTATGTGCGCACCGCCTGGGCGGACAGCGGCACGGAAGCTCCTGCCGGCCACGAATTCCGCAGCCTGCGCTCGATGTTCGGCAGCGTCGACGACGAGCTGCTAGGCCTCGCGGGACGCGCGGCGCAGGTGTCGGAGTGGGCGCGCACCCATCGCTTCTGCGGCGCGTGCGGCAAGCCGACCACGCTGTCGGCCGACGAGCGCTGCGCCAAATGCGCGTGCGGGCACCTCGCCTATCCGCGCATCTCGCCGGCCATGATGGTCCTGATCCGGAAGGGCGATTCGGTGCTGCTGGCGATGCACGTGCAATCGCCGTCCAAACGCTATACGCCGCTGGCGGGCTTCCTTGAAGCGGGCGAGTCGATCGAGGAGGCCGTGCACCGTGAGGTGTACGAAGAGGTCGGGCTGCGGGTGCACAACCTGCAATACTTCGGCAGCCAGTCGTGGCCGTTCCCGCATTCGCTGATGATCGCGTTCACCGCCGATTACCTCGATGGCGAGATCCGCGTCGACCCGTCCGAGATTTCGGATGCGCGCTGGTTCGGCCCAGGCGACGAGTGGCCCGAGCCGATTTCGCATTTCTCCATCTCCGCGATGCTGGTGGACGCCTACCGTCCCCGCTAACCGTCGTCCCAGCGAAGGCTGGGGCCCATAGACAGTGTCCGAAGTCGAAAACGGTTTCGGTTCCTTGCAAGCTCAGTATGGATTCCAGCCTCCGCTGGAATGACGCATCAGCGCGCCGCAGCGGCGTTCTCCATGCCGTCGTCCCAGCGAAGGCTGGGACCCATAGACAGTCTCCGGAGTCCTTTCCAGCGTTCCTCGCGGCGGACGCTCAGTATGGATTCCAGCCTCCGCTGGAATGACGGCGTCAGCGCGCCGCCGCGGCGGTCTCCAGGCTCTCCTTCGGCTTGCTTCCGGTCCCGCGCATGTTGACCAGCCGCTGGAACAGGTCGAACCAGAACGGCGCCCCGAACATGCTGCTGGCCGCCGTCAGCGACCATCCCGCCGCCTGCACCAGGAAGGCCGAGTCCAGCCGCGGCGGAAAGTCGGCCCAGCCCACCGGCAGCGTGCGCAGAGCCGCCAGCACGTCGCCATTGACGGTGGCCGCCGGCAGCTTGAGCTGGGCCGCCAGCGCCGGCTGCTGCCACAGTGTGCTGAACAGGTGGATGCTGTCGATGTTGAAGGTCACCGCGATCGCCAGCGAAATCAGGAGGCTGAACATCGCCGAGCGGCGCTTGTAGGCGCCCGACACGCGTTCCATCGTGTTGTCGAACCAGTTGGCCAGGTACTGCTGGAACCGTTCCATGTCGCCTTCCGCGCGCAGGTAGATGCTTTGCAGCGCGGTGCGCACCTGCGCGTCGCCCAGCGCGTCGATGTCGCGGCCCAGCTGCTCCCAGTTGTTGGGGACTGACTGGATCGTGTCCACCAGCGCCATCGCGAAGTGCTGCGGCGAGATGTAGGATGGCTTGTTGTGCAGCGCCGACTGCACTTGCGCCTGGCCGTCGTCGCGCGGGTTCACCAGCGCGTGGCTGTAGAGGTCGCGCGCCAGCGAGGTGAAATTCGGATCGTTGAACATCGCCTTGATGGCGGTAAGCAGGGTGCGGGCGCGCAGCCGCAGGGCCGAGGCGATCGCTTCCTGCACGGTGGTGACCAGCAGGCCGACAAACGCGTAGCAGAACGTCATGCCGATGGCCACTTCGAGGACGGTGCTTCCGAACATGGCGGTCTCCCGGAAGAGTTAACGGTTTCACCATAGTCCTCCGTCGAGCCCGGCAGCTGTCCTTACATCAAACCTTCCTGTCATTCAACGATATCCGGGGAATTCTATATACTGTCGTCCCAATTGATTTTTTTTGGTAGCAAACTATGTCCAACGACGCATTCACCGAAAACGACTGGCGCCGCCTGCTCGAAAGCCTGGGCGAGAACCCGGATCGTCCCGGCCTGCACGAGACTCCCGCGCGCATGACGAAGGCGTGGAAGCACTGGACCTCGGGCTACCACATGGACCCGGTGGCGCTGCTCAAGGCGTTCGAGGACGGCGCCGAGCAGTACAACGAGCTGATCGTGGTGCGCGGTATTCCCGTGTACAGCCACTGCGAACACCACCTGGCGCCGTTCTTCGGCAAGGCGACCGTGGGCTACCTCCCGAACGGCAAGATCGTCGGCCTGTCGAAGCTGACCCGCCTGGTCGACTGCTTCGCCAAGCGCCTGCAGGTGCAGGAACGGATGACGATGCAGATCGCCGAAGCGTTGATGAGTGCGCTGGAACCGAAGGCGGTCGGCGTGGTCGTCAAGTGCCGCCACATGTGCATGGAAAGCCGCGGCATCCGCACGCCGGGCGAAGAAACCATCACCTCCGCCATGCTGGGCGAACTGCAGCCGAACCTCGCGCTGCGCACCGAGTTCCTCGCCCTCGCCCGCGACTAAAGCAGTTTGGGGACTGTCCCTACGGGACTGTCCCCCACCATTCTGCGCAGAGCCTCTCTGTATCTACTGCCGGTCGGCGCCGCTATGATTAATCCTCCACTTCCAGCGAAAAGGTCCATCACTTTATTTGTGGCGGAGCCATATTTCAAAGGCTTTGAGCAGTCCCGCTACGAGAATGTAAGCTCCGACCGGGTAGACGGCTGCGGTTTGGATTAGCATTGCGCCGGCTTCGGCCAGCTGAGCCACATCAATACTCATTTTGTGTCACCTCATAAAAGTATAGCGAACGCCGCCATGTGCAGATTATTTCGCAACGGTCGGGGCGTGGTTGCAAACAACCCGAGATAGCTTCCGGTATTTTGATCCCTCAACACCACACAATTTTTTTGTGAGACCACTCATAGCATCTCAATTGCTCCAGCTTCCCCCATTTCTTCAGACAACGGAAATCAAAATTCTTGACCCTTCTTGACGGGTGAAGCATCCCTGGTTTTTGACCTTCAACGAAATTCATTTTTCATGAAGATCATTGAAGGTCAAGGATTCGCATAGTTCTCGTACCTAAGGTCGGGTGCCACGGAACTTGTCCATCATCTCCCCGCTCCAACTGGTTATTTGGAGCGTTCCATGGACCCTCTCTCCCCCGAACAGTTCGCCCCCGCGCGCGCGCTGCTGGAAGGCACGCGCCGCCGCACCCGCCCGCGCGTGCACGACCTGCGCAACGTCTTCGCCGCCATCATGTACCTGCTGGAAACCGGCATCCCGTGGCGCAGCCTGCCTCCGGAGTTCCCGCCCTGGCGGACGGTGCACGAATACTTCACCCAGTGGACCATGACGCGCGAAGGCGAAAAGACCCTGCTGGAGAGGGCGATGGAGCTGAGTGGGCAAGGCGCGCTGATCCCCACGCTACAGGCAAGGCTGGGAACCGCCGTGGCGCGGGATGACACTTACCGATGAGAATCGCCGACATCGGCGCCGCTTCGGGCGAAAAATGGCGGATTCGGCATAAACATGTCCGAATCCGCCATCGGTGCGATACGGTTGAGCACGATTCAACCCAGCATTTCTTTAATTGCAGTAATCTAATGATATGTTTGCCAATATTAATTATTCGATATTTACCGCGATGTATGCCGGACCCGGGCTGGACGGGATGCGCCTGACTCTCGGCGTGGCCGCTGCCGAGTGGCTGATCATGCTGGTGCCGCTGACTTTGGTGCTGCTGTGGGTACGCGGCACTCCCGAGATGCGCGCCGTCGCGACGCGCGCCGCCCTCGCGATCGGCTTTGCCCTGCTCGCCAACGCGATCGTCGCCCTGTTCTGGTTCAGCCAGCGTCCGTTCGTGGTCGGCCTGTCCGAAAACGTCTTGCTGCATGACGCCGACAGTTCATTCCCGAGCGACCACGCAACCATCATGTTCACCATGGCCTTCGTGCTGGTTTCTGCCGCCTGCACCCGCTCGCTGGGGCTGGCGCTGACCGTCGCGGCCCTCGCCACCGCGTGGGCCCGGGTGTATGTGGGCGTTCACTACCCGATGGATATGCTGGGCGCGATCGGCATGGCGTTCGTGATTACCCGCCTGTCCGCAATGCCGGCCTCGACGCAAGGCGTCAAGGCGGTGCTGGCGCTGGCAGTGCCGGTCTACCGCCGTCTGTTCGCCCTGCCGATCCGGCGCGGCTGGGCGCGTCCGTAAGCGTCGCGCGCGGCGCGACGCGTTCTACCTACTTAACGATCAGGCGCGGCGCAGCTGCAGGCGCGGAGCCACCTCGGCCCGTGCCGTCCGGCGAGCCGCAGGTGCGCGGCCTTCCGTTCCCAGCCTGAAAACGCCGACCGCGCTGGCCAGCGCAGCCGCCTGATCCTGCATCGATTCCGAAGCGGCCGCGGCTTCTTCCACCAGCGCCGCATTCTGCTGGGTGACGCTGTCCATATCGGTCACGGCCTGGTTGATCTGCTCGATGCCGGCCTGCTGCTCCGAACTCGCGGCGGCGATCTCGCTCATGATGTCGGTGACGCGGCTGACGCTTTCGATGATTTCCGCCATCGTGGCGCCTGCCTGGTCGACAAGCTTGGCGCCGGCCTCGACATTCTCCACCGAGGTATCGATCAGTACCTTGATCTCCTTGGCGGCCGCCGCGGAGCGCTGGGCCAGCGTACGCACTTCCGACGCCACCACGGCGAAGCCGCGGCCCTG
>DASTVB010000188.1:0-2298 GCA_035759315.1 Telluria sp. | reverse complement strand
CGGTGGTTGACGACGTCGCCGATAAAATTCAGGGTGCCGCCCAGCGGCAGCAGCCAGCCCTGGCGGTTGGGCGAGATGCCGCCGGTGACGATCAGCCCGACCCCGCCGGCCGCGCGCTCGCGGTAGAAGGCGGCCAGTTTGCCGTAGTTATAGAAACGGTCTTCGAGCCCGGTGTGCATCGAACCCATGATCACGCGGTTTTTCAGCGTCGTAAAACCCAGGTCGAGCGGGGCGAGGAGATGGGGATAGGCGGTGTTTGTCATCCCAGCATTAAACCGGGATTCCGTGGAGAAGTGTTTCTAAACGTCGCAGGACCGCTTACACCAGATGGCTTTCCGGCGCGCGCAACTCCGCGAACTGCTCGATGCTGCCGATGCGCACCGTGACCGGGTTCAGGCTGGCATGCGGCGACAGCGAGCGCCAGGCGAATTTCCACTCCTGCTCCTGCGCCTCGGCGCGGGTCTTGGTGAACGCCGCGCCCAGCGGCGAGCGGCTGCCGTATTCGACGGCGCCGTCGATGCCGGCCCAGTTCGGCAGCGCGCGCTGCACGGCGCGGTGCAGGCGTTCGCCGAATTCCTCGCTGTTGTGGATCACGAGGCAGCAATCGGCCGGCCCCAGCACCTCGAACAAATTCTTGCTCCAGGCCTGGGAGAAGGAAACGGTCAGGAAACCACCGGCGCTCTGCAGCCGGAACTGGCCTTCCTTCAAGGCCAGTTCGAGCTCGTCGCGCATGCCGTAGCGGTGCAGGGTGGGAGGGCGCTGGTAGTCGTGCATGTGATACTCGATTCGATAATGAGGGTATTAGGTACGGCGCTCGCCGGACACCAGGCTGGCGTCGTGGCGCATGCGCATGAAGCGCGACGAGATGAAGATCTCGCGCAGGAAAAAGACGAAGCTGAAGATCAGGCCGAACATGGCCATCACGAAGAAGGCGGCAATGTATTTGTCGAGTTTGATATTCGCGCTGTCGCCGAGGAACAGCATGGCAATCACCAGGCAGACCAGGAAACCGCAGGCGGTGCTGGAGGTGATCGCATAGTTGATCAGGTGCGAGCGGGTGTACAGCACTTCGACTTCTTCGGTGTATTCGTCGTTGGGGCCGATGCGCAGGCGGTCTTCCAGCACGCGGGTGCGGTCGATGATGCGCGCCAGCCGGTTGGTCAGCACCGTCAGCTTGGTCGCCACGCCCGTCAGCAGGAAGACGGGGGCGATCGCCAGCTGGATCATGTGGCCGATGTCGCTAATCTGGATATTCATGGAAACACGTTTATTGGCGTTGTTGGTGTGTCAGGCAT
This sequence comes from Telluria sp., assembly GCA_035759315.1. Classification (GTDB taxonomy): domain Bacteria; phylum Pseudomonadota; class Gammaproteobacteria; order Burkholderiales; family Burkholderiaceae_D; genus Telluria. The sequence goes on along the minus strand of DASTVB010000188.1, from coordinate 1,003 downwards.
AGTGTAGCAGCCACCTGTTCTCAATCGAAGCGGGCGTGGCGCTTGAACTGCTCGGTAGCGCCGACCAGCGCGCGCGCGATGCCCATTTCCAGCGCGCCGTGGCCGGCGTCCGGGATCATGCGCAGTAGCGAGCCGGGCCAGGCGTCATGCAGGCGGTGCGCCGACAGCGGCGGGCAGATCACGTCGTAGCGGCCCTGCACGATCACCGCCGGCAGGTGGGCGATGCGCCCGATATCGCGCACCAGCTGGTCCTCGTCGAGGAAGGCGCCGTTGGCCATGTAGTGCGCCTCGAGCCGGCCCACCCCCAGGTCGAGCGTGTCGGACGCCTGCTCTTCTTCCTGCGGCAGCAGGAACACGCGGCGGCCCTCGAAGCGGCTCCAGGCGCGCGCCGCCGGCCAGTACAGGGCGGGATCGTTGCACAGCAGGCGGCGCGCATACGCCCCCAGCAAGTCGGCCCGTTCATCAAGCGGGATCGGGGCGATAAATTCCGCGTACAGCTCGGGATAAAACCACTGCACGCCGTGCAGGAACCAGTCGACCTCGGCCTTGGTGCAGAGAAAAATCCCGCGCAGGACAAAGCCCAGGCAGCGCTCGGGGTGCGTCTGGCCATATGCCAGCGCCAGGGTCGAGCCCCAGGAGCCGCCGAAGACCAGCCAGCGAGGAATGCCGAACATGACGCGCAGGCGTTCGATGTCCTCGATCAGCAGTTGCGTCGTGTTCTCGCGCCATTCGCCGAGCGGCGTCGATTTGCCGGCGCCGCGCTGGTCGAACAGGATCACGCGATAGGCGTGCGGATCGAAAAAGCGCCGGTGCTGGGGAGACAGGCCGGCGCCCGGACCGCCATGCAGGAACAGTACCGGGATGCCGTTGGGGTTGCCCACCTCCTCCCAATAAATCGTGTGCAGGTCGTCGACCGCGAGCATGCCGTGGCGGCTCGGTTGGATCGGCGGGAACAGCGACGGCGGGGTGGCGGGCATGGCGGCTTTCTTGAAGTTCGAACAAG
>DASTVB010000187.1:0-96255 GCA_035759315.1 Telluria sp. | reverse complement strand
GTCGACAACGATGTGGATGACACCGCGAACAGACCGTGCCTGTGTCACTTCCAGGATGGTCTTGTACATCTGGCGGCTGCCATACAGCGGGTACGGTGGCTCGTCGCTGTCATCGAGCAGCGGATACCAGGACCGGACCGTGGCGCGGTCCGCTTCGCTCATTCCGGCATAGGTCTGCGTGAAGGGAACCATGCCATTGCGGATCGCCAGCTCGCGGATGTGCGTGCCGGTGATCGGATCTGCCCACAAGGTGTGTTTGCCCTCGGATTTAGGGACCGGCGGCAGGTCGGCCCGGAGACCGTTGACGAATTGCGCAGTGACCTTCCGTCCGCTGATGTACTTTGCGGTGCCGAGGCCGTGGAAGCGGTTGTTCTTCCATTCCCCTTCATACTCGCCGCCCAGCGTGAAGACCATCTTGCCCTTGCCCTCGCGCCGTCCGAATTTCCATTCGCCTTCGTACCGGCCCGACCTGCTGGTGGCCACACCGAAGCCATGGGGATTGTCGTTCGCGAAATCGCCTTCGTATTCTTCATTGTCCTTGCGCCGCATGAATCCTTTGCCGTGCAGCTGGCCATCCCTGATCTCGCCCTTGTAATGCAGGACGACCATTTTCCCGCGCTTGATGTCGAGGACCCCGGTGCCGTCCGCGAAACCGTTCTTGCATGCGCCGGTCCATTCGAAGGTCGACCCGACCGGCGGCTCGACGTAGGCGAGCCTGCAGTCATCGGCGGTTGCTGCGAAAGCCAGGGATGAGGAAAGGCAGAGCGCGGTGGCGAAAACGAGTCGGAACATGGGTCGTATCCAGAGAAATAGGAACCAAGATTCTACGGCCTTGGCCAAACTTCCTGGCACATTATTTTCAATGCCGAGCGCGCACCGTTTGCGTCAATACGTGGTGAAGTGCACGGCGAACGGATACACCATCGCGCACGGTTTGCCCTGGCACAGCGCCGGCTTGTAGGTTTCGTTCATGAGCGCGAACGCGGCCATGCCGGTCACCATCGCATTCCCGAACGGGAAAAACTTCACGCTGGTCGGCTTGCCGTGTTCGTCGATCATTACTTCCAGCCGCAGCAGGCCGTTCGCGTCGTTGGGAAACGGGAATTCTAAGGTCCCGGCTACTGGTCTGGTGACCTCGGTCACGCGGTCGCATGAACTTTTCGCCGGATCCGGAGTCAAAAGTACATGAGGAGGCGGAAATGACGGCAGAAACGAATGGACAGGCGAACATCCCCGCTGCGGAGGGATACAGAGCCCTGCGCGCGGAGATGCGAGAAGTCGGACAGCGCGTAGGAGCACTAGAACAGCGAATGGCGTCAGTAGAGGCAACGCTGCAGCATGTCGCCACTAAGGCCGACCTATATGAGCTTAAGAGCAACGTGCTTCAGGCGCTGAATGCCCAGACCTGGAAAATGATGGGATTCGGTATCACCATCGTCGCAGCCGTGTTTGGGCTAGCGCGCTACCTGTAGCGCAGATCAATTCGACGCTACAGGCGATAGGTCATGAAGGTGCAGCCATGCCGTTCGTTGTCGAGGCGGTACATGTCGTCGAATTCACCGGCGCGGAGGAATCCTTTGCGCAGGTACAGGCCGATCGCCGGCGCGTTCGCCGACAGCACTTCGAGGTCGATCCAGGCGAAGCCGGTCGCGCCGGCCCATGCGATTACGGTGTCTATCAGGAGGGAGCCGAGGCCAAGCCGGCGGCAGTCACGGTGCACGCCCATGCCGAGCTGGGTGCGGTGTCCGCAGGCTTCGTCGGCGTTGGCTCGCAGGTCGATGTGGCCGGCGATGCCGCCCTGCGGGTCGACGGCGATCCACGCGCGCCGCCAGCCCGGCTCGCCGACCGGCGTCGCCAGGCCGCGGGTGAAGCGCTCGCGCATCGCCGCCGGCACGACCGGATCTTCGGTGCGTGGAATCGGCTGGAACAGCGGCATGCCGTTCCTGCCATTCTCGGTGAGCTGCTCGCCAAGATAGGCGAACAGCATCGGCAGGTCCGCGGGCGCGACCTGGCGAACCGGATACCTCACAGTCCGCGTGCGATCAGGATCTTCTGGATGTCGCTGGTGCCTTCGTAGATCTGGCACACGCGCACGTCGCGGTAGATGCGCTCGACCGGGAAGTCGCTCACGTAGCCGTAGCCGCCGTGGATCTGGATCGCGTCGGAGCACACGCGCTCGGCCATCTCGGAGGCGAACAGCTTGGCCATCGCGGCTTCTTTCAGGCACGGCAGGCCGGCGTCTTTCATCGAAGCGGCATGCTGGATCAGCTGGCGCGCGGCTTCGATCTGGGTCGCCATCTCGGCCAGCTTGAACTGGATCGACTGGTGCTCGAAAATCTGCTTGCCGAACGATTCGCGGTCGCGCGAATACGCCAGCGCGGCTTCGAACGCGGCGCGCGCCATGCCGACCGACTGCGAGGCGATGCCGATGCGGCCGCCCTCCAGGCCCGACAGCGCGATCTTGTAGCCCTGGCCTTCTTCGCCGATCAGGTTCTCGGCCGGGATGCGGCAGTTCTCGAGCAGGATCTGCGCAGTGTCGGACGAGTGCTGGCCCATCTTGTGTTCGAGGCCGGCGACGATGTAGCCGGGCGTATTGGTCGGCACCCAGAAGGCGCTGATGCCGCGCTTGCCGGCCGCCTTGTCGGTCACCGCCATCACGATCGCCACGTCGCCGTATTTGCCGCTGGTGATGAACTGCTTGGTGCCGTTCAGGACGTACTCGTTGCCCTCGCGGGTCGCGGTGGTGCGCAGCGCGGACGCGTCGCTGCCGGTGTGCGGCTCGGTCAGCGCGAACGCGCCCAGCATCTGGCCCTGGGCCAGCGGCCGCAGCCACTTTTCCTTCTGCGCGTCGTTCGCGTACATCATCGCGATGCTGCATACCGGGCAGTTGTTGACCGAGATGATGGTGGAGGTGCCGCCGTCGCCGGCCGCGATCTCCTCGAGTACCAGCGCCAGCGACACGTAGTCCATGCCCGCGCCGCCCAATGCCTCGGGCACCGCGACGCCGAACGCGCCCAGCGCCGCCAGTTCCTTCAGTTCTTCCTTCGGGAAGTGGCTTTCCTTGTCCCAGCGCGCTGCGTTGGGGGCCAGGCGCTCCTGCGAGAAGGTGCGCAGGGCGTCACGGATCATCTGGTGCTCTTCGGAGAGAATCATGCGGTGCTCTTGTGGTTATAGTTATCGGGCTTACCAGGGAATCGGCGCGCCGTCGTAGTTGAGGAATGTACCGTTATCGGCTGGCGTCAGGCCGGCCAGCGTGGCGCGCATGGCGCTCACGCTTTGTTCGGGCGTCAGGTCGGCGCTGTCGGTGCCCATGTCGGTCCTGACCCAGCCGGGGTGGAAGGCGACGCAGGTTGCGCCCGCCGCGCCGAAATTGATGGCGGTGTCGGCCAGCACCGAATTGAGCGCGGCCTTGCTGGCGCGGTACAGCGTGCCCATGCTGCTGTGGCGCGCGCCGATCGATCCCATCTTCGACGAGATCACGGCCAGCTTGCCGCCGGCGGCGGCCACCATCGGCGCGACCACGGGCAACAGGCGCATCGCGGCCAGCACGTTGGTGTGCATGACGGCGTCGAAGTCGGCCTGGGTCGGGAAGCCGTCGTGGCGCGGGCCGTACAGGCCGGCCACCAGCCAGGCGGCGTCCACGTGTTCGCCGTCCAGCGTCCAGCCGAGGGCGGCGACTCCGTCGACGCTGGTCACGTCCAGCTTGTGCGTTTCGGCGCCCAGCGCCGACAGGTTGTCGAGGTCTTCCTGCTTGCGGGCGGTGGCGATCACGCGCCAGCCGTCCTGCCGGTACTGGCGGACCAGCTCGAGGCCGATGCCGCGCGAGGCGCCGAGGATCAGGGCTGTGGGCATGATGTCGCTACCTTATGCAAGTTGGGCGAGGATCGGCGCAATTGGCCGAAGATCGCCGGGAATCGGGTCGGTATTGCTCAGTTGCTTACTATTGCGCGCCATTCGGCCGCGATTATTGGAGATCGCAGCAGATAGGTGCAATTCGCTACAGATAGGCTCAGTAGGCGCAAGCTGTCATTCCCGCGCACGCGGGAACCCATAGTGAGATTGATGCTCAGTATGGGTCCCCGCGGTCGCGGGGATGACGGGATGGCTCTTACATCATCTCGAGGGCGATCGCGGTGGCTTCGCCGCCGCCGATGCACAGCGATGCCACGCCGCGCTTGCCGCCGGTGCGCTTCAGCGCGCCCAGCAGGGTCACCATGATGCGCGCGCCGGAAGCGCCAATCGGGTGGCCCAGCGCGCACGCTCCGCCGTGGATGTTGACCTTCTCGTGCGGGATGCCGAGGTCCTTCATCGCCGCCATCGGCACCGCCGCAAACGCTTCGTTGATCTCGAACAGGTCGACGTCAGCCGGGGTCCAGCCAGTCTTGGCGAACAGCTTTTCCATCGCGCCGATCGGTGCGGTGGTGAACTGGTTCGGCTCACGTGCGTGGGTGGTGTGCGCGATGATTTTCGCGATCGGCGCCAGGCCCAGCTTCTTCGCGGTCGATTCGCGCATCATCACCAGCGCGGCGGCGCCGTCGTTGATCGACGACGACGATGCGGCGGTGATGGTGCCATCCTTCTTGAACGCGGCGCGCAGCGACGGGATCTTGTCCAGCTTGGCCTTGAGCGGGCCTTCGTCCTTGTCGATCACGGTGTCGCCGGCGCGGCCGGACACGGTGACTGGCGCCATCTCCCACTTGAAGTAGCCTTCCGAAGTCGCTTCCTGCGCGCGCTTGACCGAAGCGATCGCGAACGCATCCTGCTCTTCGCGGGTGAAGTTGTACTGCGTGACGCATTCTTCGGCGAAGGTGCCCATCGAACGGCCGCCGCCGGTCTTTTCGTCGCGCGAGTACGCGTCTTCAAGGCCGTCGTACATCATGTGGTCGAACATCATGGCGTGGCCGATGCGGTAGCCGCCGCGCGCCTTCGGGATCAGGTAGGGCGCATTGGTCATCGACTCCATGCCGCCCGCGACGATGACGTCGGCGCTGCCGGCCACCAGAGAGTCATGCGCGTGGATCGCGGCCTGCATCGCCGAGCCGCACATCTTGGAGAGCGTGACCGCGCCGGTGGACATCGGCAGGCCGGCTTTGATCAGCGCCTGGCGCGCCGGCGCCTGGCCCTGGCCCGCCATCAGGCAGTTGCCGAAGTAGACGTGTTCGACCAGCTTCGGGTCGACGCCCGCGCGCTCGACCGCCGCCTGGATCGCCACCGCGCCGAGGTCATTCGCGGACTTGCTGGAAAAATCGCCTTGGAAGGCGCCCATCGGGGTGCGGGCTGCGCCGACGATAACGACTGGATCATTCATTGTGATTACTCTCCAAAGAGGCCGGCGCCAGCGGCTCCGGCACGGGGTTTATATTAGTGTTGTTGTTACTGCCGCCATTCCTGAAGCGGACCTGCTGCGGGTAGGGGAACACGTCTTCGACGACCCCGCCCGCTATGCGTTCTTTGTGCGACTGCCACCACTGCGCAGTCAGCAATTCCGCGTTGTGCTTCATGAAGTACGCGCGGATCCTGGGATTCCCGAGCAGGAAAGTGCCGAACTGCGCGGGGAATACATCATGCCGCCCGACCGGATACCACGGCTCGGCCGACATCTCGTCTTCTTCATTTTGCGCCTGCGGGATCTCGCGGAACACGCAGTCGGTGAGGTACTCGATTTCATCGTAATCGTAGAACACCACCCGCCCGTGGCGCGTGACGCCAAAATTCTTGTACAGCATATCGCCCGGGAAGATGTTGGCCGCGACCAGGTCCCGGATCGCATTCCCGTATTCTACGACGCCGTGCTCGAGCAGCTGGTCGTCGCCATTTTTTTCCGCATTCGACAGGAAGATGTTGAGCGGGACCATGCGGCGTTCGATATACAGGTGGCGAATGACGATGGTGTCGCCTTCGATCTCCACCTGCGAGGGCGCGTGCTGGTGCAGTTCGGCCAGCAGCTCCTCGGTGAAGCGCGCCAGCGGGAACGCCACGTCGGAATATTCCAGCGTATCGGCCATGCGCCCGACCCGGTCGTGGTGCTTGACCAGCAGGTACTTTTCCTTGACCTGCGCGCGTGTGGTGTCCTTGGGCGGCGGGAAGAAGTCCCTGATCACCTTGAACACATAGGGGAAGGACGGCAGCGTGAACACCAGCATCACCAGGCCCTTGATGCCGGGCGCGGTCTGGAAGCGGTCGGCGGTGTGCTTCAGGTGCTGCAGGTAGTCGCGGTAGAACAGCGTCTTGCCCTGCTTCTGCAGGCCGAGGATGGTGTAGATCTCGCTCTTGGGCTTGCGCGGCAGGAGGCTGCGCAGGAACTGCACGTAGGCCGACGGCACCTCCATGTCGACCAGGAAGTAGGCGCGCGTGAACGAGAACAGGATCACGATCTGCTCCTGGTCCAGCAGCACGGTGTCGAGGAACATGTCGCCGCGGCTGTTCTTCAGGATCGGCACCACGAACGGGTACTGGCGCCCGCCGTTGATCAGCTTCCCGACGATGTAGGCGCCCTTGTTGCGGTAGAAGAGGTTCGACAGCACATGGATCTGGTGGTCCGGCTCGATCTCGGTGCCGGCGCCGAACACCTGCCCGATGCGCTCTTCGACCAGGCCGATGTCGCGGTCCAGGTCGGCGAAACCGCAATCGAGCTGGAAGTTGGTGACGATGCGCTTGAGCGTGAAGCGCAGGCCGTCGACCAGCGGGTAGTACACGCGGTAGGTCGGCAGCAGTTCTTCCGTCTCGATGTACTCGGTCGAGACGACCGGGCGCACGAAGATGAAATCGTTATTGAAGTAGGTGCGGTGCAGGATGCTGCAGCAGACCGAGTTGAAGAAGGTCTCGGCCAGCTCCGGGCGCTTGTGGCCCGCCAGCAGGCCGATGTAGTGCAGCTTGGTCTCGCGCCAGACTTCGTCGGTCAGTTCGGCCGGCTCGTACTCATCTTCCAGCACCTTCACGCATTCGGCCACACGCTTGTCGTAGAAGTCGATGCGCTCGCGCTGCTCCTTCTGCGCCACCTGCCAGTCGCCGCGCTCGAAGTGGCGCTTGGCGGCCTGGCTGGCCTGGCGGAACAGGCGGTAGTGCTTGTCGAAGCCGTCCAGCATCGTGCGCGCGATGTCGAACGCGATCTGGGACGACAGCAGCTTGGGGAATGCGTTCTCCATGATCGGTAGCCGTGAAACTGTCATTCCTGCTAAGGCAGGAATCCATGCGCACATACCGAAGCCGCCGCCGCTGACCGTGCGGCGAACTCAGTATGGATCCCAGCCTTCGCTGGGATGACAGTCGGGCCGCGCACGGGCAGTCGCCTGTTACTTGGTTTCGGCGAACAGCTCGCGGCCGATCAGCATGCGGCGGATCTCGCTGGTGCCGGCGCCAATCTCGTACAGTTTGGCGTCGCGCCACAGGCGGCCGACCGGGTACTCGTTGATGTAGCCATTGCCGCCCAGCGTCTGGATCGCTTCGCCCGCCATCCAGGTCGCCTTTTCGGCCGAGTACAGGATCGCGCCGGCAGCGTCCTTGCGCAGGTTGCGGACCTGCGACGGCGTGGTGGCGCGGTCGCAGGCCTGGCCCACGGCGTAGACGTAGGCGCGGCACGCCATCATGGTCGAATACATGTCCGCCAGCTTGCCCTGCATGAGCTGGAATTCGCCGATCGGCTGGCCGAACTGCTTGCGGTCGTGGACGTAAGGGATGACCGCGTCCATGCAGGCCGACATGATGCCCAGCGGGCCGCCGGACAGCACGGTGCGCTCGAAGTCGAGGCCGGACATCAGCACGTTCACGCCATTTCCTTCGCCGCCCAGGATGTTTTCGGCCGGGACTTCGCAGTCCTCGAACACCAGTTCGCCGGTGTGCGAGCCGCGCATGCCCAGCTTGTCGAGCTTCTGCGCGATCGAGAAGCCCTTGAAGCCCTTTTCGATCAGGAAGGCGGTCATGCCGCGCGCGCCCGCCTCGAGGTCGGTCTTGGCGTACACCACCAGGGTGTCGGCGTCGGGGCCGTTGGTGATCCACATCTTGGTGCCGTTCAGGACGTAGCGGTCGCCCTTGAATTCGGCCTTCAGCTTCATGCTGACCACGTCGGAGCCGGCGTTCGGCTCGGACATCGCCAGCGCGCCAATGTGCTCGCCCGAGATCAGCTTCGGCAGGTATTTCTGCTTCTGCGCTTCGGTGCCGTTGCGCTTGATCTGGTTCACGCACAGGTTCGAGTGCGCGCCGTACGACAGGCCGACCGACGCCGATGCGCGCGAGATCTCTTCCATCGCCACGATGTGGGCCAGGTAGCCCATATTGGCGCCGCCGTATTCCTCGCCCACGGTGATGCCCAGCAGGCCCAGTTCGCCCATCTTCTTCCACAGGTCCATCGGGAACTGGTCGCTGCGATCGATCTCCGCGGCGCGCGGGGCGATCTCGGCGGCGGCGAATTGTTGGACTGCTTCGCGCAGCGCGGCGATGTCTTCGCCATGGTCAAAGGTCAGGCCTGGGAGATGCAGCATGGGATCCTCGTGGATGGGGTTGGATTAAAAAAAATCGATGATACGCCGAGTTGACGTTAACGTAAACGTCAAGCAGCCGGGGCTTCGGCCACCGTCAGCAGGCGCCGGCATTCTTCTTCGTGGGCGGCGATCTCGGCCAGGGTGACCTCGATGTCCTCGCGCTGCTGTTCCAGCACTTCGCGCTGGTGCGCCAGCACGCCGAGGAAGCGGTTGATCTGGGCCGCGGTGTCCTTGGGCGACTCGTACATCTCGACGATGCTCTTGATCTCGGACAGTGTCAGGCCCAGGCGCTTGCCGCGCAGGGTGAGCTTGAGGTGGGTGCGGTCGCGCGCGGTGTAAACACGGTTGCGGCCGCCCACGCCTTCGCGCATCGGGCTCAGCAGTCCTTGGTCTTCATAGAAGCGGATCGCGCGCGCGGTGATGTCGAATTCGCGGGCCAGTTCGGCGATGGTGTAGGTTCGCATGGTAGGGGGCGTGAAGGTGGCTTAGAATAGCTTTCCGTTTACGTCAACGTCAACCGCATTGTAGCGCAGCCGAATGAACCAACTCGAATCCCAGCTCCAGTATCCTTTCGGCGACGCCATCCCGGCCGTCGGCGCCGCCCATCAGCTGGCGCCCGGCGTGGCGTGGGCCCGCATGGCGCTGCCGTTCGCGCTCGACCACATCAACGTCTGGCTGCTCCAGGACGGCGCCGGCTGGACGGTGGTCGACACCGGCGTGGACCGCCCTGAGAGCCGCGCCGGCTGGGAGCAAGTGTTCACTGACGTGATGCAGGGCGCGCCGGTGTCGCGCCTGGTCGCGACCCATTGCCATCCCGACCACGTGGGCCTGTCCGGCTGGCTGTGCGAACGCTTCGGCGCGCCGCTGTGGATGACCACCGGCGAATTCGCCTTCGCGCGCATGATGGCGGCCGCGCTGCCCGGCGTGGACGGCCCGTCGGCGGTACCGCACTTCGAGCGCCACGGCCTGGTCGACGAGGCCATGCTCGAGCAGATGCGCTCGCGCCGCAATTACTATCCTTCGCTGGTGCCGTCGGTGCCGCACGCGTACACCCGCATGCAGGACGGCCAGGTCATCCGGATCGGCGAGCATGGCTGGCGCGTGATCACCGGCTTTGGCCATTCGCCCGAGCACGCCGCGCTGTATTGCGAGGACCTGAACCTGCTGATTTCCGGCGACATGGTGCTGCCGCGTATTTCCACAAATGTGTCAGTTTTCGCGGTCGAACCGGAGGCAAATCCGGTCAAACTTTACCTCGATTCGCTGCGAAAATTCGATGCGCTGCCCGAGGATGTGCTGGTGCTGCCGTCGCACGGCAAGCCCTTCCGCGGCCTGCACACGCGTACCCAACAGTTACAGGCGCACCACGCGGAGCGACTGGCCGAGGTGCTTGCCGCGTGCACCGAGCCGCGCAGCGCAGTCGATATCGTTCCGATCATGTTCCGCCGCCCGCTCGACGCGCACCAGCTTAGTTTCGCGCTCGGCGAGGCATTGGCGCACCTTCACATGTTGTGGTTGGACGGGTCGCTGCGGCGCGAAAAATGTGCCGACGGTATCTACCGTTTTTCTACCGGTTGAAGACAAGCCATATCCCCCGGTTATATAATCAGTTACAAAATTGTGGTGGATCGCTATAGACGAATGCATACATTCGTGTGAATATTCACAAATCTGTAAAATACCAATAATGGCCACATTGACCAGCATCGGTAGATTGCGCGATTTCCAATGCAACATTGAATAGTCAACGAATGAATTCTTCGAACGAACGGGAAAGTTTCAGCGAGCGCCTGCAACTGGCGCTGCGTAACGCCCACTACTCACCTGACAGCCCGACGCGGCTGGCCCGGGAATTCAACATCCGCTTCGAGGGACGCCCGATCACCGTGCACGCGGCCCGCAAGTGGCTGGTCGGCGAAGCGATTCCGACCCAGGAAAAACTGCGCATGATCGCCCAGTGGCTGGGCGTACCGGCCGAGTGGCTGCGCTTCGGCGGCCCCGAGCAGGCGCCGGAAGGCGGCGGCGAGGCGGGCGGCGCGAACGCGCGCTTCGAGTCGGCCGACGTCAAGCTGATCGCGGACCTGCAGCGCCTCGACGAACACCACCGCCAGCTGGCGCGCGAATTCATCCGCATGCTGGTGCGGATGAATCACCAAAAATAACGGGTATTTACGATCCGTACCGACGCGGCCACAGGCCGCGTTTTCTTTTGGTACGGACTCATCAATAAGGCTTGCGCGCTCGCAAAAATAGGGCAGAATAGGCTGTGCCGCCACCCGCGGCGCAGGTCGGATCATCTAGCAAGGGGACTACTCGCCTTATGAAGAGCAACTACAGCAACGCAGCACAGCTGAAGGATTTAATGACCGCCCCACCAATGTCCGCAGCACAGCACGCGCAAGTGATGCGCAAGCGGATCGAACAGCGCAGGATGGTGGAAGAAGCCCGTGAAATGAAGAAAGCGCTCGGCTGGGGAATCGAGAAGCGCTAGAACCGGAATGAAGCAGTCAGTCGCGCTGCGGGGCCATGCCCTGCCAGCGCGGCGCGATCGCGTTGTCGATGCCGAACAGGTCGATCACGCGGGCCACGGTGTGGTCCACCATCTCGTCGATGCTCGCCGGCCGGTGATAAAAGCTTGGCAGTGGCGGGAACACAATCCCGCCCATCTCCGTCACCGCCGTCATATTGCGCAGGTGCGCCAGGTTGAACGGCGTTTCGCGCACCAACAGCACCAGCCTGCGGCGCTCCTTGAGCACCACGTCCGCGGCGCGCGCAATCAAATTATCAGACAGTCCATGCGCCACCGAGGCCAGCGTCTTCATCGAGCATGGCGCGATCACCATGCCGTCGCTCTTGAACGAACCGGAAGCGATCGAAGCGCCGACGTCGCGGTAGCGGTGCGCCACATCGGCCAGCGCTTCGACGTCCTTGCGCTGCATGCCAGTCTCCTGGAGCAGCGTCAGGGCGGCGGAATCGGACACCACCACGTGGGTCTCGATGCCGCCGAGTGCGCGCAGGTGCTGCAGGAGGCGCACGCCATACACGGCGCCCGTGGCGCCGGTGATGGCGACCACCAGCCTGCGCGCGGCAGGATCAGCCATTGAGCAGCTTTTGCAGCTCGCCGGACTCGTACATCTCGCCCATGATGTCGGAGCCGCCGATGAACTCGCCCTTGATGTAGAGCTGCGGGACGGTTGGCCAGTTCGAGTATTCCTTGATGCCCTGGCGGACTTCAGGATCATCGAGCACGTTCACGGTGGCGATGTTTTCGATGCCCAGGCCCTTCAGGATCTGGATCGCGCGGCCGGAAAAGCCGCACTGCGGGAACTGGGCGGTGCCTTTCATGAACAGCACTACCGGGTTCTTGGTGACGGTTTCGCGGATCCAGTCTTGTACGTCGCTGCTCATAATTGCCTCAATTGGTGAAAAACGGTGAAGCCGCCATTTTATAAGAAAACGGTGGTTGGGGATGGGGACTGTCCCCGCAGGGGACTGTCCCCGGGTGTTTGGGGACTAAGGTAGCTATCAAACACCGGGGGACAGTCCCCTGCGGGGACGGTCCCCTTCCATCAGCCTTTTAGCTTGGCGAAAGCGGCAGCCATCGAGCTTTCGGCGGCGGGCGCGCGCTCCAGCCGATTGTTCTGCTGCGCCATGCGGGTGCGGTCGTTGCGGTCGCCGCGCTGCTCCGGCCTGGCCCCGGCCTGCGGCGCGCTGTCGGTCAGGCGCATGGTGAGCGCGATGCGCTTGCGCTTCCCGTCCACCTCCAGCACCTTGACCTTGACCACCTGCCCGGCTTTGACCACCGTGTGCGGATCCTTGACGAAGGTGTTGGACAGCGCCGAGATGTGCACGAGCCCGTCCTGGTGCACGCCGATGTCGACGAAGGCGCCGAACGCCGCCACGTTGGTCACCACGCCTTCCAGGATCATGTCAGGCCGCAGGTCGGACAGCTCCTCCACGCCTTCCTTGAAGGTGGCGGTGGTGAACTCCGGGCGCGGGTCGCGGCCCGGCTTCTCCAGCTCCTTGATGATGTCGGTCACGGTCGGCACGCCGAAGCGCTCGTCCGCGTATTTGGCCGGATTGAGCGACTTCACCAGCTTGGCGTCGCCGATCACCGACTTCATGTCGCGCTGGATGTCGGCCAGGATCTTCTCCACCACCGGATACGACTCCGGGTGCACCGCCGACGCGTCCAGCGGGTTCTCGCCGTTCATCACGCGCAGGAAGCCGGCCGCCTGCTCGAAGGTTTTCTCGCCCAGGCGCGGCACCGACTTGAGCGCGGCGCGCGAGGCGAACGCGCCCTTCAGGTCGCGGTAGCTGACGATCGCCTGGGCCACGCTGGCGGACAGGCCCGACACGCGCGCCAGCAGCGGCGCCGAGGCCGTATTGACGTCCACGCCGACCGCGTTCACGCAGTCCTCCACCACCGCGTCGAGCGAGCGCGCGAGCTGGGTCTGGCTGACGTCGTGCTGGTACTGCCCGACGCCGATCGATTTCGGGTCGATCTTCACCAGTTCGGCCAGCGGGTCCTGCAGGCGGCGCGCGATCGACACCGCGCCGCGCAGCGACACGTCCATGTCGGGCAGTTCGCGCGAAGCGAATTCGGAGGCCGAATACACCGAGGCGCCGGCTTCGGACACGACGATCTTGGTCAGCTTGAGCTCCGGGCGCTGCTTGATCAGGTCCTGCGCCAGCTTGTCGGTTTCGCGCGAGCCGGTGCCGTTGCCGATCGAGATCAGCGAGACATTGTGCTTTTCCGCCAGCCTGCCCAGCGTATGCAGGGCGCCGTCCCAGTCGTTCTTCGGCTGGTGCGGGTAGATCACGCCGGTGTCCACCACTTTGCCGGTGGCATCGACCACCGCCACCTTGACGCCGGTGCGCAGGCCCGGGTCCAGGCCCATGGTGGCGCGTGGGCCAGCGGGAGCGGCCAGCAGCAGCGCTTTGAGGTTGCGGGCGAAGACGTTGATCGCTTCCAGCTCGGACTTCTCGCGCAGCTGTCCCATCAGGTCGCTCTCGAGGTGCATGAAGCTCTTCACGCGCCAGGTCCAGCGCACCGTATCGGCCAGCCACTTGTCGGCCGGGCGGCCCTGGTTGCTGATGCCGAAGCGCGCGGCGATGCGGCCTTCGCACGGATTGTGGGGCGCATCCCATTTCGGCTTTTCGGCTTCCGTATCGAGGCGCAGGACCACGTCGAGGATCTGCTCGCGGCGGCCGCGCAGCAGCGCCAGAGCGCGGTGCGAGGGCACGTTCGCCAGCGGCTCGGAGTAGTCGAAGTAGTCGGCGAATTTTTCGCCTTCGTCTTCCTTGCCCGCGATGACCTTCGATTCCACCACGCCGTGCTCCAGCACGTACTCGCGCAGGGACTGCAGCAGCGTCGCGTCTTCGGCGAAGCGCTCCATCAGCACCTGGCGGGCGCCGTCCAGCGCCGCTTTCGCGTCCGGCACCCCGGGGTTGGCACCGTCGCTGGTGGTGAACGGCTCGCGCAGGAATTTTGCCGCTTCAGCATCCGGATTGAGCGACGGGTCGGTCAGCAGGGCGTCGGCCAGCGGAGCCAGGCCCGCTTCGATCGCGATCTGCGCCTTGGTGCGGCGCTTCTGCTTATAGGGGAGATAGAGGTCCTCGAGCCGCGTTTTGTCTTCTGCATGCATCACTGCGTCGAGCAGTTCGGGCGTCATCTTGTTTTGTTCGGTGATCGACGCGATGATCGACAGGCGGCGCTCTTCCAGTTCGCGGAGGTAGCGCAGGCGCTCCTCCAGCAGGCGAAGCTGGATGTCGTCCAGGCCGCCGGTGGCCTCCTTGCGGTAGCGCGCGATGAACGGGACGGTCGCGCCCTCGTCCAGCAGGGCGATGGCGGCGGCCACCTGCGCGGGTTTGGCGGAGAGTTCGAGGGCGAGGCGTTGTTCGATCGGGGGCAGCATGTGGTCGGTCCAGGGTCAGTCAAGGGGCGAATGATAACCAATCGCGCCCGCGCCGAGCAGTCTTGACACCGTAAATTACAAAGGAATAAGCGCTAAGTGCGCTTGCGAACAAAACACGAAGCCCCGATGTCGGATAATATTGTCTGTCGTACCGAAAAAAACGTACTCCAACATGCCCACGATGGACCTTATGCGCGACGACGCAAGCGACACTAAAACTGCTACTGCACCGGCTCCTGCCGTGGCACGCACGCCGTCCGGCCTGCCCGCCCCGATAGCGGGATGGTTGCAGCGCGTGGAAGCCGCGGCCCACCCGCAGCCCACCCTGCCGGTGGAACCGAAAGATCCAAAAGCCGTCCAGTTCAAATTCGTGTACGTGCTGGCCCCGACCTCGGGCGGCCGCCACGTCGCCATGTGCCTGTGCAAGGCGCGCCTGCGCCCGAACGGCGAAGTGGCGGCAGCCAGCCCGGTGTCCGAAGTATTTTCGCTGCTGTCCGCGCCACCGGCCTACCTCGAAGGCGAGGACGAGGACCTGGTGCGCTTCTTCATCGCGATGCGCAGCGGTTCCTCGCAGTCGTCCAGCGCGACCGAACCGCGCGGCAAAGTCGGCGCGATCCTGCTTCGCATGCTGATCGAGCAGGAAAAGCTCCTGTGGGCGAACTCCTGGCAGGACATGGCAAACGGCCTGGTGTACCCGCTGCAGGCCGGCCCGGTACGCCCGGCCAGCCTGGTGTGGCGCGACGAAGGCCGCACCTCGAAGCTGGGATGGCAGGTGGCGCCGGCCGGTAACGCCACCCACCCCGGGGCCGACCAGGTCGACTACATGCTGCCGACCGATCCGCCGTGGTATATCGACAACCTGTCCACCGGGCCGCTGGAACTCAATCGCGGCGGCGTGGACATCTCGCTGGCCGACCTGCAGGCGCTGGTGGCGCAGGCCCCAGCCCTGACCGGCAACGACCGCAAGCGCGTGTCGCAGCTGCTGCTCGCGCACGGCCTGCAGCAGTTGATGCCGCTGCCGCAGCCGCTGCAGCAGCGCACCCGCGAGGACGTCAAGCCCAAGCCCTTCCTGCTGCTCGACAGCGTGTCGCTGGCCGACGGCATCTCGACCCGCTGGCACGACTACGCGGTGCTGTCCTTCGATTACGACGGCGAGCGCGTTTCCTTCGATCCGGGCCAGCGCGTGGTGCGCCAGGTCGGCGAGGTCACCGAGATCATCGCGCGCGACAGCGAAGCGGAAGCCAATTCGCTGGCGCTGCTGTCCCAGATGGGCTTCCGCAAACCTGCTACGCCGCCGCTGTCCGGCCTTGCCGGCGCGCTGCAGCTGGAAAGCCAGGCCCACTGGCTGCGCTTCGTCGACGGCGACCTGGACAGCCTGGCCGCGGCCGGCTGGCAGGTGCAGAAATCCCCTAAATACCGCTACGACGTCGTCGCGGTGGAAGACTGGTACGCCCAGATCGAGGAACCGCCGGAAGCCGGCAACGCCTGGTTCGAGCTGGAGCTGGGCATCGTGGTCGGCGGCAAGCGCGTGCCGCTGCTGCCGGTGCTGGTCCAGATGATCCGCAGCGCGCCGGCCGATTTCGACCCGGACGTGCTGGCCGCCCACGCCGACATCGACCAGGTGCTGGCCACGCTGCCGGACGGCCTGCGCGTGGCGCTGCCGTGGGGCCGCGTCAAGCCGATCCTCAATACCCTGGGCGAGCTGTATTTCAACGAGCGGATCAAGAACAAGGTGCGCCTGTCCACGCTGGACGCGGCGCGCCTCGAGGACCTGGCCCGCGTGGCGGACCTGCGCTGGTTCGGCGGCGAGAAGCTGCGCGAGACCGGCCGCAAGCTGTCCCAGTTCGGCGCGGTGCAGCGGGTCGCCCCGCCGGCCGGCCTGCAGGCCACGCTGCGCGACTACCAGGCCGACGGCCTGGCGTGGATGCAGTTCCTGCGCGAGTACGACCTGGCCGGCATCCTGGCCGACGATATGGGCCTCGGCAAGACGGTGCAGACGCTGGCGCACATCCTGCTCGAAAAAGAGGCAGGGCGCCTGACGCATCCGGCGCTGGTGGTGGCCCCGACCAGCCTGATGGCCAACTGGCAGGACGAAGCCGCGCGCTTCGCGCCCGGCCTCAAAGTGCTGCTCCTGCAAGGCAAGGAACGCCTCGAGCTGTTCGACCAGATCCCGGAAGCGGACCTGGTGCTGACCACCTACGCGCTGCTGCCGCGCGACGAGGAACAGCTGCGCGAGCACGAGTACCACCTGGTGATCCTGGACGAATCCCACTACATCAAGAACACCCGCTCCAAGGCGGCGCAGAGCGCGGGCATCCTGAACGCGCACCACCGCCTGTGCCTGTCCGGCACGCCGCTCGAAAACCACCTGGGCGAGCTGTGGTCGCAGTTCCACTTCCTGTTGCCGGGCCTCCTCGGCGACGAGAAGACCTTCAACGCGCAGTTCCGCAACCCGATCGAAAAGCTGGACGACCCGGTGCGGCGCCAGCTGCTGAACCGCCGCATCAAGCCCTTCCTGCTGCGCCGTACCAAGGACAACGTGGCCAAGGAACTGCCGCCGAAGACCGAGATGGTGCGCAAGGTGGAACTGTCCGGCGCCCAGCGCGACCTGTACGAAACGGTGCGCCTGGCGATGGACAAGAAGGTGCGCGACGAGATCGACAAGAAGGGCGTGGCCCGCAGCCAGATCGTGATCCTCGAGGCGCTGCTCAAGCTGCGCCAGGTCTGCTGCGACCCGCGCCTGGTGAAAGCGCTGCCGGCCAAGAAGCAGGCCGGCGCCAGCGCCAAGCTGGTCGACCTGATGCAGATGATGGAAGACCTGCTCGACGAAGGCCGCAAGATCCTGGTGTTCTCGCAGTTCACCAGCATGCTGGCGCTGATCGAGGAAGAACTGGAAGCGCGCCGCATCCCGTATGCGCTGCTGACCGGCGACACCAAGGACCGTTCGGCCCAGGTGGCGGCGTTCCAGCAGGGCGCGGTGCCGGTGTTCCTGATCAGCCTGAAGGCCGGCGGCGTGGGCCTGAACCTGACCGCGGCCGACACCGTGATCCATTACGACCCGTGGTGGAACCCGGCGGCCGAGAACCAGGCCACCGATCGCGCCTGGCGCATCGGCCAGGACAAGCCGGTGTTCGTGTACAAGCTGATCGCCAAGGGCACGCTGGAAGAAAAGATCCAGCTGCTGCAGCAGAAAAAGAGCGACCTGGCCAATTCGGTGCTGGCTGAAGGCGAACAGCACAAGCTGGTGCTGACGCAGGAGGACCTGCAGGCGATCTTCGCGCCGCTCGACGAGAACTAGGCGATGGACCGCAAGTTTTCCGGCAGCGCCGCCCACTTCCGCGCGATCGCGGAACTGCAGGGAGGGATCGCCTTCATCATCGACGCCGACAGCCTGGCGCTGGTGTACATCAGCCCGCAGGTGGAACGACTGTTCGGCTACAGCCCGGCCGACGTGGCGGCGCACCTGGATGGCAGCGCGGTCGAAGTCGCGCTGCACGGCATGTGCAGCGGCATGCAGGAGCGTATCGCACGCTACGCCAACGGCGATACCAGCCGCGAGCGCCTGGTGCGCCACTTCGACGTGCGCCGCAAGGGCGGCGAAGTGGTCGCGGTGGAGATCATGTCGATGCTGGTCGACGGTGCGCTGGTCGGCATCGCAAAGGACATCAGCGAACAGCGTGCGCGCCAGGCCGAGCAGAAGCGCTTCGCCAGCATGCTCAATCACGAATTCCGCACGCCGCTGTCGACCATCGACGGCGCCGTCCAGCGCCTGGAAGCCACCTCCGCGCAGAATCCCCACATCGACGAGGCCACACGCGAGCGCTACCGCAAGATCGGCGGCGCGGTGGACCGCCTGATCGGCATGCTCGACGAATACCTGTCGCCCGACCGGGTCGGCGGGACCCCGGACACGCGCCACGCCGCACACTGCGAACCGCTGGAGCTGATCCGGGAGGCCGCATCGCTGGCGCGCGCCGCGGGACGCACGGTGGAGATCGACGCGGCCGGGCTGCCGACCACTATCCGCTGCGAGCCCGGCGCCCTGCGCCTGGCCCTGCAGGTGCTGGTCGATAACGCAATGCGCTACTCGCCGGCCGGCGGCCGGATCCACATCCACGGCCACAGCACCCATTCGGGCGTGGAAATCGAGGTGGAGGACGAGGGCGCGGGCCTGGCGGCCGATGAACTGCCGCGGCTGACGGAAAAAGCGTTTCGTGGACGCAACGCTTTGGGGATTGCGGGCAGCGGGATGGGCCTTTATATGGCCAAAACTGTTGTAGAAGCACACGGCGGGTCCCTTTCCGCCGGAAATGGGGCAAACTGTGGAGCAATATTTCGAATCACATTGCCAACGCGCCGCGACTTGCATACCAGTTGACGTTTTGTAATAATCCGTCGCTTAATAACAAGCCGTGCGTAAGCCGAAGACAGGCTATAGGCTCCCCACAAAAGTGACGATGGCGCCCCATGACGCAAATCCTGATTGTTGAAGACAACGGCGAATATGCCGCAGACATGGCCGACTTCCTGAAGGAACTCGACCACGATGTGACCATAGCTACCAGTGCCAGCGAAATGTGGGCCGCGCTGACCAAAAACCCGACCTCGATCGTGATCCTCGACCTCGGCCTGCCCGACGAGGATGGCTTCAACGTCATTCCCCGGATGCGCCAGCTGTATCCCGGCATCGGCCTGCTGGTGCTGACCGGCCGCGTCGCGTTCGACAACCGCATCCTCGGCCTGCGCCTGGGCGCGGACCATTACCTGACCAAGCCGATCAAGTTCCCCGAGCTGGCCGCCCACATCGAGGCGCTCGACCGCCGCGTGCGGGGACCGGAGCCGACCAGTCCGCAGCCGAGCAAGTGGACGCTGAAAGTGAGCGCCCGCCAGCTCGAGCTGTCGGGTGCGGTAATCGACCTGACCGAAAAGGAATGCAACTTCCTGCACCTGCTGACCATCAACACGCGGCCGGTGCCGCGCCAGGTGATCGTGGCGGGCATGGGTGGCGAGGATCCCGAGGCGAGCCGCCGCGTGGACATGCTGGTGTACCGCCTGCGCAAGAAGGCGCGTTCCGGGCTCGGGCAGGACCTGCCGCTGCGCAGCGCCTATGGCGAAGGCTACAGCCTGTCCGCCGGCTTCAACATCCAGTAACGCGGGGGACTGTCCCGCCGGGACTGTCCCCAGCCTTTAACCCGGCACATCAAAGACAGGGGACAGCCCCATATGGACAGTCCCCAGCCGGCTCTTCCGCACCGCAGCAAATAAATTGGGGACAGGGTGCTCCCCGCACCGATTCTTCCGCTAGAATCGACTGAACCCCACTAACTCCCGCTCCCATGGCGCGCCTTCCCCGACTCGTCGTTCCCGGCCAGCCGCACCACGTCACCCAGCGCGGCAACAACCAGCAGCCGGTATTCCTGGACGACGAGGACCACGCGCGCTTCCTCGGGTGGCTGCGCGACGCCGCCCGTACCTACAAGGTTTCCGTCCACGCCTACGTCCTCCTGCCCGGGCGGCTGGACATCCTCGCGACGCCGGCCGACGCCACCGGCCTGGCCCAGATGATGCAGTGGATCGGCCGCAAATACGTCCCCTACTTCAACCAGAAGCACGCCCGCAGCGGCACGCTGTGGCAGGGCCGCTTCAAGACCTCGGTGATCGACGCCGACAACTACTTCCTGGCTTGCAGCCGCTATATAGAGAGCATCGCGGTGCATGCGCAGCTCGCCGCCGCGCCGCAGGACTACCGCTGGAGCAGCTATGCCCACCACGCGGGGCAGCGCCAGGATCCGGTGATCGTCGACCATCCTGTGTACTGGGCGCTCGGCAACACACCGTTCCAGCGCGAGGCGGCCTACACGGCGCTGTTTCACGCACCGCTCACGAACACCCAGGTGCTCGGCATCGAGTCGGCGGTCAGCAAAGGCTGGCCGCTCGGCTCCGAAGCCTACAAAGCCCAGTTGCAGCATCGCGCCAGGCGCCAGGTGCTTCCAGCGCGCCGTGGGCGGCCGCCAAAACAGGAAAAATCTGCCGGATAATCAGGCACTTGCAGTTATTTGGCGCCCCCCGGAGCACTGCGTCCCCATTTATTTGTGACGCAGATACCGAGGAATTTAATGCGACTCTGACCCTATTTGTTTCGGTTGAGTTTTATTGTGCATTGCACTATCGTAGTTTTTCGAACCCCCGAAAACTGCGGAGAAAAGCATGGATGCGCAAGGCTTGTATGACCCGTCCAACGAACACGATGCGTGCGGGGTAGGCTTCATCGCGCACATCAAAGGCGTGCGGACCCACTCCATCATCGAGCAGGGGCTGCAGATCCTGAAGAACCTGGACCACCGGGGCGCGGTGGGGGCGGACAAACTGATGGGCGACGGCGCCGGCGTCCTGATCCAGATCCCAGACCAGTACTTCCGCGACGAGATGGCGCGCCAGGGCGTGGAGCTGCCTCCGCCGGGCGAATACGGTGTCGGCATGGTGTTCCTGCCGAAGGAAAATGCCTCCCGCATCGCCTGCGAACAGGAGATCGAGCGCGCGGTCCGCATCGAGGGCCAGGTGGTGCTTGGCTGGCGCAACGTGCCGGTCGACGAGACCATGCCGATGTCGCCCACCGTGCGCGCCAAGGAGCCGGTGATCCGCCAGATTTTCATCGGCCGCGGCCCGGACATCATGGTCACCGATGCGCTGGAGCGAAAGCTGTACGTGATCCGCAAATCGTCCGGCCACGCGATCCAGGCGCTCAAGCTCCTGCACGGCAAGGAGTTCTTCGTGCCGTCGATGTCGGCGCGCACCATCGTGTACAAGGGCCTGCTGCTGGCCGACCAGGTCGGGGTCTACTACAAGGACCTGCAGGACCCGCGCTGCATCTCGGCGCTGGCGCTGGTGCACCAGCGCTTCTCGACCAACACCTTCCCGGAATGGCCGCTGGCGCACCCGTATCGAATGATCGCCCACAACGGCGAGATCAACACCGTCAAGGGCAACTTCAACTGGACCCGCGCGCGCGAAGGGGTGATGAAATCGGCGGTGCTGGGCGACGACCTGCACAAGCTGTTCCCGCTGATTTACGAAGGCCAGTCCGACACCGCCTGCTTTGACAACGCGCTCGAACTGCTGGTCATGGGCGGCTACCCGATCGCGCAGGCGATGATGATGATGATCCCGGAAGCGTGGGAAAACCACACGCTGATGGACGAGAACCGCAAGGCCTTCTACGAGTACTACGCATCGATGATGGAGCCGTGGGACGGCCCCGCGGCGATGGCCTTCACGGACGGTCGCCACATCGGCGGCACGCTCGACCGCAACGGCCTGCGCCCGGCGCGCTACATCGTCACCGACGACGACCTGGTGGTGATGGCTTCGGAGGCCGGCGTGCTTCCGATCCCCGAATCGAAGATCATCCAGAAGTGGCGCCTCCAGCCGGGCAAGATGTTCCTGATCGACCTGGAAGCGGGCCGCATCATCGACGACAAGGAACTCAAGGACACTTACGCCAACGCCAAGCCGTACAAGGCCTGGATCAAGTCGGTGCGCATCAAGCTGGGCGAAATCCGCCTGCTCGAAAGCCAGCTCGCGGTGCACCGCCTGAAAAGCGCACCGGGCGAAAAGATCGCGCCCTCGCTGCTGGACCGCCAGCAGGCCTTCGGCTACACCCAGGAAGACCTCAAGTTCCTGATGGCGCCGATGGCGGTGCTGGGCGAAGAGGCGACCGGCTCGATGGGCAACGACTCGCCGCTGGCGGTCATGTCGAACAAGCTCAAGCCGCTGTACAACTACTTCAAGCAGCTGTTCGCGCAGGTGACCAACCCGCCGATCGATCCGATCCGCGAGAGCATGGTGATGTCGCTGGTGTCCTTCATCGGGCCCAAGCCCAACCTGCTGGACACCAATAACGTCAACCCGCCGATGCGCCTGGAAGTCGCGCAGCCGGTGCTCGGTTTCGACGACATGACGCGCCTGCGCGGCATCTCGGCGCATACCGGCGGCAAGTTCAAATCGTATGAGCTGAACATCTGCTATCCGGTCGCCTGGGGCAAGGACGGCATCGAGGCGTCGCTGGCTTCGCTGTGCGCGGAGAGCGTGGACGCGGTCAAATCCGGCCACAACATCCTGATCGTCTCGGACCGCGCGATGGACGCGAACCAGGTCGCGATCCCCGCGCTGCTGGCCACTTCCGCGATCCACCAGCACCTGGTCGCGCGCGGCCTGCGCGCCTCCACCGGGCTGGTGGTGGAGACCGGATCGGCGCGCGAGACGCACCACTTCGCGCTGCTGGCCGGCTACGGCGCCGAAGCCGTCCACCCCTACCTCGCGCTCGAGACGCTGGCCGAACTGGCGCAGTCGCTGCCGGGCGACCTGGGGCCGGACGCCGCCGCCTACAACTACACCAAGGCGATCGGCAAGGGCCTGCTGAAAGTGATGTCCAAGATGGGTATCTCGACCTACATGTCCTACTGCGGCGCGCAGATCTTCGAAGCGGTCGGCCTGTCGAAAACCATGGTCGACAAATACTTCCGCGGCACCGCCTCGAACGTGGAGGGCATCGGCGTGTTCGAAATCGCCGAGGAAGCGCTGCGCCTGCACACGCTGGCCTTCGGCGCCGATCCACTGCTGGCCGACTCGCTCGACGCCGGCGGCGAATACGCTTATCGCGTGCGCGGCGAGGATCACTTGTGGTCGCCCGACACCATCGCCAAGCTGCAGCACGCGGCGCGCGCAAACAGCTTCTCGACCTACAAGGAATACGCGCAGCTGATCAACGACCAGGCCACGCGCCACCTCACGCTGCGCGGCCTGTTCGAGTTCCGCATCGATCCGTCCAAAGCGATTCCGCTCGACGAAGTCGAGCCGGCCAGCGAGATCGTGAAGCGCTTCGCCACCGGCGCCATGTCGCTCGGCTCGATCAGCACCGAGGCGCACGCCACACTGGCAATCGCGATGAACCGCATCGGCGGCAAGTCGAATACCGGCGAAGGCGGCGAGGACCCGGCGCGCTACACGCAGGAGTTCAAGGGAATCAAGATCAAGCAGGGGGACACCATGGCGTCGGTGCTGGGCGAGTCGCGCGTGGTGGCCGACATCGCCTTGCAGGACGGCGATTCGCTGCGCTCGAAGATCAAGCAGGTGGCATCGGGACGTTTCGGCGTGACCGCCGAATACCTCAATTCCGCCGACCAGATCCAGATCAAGATGGCGCAGGGTGCGAAACCCGGCGAAGGCGGCCAGCTGCCGGGCCACAAGGTGTCCGAGTACATCGCCAGCCTGCGCTTCTCGGTGCCGGGCGTCGGACTGATCTCGCCCCCGCCGCACCATGACATCTATTCGATCGAGGACCTGGCGCAGCTGATCCACGACCTCAAGAACGTCAACCCGCGCGCCTCGATCTCGGTCAAGCTGGTGTCGGAAGTCGGCATCGGCACGGTGGCGGCAGGCGTGGCCAAGGCCAAGGCCGACCACGTGGTGGTGGCGGGCCACGACGGCGGCACCGGCGCCTCGCCGCTGTCCTCGATCAAGCACGCCGGCACGCCGTGGGAACTGGGGCTGGCCGAGACGCAGCAGACGCTGGTGCTCAACGGACTGCGCGGCCGCATCCGCGTGCAGGCCGACGGCCAGATGCGCACCGGGCGCGACGTCGTGATCGCCGCGCTGCTGGGCGCGGACGAAGTCGGCTTCGCCACCGCGCCACTGGTGGTCGAAGGCTGCATCATGATGCGCAAGTGCCACCTGAATACCTGCCCTGTCGGCGTCGCCACCCAGGACCCGGTCCTGCGCGCGAAATTCACCGGCAAGCCAGAACACGTGGTCAATTACTTCTTCTTCGTGGCCGAGGAAGCGCGCCAGCTGATGGCGCAGCTGGGCATCCGCACCTTCGACCAGCTGATCGGGCGCGCCGACCTGCTGGACAAGTCGAAGGCGATCTCGCACTGGAAGGCGCAGGGGCTGGACTTCTCGGCGATCTTCCACCGTCCCGTGGTCGATCCGATGATGGCGATCTACCACCGCGAATTCCAGGACCACAGCCTGCACATCGCGCTCGACCACAAGCTCATTGCGCAGGCGCGCGCCGCACTGGAGAAGGGCGAACGCGTGTCGTTCATCTCGCCGGTCAGGAACCGCAACCGCACCGTCGGGGCGATGCTGTCAGGCGAAGTCGCGCAGCGCTACGGCCATGCAGGCCTACCCGACGACACCATCCACATCCAGCTGCAAGGGACCGCGGGCCAGTCCGCCGGCGCGTTCCTGGCGGCGGGCATCACGCTCGACCTGGTCGGCGAAGGCAACGACTACGTCGGCAAGGGACTGTCGGGCGGGCGCGTGATCGTCCGGCCGAACACCGAGTTCCGCGGCCGCGCAGTGGACAACATCATCGTCGGCAACACGGTGCTGTACGGCGCGATCAATGGCGAAGCGTTCTTCAACGGCGTCGCCGGCGAACGCTTCGCGGTGCGCAACTCCGGCGCGACGGCGGTGGTGGAAGGCTGCGGCGACCATGGCTGCGAGTACATGACCGGCGGCACCGTGGTGGTGCTGGGCCGAACCGGGCGCAATTTCGCGGCCGGCATGTCGGGTGGCGTGGCCTATGTGTACGACCCGGACGGCGATTTCGAAGGCCTGTGCAACACGGCGATGGTGGACCTGCATGGCGTCAGCGCCGTGCTGGAACAGCATGACGCCACCATGCATTCGGAGACGCGCGGTGGCGAACGCGAAGCGGATGAAGTCATCCTCAAGCGGCTGGTTGAGCGCCATTTCAAGTACACCGGCAGTACCCGCGCGCGCAAGCTGCTCGACGACTGGACCAACAGCCGCAAGGGGTTCGTCAAGGTGTTCCCGACCGAGTACAAGCGCGCGCTGGAAGAGATGCACAACTCCAGCATGGAAGAAGCCGCCGAACAAATCGCGGCCTGAGCGACCAGACCAAAGGAAAACAGCGTGGGCAAAATCACCGGCTTCATGGAATTCGAGCGCCAGGAGGAAGGCTATCTTCCGACCGGCGAGCGGCTCAAGAACTACAAGGAGTTCGTGCTGCACCTGAGCGACGAACAGGCGAAGGTGCAGGGCGCGCGCTGCATGGACTGCGGTATTCCGTTCTGTAATACGGGCTGCCCGGTCAACACCATCAGCCCGGACTGGAACGACCTGGTGTACCGCGGCCAGTACCGCGCGGCGCTGGACAACCTCCACTCCACCAACAACTTCCCCGAGTTCACCGGCCGCATCTGCCCGGCCCCGTGCGAAGCGGCCTGCACGCTCAACATCAACGAGGCGCCGGTCGGCATCAAGTCGATCGAACACAAGATCATCGACACCGGCTGGGAACATGGCTGGGTGGTGCCGCAACCGCCGCTGGAAAAGACCGGCAAGCGGGTGGCGGTGGTCGGCTCCGGTCCGGCGGGCCTGGCGGCGGCGCAGCAGCTGGCGCGCGCCGGCCACGACGTGACCGTATTCGAGAAATCCGACCGCATCGGCGGCCTGCTGCGCTACGGGATCCCCGACTTCAAGATGGAGAAGTTCCACATCGACCGCCGCGTCGAGCAGATGCAGGCCGAGGGCGTGACCTTCCGTACCGGAGTCCTGATCGGCAAGGACTTCCCGGCGACCGTCAACAACTGGGCGCGGGACACGATCTTCCCGGAAGACCTGGAAAAGGAATTCGACGCCGTGGTGCTGGCCGGCGGCGCCGAACAGCCGCGCGACCTGCCGGTGCCGGGCCGCGAACTGAAGGGTGTCCATTTTGCGATGGACTTCCTGCCGCAGCAGAACAAGGTGAACGCGGGCGACAAGGTCAGGGACCAGATCAAGGCGACCGGCAAGCACGTGGTGGTGATCGGCGGCGGCGACACGGGTTCCGATTGCGTCGGTACCTCCAACCGCCACGGCGCAGCATCGGTGACCCAGTTCGAGCTGATGCCGATGCCACCCGAGCAGGAGAACAAGGCGCTGGTATGGCCGTACTGGCCGACCAAGCTGCGCACCTCATCCTCGCACGAGGAAGGCGTCGCGCGCGACTGGGCGGTGGCGACCAAGCGCCTCGAAGGCAAGGGTGGCAAGGTCGAGAAGCTGATCGCCTGCCGGGTCGAGTGGACCAACGGGAAAATGACCGAGATCCCCGATACCGAGTTCGAGATGAAGGCCGACCTGGTGCTGCTGGCGATGGGCTTCGTCTCGCCGGTGCAGCAGGTGCTCGATGCCTTCGGCGTGGAGCGCGACGGCCGCGGCAACGCACGCGCCACGGTGGAAGGTGCCAGCGCCTACCAGACTTCGGTGCCCAAGGTGTTCGCCGCCGGCGACATGCGGCGCGGCCAGTCGCTGGTCGTCTGGGCCATCCGCGAGGGCCGCCAGTGCGCCCGCGCCGTCGACGAGTACCTCATGGGATCCAGTCTCTTACCACGCTGATTCTTCCTGGCGCATCAACGAGCGGCTCGCCTTGGCTTTAAATCGAGCTGCATAAGGCTGGCCCCGCTTGACCGTCTGGTCCAGCGGCATAAACTGTATCTCGAGGTCCCGTTTATGAATAGCCCCGCCGATTCGCCATCCGACGAAGCTGCAGTACTGCAGTCGCGTGTCGCGCGTCTTGAGGTCTTATACGACGAGCTAGCCCGCGGGGTGGGCGATGCGCGTGCCGAAATACGAACATTGCGCACAGCAGTGAGGGAAGATATGCGGGATCTTCCGGACACCCTGAAATACAAGCGACAACACGATACATACAAGAGTCTGGCAAAGGCGCTTATGGTTGTCGGCGCGGGGACCTTCCTGGCCATCGTGTCGGGCCTGATCTGACAACTATACCCTCCTGGCGCAGCATAAATGCTGCGACTGCACATTTTCGTTAGCATTCCGTACACATGAGTGGCGATTCCGCTCATCCCGTATGCATATCTCAACAAAAACAAATACTTACAAAAAATAATTATCTGACCGCAAGTTCAGTAGTGTTGTATTATCGCTCCCCGCGAGGCCCGGATTTGGCCCGCCGCAGCAAAGATTGTGCTTTCTGCACTACAATACCAGCTTCCCCTACCTTGAGTTCGCCTGTGCCCAACCTTGTCGAGATACGTGACTTGCACTTTGCCTATGGACCCCGTCCGATTCTGTCGGACCTCCGGATGGATTTCCCACGCGGGAAAGTGATCGCTGTCATGGGCGGTTCGGGCTGCGGCAAGACCACGGTGCTGCGCCTGATCGGCGGCCAGATCCGCCCGCAGCGCGGCACGGTCAGCGTCAACGGCGAAATCATCAACAAGCTCGACACCGCCGGCGTGTATCGCCTGCGCCGCAAGATGGGCATGCTGTTCCAGTTCGGCGCGCTGTTTACCGACCTGTCCGTGTTCGACAACGTCGCCTTCCCGCTGCGCGAGCACACCGACCTGCCGCCGGAGCTGATCCGCGACCTGGTGCTGATGAAGCTGCACGCGGTCGGCCTGCGCAACGCCGCCAAGCTGAAGCCGGCCGAGATCTCGGGCGGCATGGCACGCCGGGTCGCGGTGGCGCGCGCGATCGCGCTCGATCCGGAACTGATCATGTACGACGAGCCGTTCGCCGGCCTCGACCCGATCTCGATGGGCGTGACCGCCAACCTGATCCGGCGCCTGAACGACGCGCTCGGCTCGACCTCGATCCTGGTGTCGCACGATGTGCACGAATGCTTCGAGATCGCCGACTACGTGTACTTCATGTCGGCCGGGAAGATCGTCGCGCACGGCACCCCGGCCGACCTGCGCGAATCGTCGGACCCGTACGTACGCCAGTTCGTGGACGCCGCGCCGGACGGCCCGGTGCCATTCCACTATCCCGGCAAATCGCTGGCCGACGACCTCGGACTGGGAGCGCAGCCATGATCGCCCGCGCCCTGATCTGGATCGGCAAACAGGTCCGCGAAACGGTCGAGCACATCGGCTTCGCCACGCGCTCGCTGATCGTGCTGCTCGGCCACTCGGTCGGCGCGCTGCGCCGCCCGGGCCTGATCACCGAGCAGGTGCACTTCATCGGCAACTACTCGATGGTCATCATCGTCGTGTCCGGCCTGTTCGTCGGCATGGTGCTGGGCCTGCAGGGCTACCTGACGCTGAACCAGTACGGCGCCGAAGAACAGCTCGGCAAGGTGGTCGCGCTGTCGCTGCTGCGCGAGCTGGGCCCGGTCGTGACCGCGCTGCTGTTCGCGGGCCGCGCCGGCACCTCGCTGACCGCCCAGATTGGCCTGATGAAAGCCGGCGAGCAGCTGTCGGCGATGGAAATGATGGCGATTAACCCGGTGCAGCGCGTGCTCGCGCCGCGCTTCCTGGCCGGCATGATCGCGATGCCGATCCTGGCCACGATTTTCAGCGCGGTCGGCATCATCGGCGGCTGGCTGATCGGCGTGAAGCTGATCGGCGTGGACGAAGGCGCGTTCTGGTCGCAGATGCAGGCCGGCGTGGACGTCTACAACGAGATTGGCAACGGCCTGCTCAAGAGCTTCATCTTTGGCGTCGCCGTGACATTTACCGCCCTGTTCCAGGGATACCAGGCGCAGCCGACGCCGGAAGACGTATCGCGCGCGACCACGCGCACGGTGGTCATCGCGTCGCTGATGGTGTGGGGACTGGACTTCGTCCTCACCGCGCTCATGTTTAACAAATAATTCGGAAGAAGAAAAATGTATCGCAAATCAATGGATATCTGGGTGGGCCTGTTCGTCCTGGTGGGCGCGGTCGCGTTGATGTTCCTGGCCCTCAAGGCCGGCAACATGAGCTCGATGAAGACCTTCCGCCAGACCTACACGGTGACGGCCAAGTTCGACAATATCGGCGGCCTGAAGCCGCAGGGCGCGGTCAAAAGCGCCGGCGTCGTGATCGGCCGTGTTGACCAAATTCAATTTGACGACAAGAGTTATCAAGCCTTGGTAACCTTGACCCTGGACGCTGGTTACAAATTCCCCAAGGACAGCTCGGCTAAGATCCTGACCGCTGGCCTGCTGGGTGAACAATATATCGGCCTGGAACCGGGCGGCGACACCGTCAACCTTGCAAACGGTGACCGGATCGCCCGTACACAATCCGCGGCCGTGCTGGAAGACCTGATCAATCAGTTCATCTACAGCAAGGCCGCCGAAGGAAAGGATGGCGGACAATGACGCAAACCCGGCACAACGTCGTGCGCCGCATGGCGCTGGCGACTGGCCTGGCAGCATGCGCAGCCCTGGCGGGCTGCGCATCGACACCGGCCGCGAACCCGAAGGACCCGTTCGAGGGCTTCAACCGGGCCATGTTCACCTTTAACGACAAGGTCGACCAGGTGGCGCTCAAGCCGGCCGCGACCGCGTACAAGAAGGTGACTCCCGAATTCGTGCAAACCGGCGTCAACAACTTCTTCAGCAACCTGGGCGACCTGTGGACCGGGGTCAACAACTTGCTCCAAGGAAAGCCTAAAGAAGGTTTTTCCGATTTCGGCCGTTTTGGCCTGAATTCGACGGTCGGCATGCTGGGCTTCTTCGATCCGGCCAGCACCGCCGGGCTGAGCAAGCACCGCGAAGATTTCGGCCAGACCCTGGGCGTGTGGGGAGTTTCTTCCGGTCCCTACTTGATGTTGCCGATTCTGGGCCCATCTACGGTCAGGGATACTGCCGCGTTACCGCTGGACTGGCAGGGCGATCCCTGGTCCTACAAGGACCCGGTGAACTGGCGTAATGCCGGCACCGCGCTACGCATCGTGGACCAGCGCGCGGTACTGCTCGATGCGTCGAACCTGATGGAGGAAGCCGCGCTGGACCGTTACGAATTCATGCGCGACGGCTTCCTGCAGCGCCGTGACGGCCAGGTCAACGACGGCAACAGCGACAAGAACGACGAAGATAAGCAGGACAACGAGCAGGCGCCGACTGAAGCGCCTGCCGCGACGGGAGAGAAACCGGTGCAAACCGACGTGGAAGCCAGACCAGCCGAGGGCGCGCCTGCCGTGCCGGCTGAGAAAGCAACCGAAAACCCATCCGAGAAAAAATGAATCGAGAGCCTATGAAAATGATTAAACAACTGCTGGCGGTCGCGACGATCGCCTTCGCGGCAAGCGGCGCAGCCGTAGCCCAGGAAGCCCCGGACGCGCTGGTCAAGCGCATCAGCCAGGACGTGATCGACACGGCCAAGGCGGACAAGGACATCCAGTCCGGCAACCGCAACAAGGTAATGGGCCTGGTCGAATCGAAAGTGCTGCCGCACGTCGACTTCCAGCGCATGACCGCGCAGGCGGCCGGCCGTTTCTGGCGCACCGCCACCCCCGAGCAGCAGAAGAAGCTGTCGGACGAGTTCCGCACGCTGCTGGTGTACACCTACTCGGGCGCGATCTCGCAGATCAAGAACGAAACGGTGGAATTCAAGCCGATGCGCGGCCAGGACTCCGAGACCGACGTCGAAGTGCGTTCCCAGGTCAACGTGAGCCGCGGCGAGCCGATCACGCTGAACTACCGCCTGTACAAGGCACCGGCCGGCTGGAAGATCTATGACATCAACGTCATGGGCGCGTGGCTGGTCGAGACCTACAAGGGCACCTTCTCGAGCGAGATCAACAAGGGCGGCATCGACGGCCTGATCGCCAAGCTCGCAGAGCGCAACAAGCAGCTGGCCTCCAAGCCGCTGAAATCGGCGAAGTAATGCTGACGTTCGACACCCTCACCTTCCAGAACGCCCGCGCGGTGCTGGAACAGGGTTGCGCGGCGATCCGGGCAGGCGAGACTGAAATCGACCTGTCCGCGATCCAGGCGGCCGATTCCTCGGCCGTGGCGGTCCTGCTGGCGTGGCAGCGCATCGCCCGCAAGCAGGGCACCCCGCTGGCCTACCTGAACATCCCCGCCGGGCTGCAAAGTCTGGCCGACGTCTATGGCGTCGACTCCCTCCTCGGCTGCTCCCCCGCCGACCTGCAGCACCATTGATAACGTCATCCCCGCGCACGCGGGGACCCATAGTGAGTTTGTTACGCAGGCTCAGCATGGGTCCCCGCGTCCGCGGGGATGACGTACCATCGTCCGCCGTACCTGCAGTTGCAACTTCCCATATAATTGACCGTTTCCTCCGGTATACAAGGCTGTCCCCTTCATGTCAGCAGCAATCCAGATCGACAATGTCGAAAAGAGCTACAAATCGCTCAAGGCGCTGGGCGGCGTTTCCCTCACCATCGAACAGGGTGAATTCTTCGGCCTGCTTGGCCCGAACGGCGCCGGCAAGACCACACTGATTTCCACCATCGCCGGCCTGATCCGGCCCGATTCGGGCAGCGTGCGCATCCATGGCCACGACGTCACGAAGGACTTCCGCCAAGCCCGCATGAGCCTGGGCGTGGTGCCCCAGGAACTGGTGTTCGATCCCTTCTTCACCGTGCGCGAAACGCTGCGCCTGCAGTCCGGCTACTTCGGCCTGAAGAACAACGACAAGTGGATCGACGAGGTAATGGAAAACCTCGACCTGACCAACAAGGCCGACACCAATATGCGCGCACTGTCGGGCGGCATGAAGCGGCGCGTGCTGGTGGCGCAGGCGCTGGTGCACAAGCCGCCGGTGATCGTGCTGGACGAGCCGACCGCCGGCGTCGACGTCGAGCTGCGCCAGACGCTGTGGAAGTTCATCTCGCGCCTGAACAAGGAAGGCCACACTGTGGTGCTGACCACCCACTACCTCGAGGAAGCGCAGGCCATGTGCCAGCGCGTCGCCATGCTCAAGCTGGGCAAGGTGGTGGCGCAGGACTCGATGTCGCGCCTGCTGCGCCGGGTCTCCGGCTCGCAGCTGGTGGTGCACCTGCGCGAAGGCGCGCTGCCCGAGGAACTGAAGCCGCTGATCGCGCACGACGAGCAGAACAACGGTAAAAAATACAGCCTGCGCGTGAACGGCT
Source organism: Telluria sp. (assembly GCA_035759315.1). Lineage (GTDB taxonomy): Bacteria > Pseudomonadota > Gammaproteobacteria > Burkholderiales > Burkholderiaceae_D > Telluria. Next base: position 64,001 of record DASTVB010000187.1, on the reverse strand, counting down.
ACGACGAGGTCGAGCCGATCCTGGCGCGCCTGCGCGAAGCCGGCGCCGCCATCGACGAGATGCAGCTGCAGCAGGCCGACCTCGAAGACATTTTCATCCAGATCATGGAAGGGCGCGACCTGTGAACCTCTTTTCCGTCGGGTTCCAGACCCTGCTGTTCAAAGAAACCCTGCGCTTCTGGAAGGTCGCGACGCAAACCATCGCCGCGCCGATCCTGACCGCGATGCTGTACCTGCTGATCTTCGGCCACGTGCTCGAAGGGCGGGTCGAAGTCTATCCGGGGGTGAGCTACACCGCCTTCCTGGTGCCCGGCCTGGTGATGATGAGCGTGCTGCAGAACGCGTTCGCCAACGCCTCGTCCTCGCTGATCCAGTCCAAGATCACCGGCAACCTGGGGTTCATCCTGCTGCCGCCGCTGTCGCACTGGGAGATCATCTCCGCCTACGTGCTCGCTTCGGTGGTGCGCGGCGTGGTGGTCGGCGCCGGCGTGTTCGTGATCACCGCGTGGTTTGCCGACCTGTCCTTCGTGGCGCCGCTGTGGATCGTGGTGTTCGCGCTGCTGGGCGCGGCCATCCTCGGCACCATGGGCGTGATCGCCGGCATGTGGGCCGAAAAATTCGACCAGCTGGCCGCGTTCCAGAACTTCCTGATCGTGCCGGCGACCTTCCTGGCCGGCGTGTTCTATTCGATCAGCTCCCTGCCCACTTTCTGGCAGGCGGTATCGCATTTCAACCCGTTCTTCTACATGATCGACGGCTTCCGCCACGGCTTCTTCGGCCAGTCGGACGTGAACCCATGGACCAGCCTCGCCATCGTCGCCGCCTTCTTCGCGGTGCTGGCGGCGGCCGCCATCAATATGCTCAAGGCCGGCTACAAGCTGCGCCACTAATATCAACGGAGACAACATGGCCACCACCCCAGAACTCATCCACGGCTACATCGCCAACGGGCTCGAATGCACCCACCTCGAAGTGGAAGGCGACGGCCAGCACTTCAGCGCCGTGATCGTGTCGCCGGCGTTCGCCGGAAAACGCCCGATCCAGCGCCACCAGATGGTGTACGCTGTGCTCGGCGACCGCATGCGCGAAGAAATCCATGCGCTGTCGATGAAGACCCTCACCCCGGACGAATACCAAGGTTAATAAGGCGTTAAGACATGGACAAGCTCAAAATCACCGGCGGCAACCGCCTCAACGGCGAGATCCGCATCAGCGGCGCCAAGAACGCGGCGCTGCCGATCCTGTGCGCGGGCCTGCTGACCGCCGGCGACGTGGAACTGACCAACGTGCCGCGCCTGCACGACGTGCGCACCATGCTCAAGCTGCTGGAGCAGACCGGCCTGAAGGTGGATCAGGACGACGAAAACGTCACCCTGAACGGCGCCGGCATCGACACGCTGGAAGCGCCCTACGAGCTGGTGAAGACCATGCGCGCCTCGATCCTGGTGCTCGGCCCCCTGCTGGCGCGCTTCGGCGAAGCCAAGGTATCGCTGCCGGGCGGCTGCGCGATCGGTTCGCGCCCGGTCGACCAGCACATCAAGGGCCTGCAGGCGCTGGGCGCCGAGATCCGGATCGAAGGCGGCTACATCTACGCCAAGTGCAAGAAGCTCAAGGGCACCCGCATCCTCACCGACATGATCACCGTGACCGGCACCGAGAACCTGCTGATGGCCGCTACCCTGGCCGAAGGCACGACCATCCTCGAAAACGCCGCGCGCGAACCGGAAGTGACCGACCTGGCCAACCTGCTGGTCAAGATGGGCGCGAAGATCCAGGGCATCGGCACCGACCGCCTGGTGATCGAGGGCGTGGAAGCGCTGCACGGCGCCAAGCACGAAGTGATTTCCGACCGCATCGAAGCGGGCACCTTCCTGTGCGCGGTGGCGGCCACCGGCGGCGACATCACGCTGACCAACACCCGCACCGACATCTTCGACGCCGCGCTCGACAAGCTGGCCGAGATGGGCCTGACCATCCTGCTCAATGGCAGCACCATTCGCGCGATCATGAACGAGCGCCCGAAGCCGGTCAGCTTCCGCACCACCGAATACCCGGGCTTCCCGACTGATATGCAGGCGCAGTTCATGGCGGTGGACATCATCGCCGGCGGCACCAGCAGCATCACCGAGACGATCTTCGAGAACCGCTTCATGCACGTGCAGGAACTGAACCGCCTCGGCGCGCAGATCAACATCGACGGCAAGACCGCCTTCATCCGCGGCGTCGACCGCCTGGTGGGTGCGCCGGTGATGGCGACCGACCTGCGCGCCTCGGCTTCGCTGGTGATCGCCGCCATGGCGGCCGAAGGCGAGACTGTGGTCGACCGCATCTACCACCTCGACCGCGGCTACGACCGCATGGAAGTGAAGCTGTCGAAGGTTGGCGCGACCATCGAACGGATCCGCGGATGAATTCATCGCAGCTGATCCTTGCGCTGTCCAAGGGGCGCATTTTCGAGGATACGCTGCCGCTGCTCGAGGCGGCGGGCATCACCGTGCTCGAGAATCCGGAAACCTCGCGCAAGCTGATCCTGCCGACCAACGATCCGGATGTGCGCGTGATCATCGTGCGCGCCACCGACGTGCCGACCTATGTGCAGCACGGCGCGGCCGACTTCGGCGTGGCCGGCAAGGACGTGCTGCTCGAACATGGCGGCGAAGGCCTGTACCAGCCGATCGACCTGAACATCGCAGCCTGCCGCATGTCGGTGGCGGTCAAGGCTGGCTTCGACTACGCCGGCGCGGTGCGTCCGGGCGGGCGCCTGCGCGTGGCCACCAAATTCGTCCAGACCGCGCGCGAGCACTTCGCGGCCAAGGGCGTGCACGTCGACCTGATCAAGCTGTACGGCTCGATGGAGCTGGCGCCGCTGGTAGGCCTGTCCGACGCGATCGTCGACCTGGTCTCGACCGGCAGCACGCTGCGCGCCAACAACCTGGTCGAAGTCGAACAGATCATGCAGATCTCCTCGCTCCTGGTGGTCAACCAGGCCGCCCTAAAAATCAAGCGCGAACGCCTTCAGCCGATCATCGAAGCGTTCGCCAAAGCCTCCGCAAAGTAACAGCATCATGTCCAAGCGTATCGCCAGACTCGATTCCACCGATCCCGGATTTTCCGCGGAGCTGCAGCGCCTGCTCGCCTTCGAATCGGCGACCGACGAGGCGATCGAGCATGCGGTGGCGGGCATCCTGGCCGACGTCAAGGTGCGCGGCGACGCCGCGGTGCTGGAGTACACCAACCGCTTCGACCGCGTGAACGCGGCCTCGGTGGCCGAGTTCGAGCTGCCGCAGGCGGAACTGCACGCGGCGCTGGCCGCCCTTCCGGCCGCGCAGCGCGAGGCCCTGCAGTTCGCGGCGGCGCGCATCCGGGCATTCCACGAGCGCCAGAAACAGGAACTGAACGGCTTCTCCTACGCAGAGGCCGACGGCACCGTGCTGGGCCAGCGCGTGACGCCGCTGGACCGGGTCGGTATCTATGTCCCCGGCGGCAAGGCGGCCTACCCTTCATCGGTGCTGATGAACGCGATCCCGGCCAAGGTGGCCGGCGTGCAGGACATCGTGATGGTGGTGCCGGCGCCGGACGGCGTGAAGAACCAGATGGTGCTGGCCGCCGCGGCGATCGCCGGCGTCAACCGCGTGATCACGATCGGCGGTGCGCAGGCGGTGGCTGCGCTGGCCTACGGCACCGCGACCATCAAACCGGTCGACAAGATCGTCGGCCCCGGCAACGCCTACGTGGCCGCGGCCAAGCGCCGCGTGTTCGGCACGGTCGGCATCGACATGATCGCCGGGCCGTCCGAAATCCTGGTGCTGTGCGACGGCACCACCGACCCGGACTGGGTGGCGATGGACCTGTTCTCGCAGGCCGAGCACGACGAACTGGCGCAGGCGATCCTGCTGTGCCCCGACTCGGTCTACCTCGACCGGGTCCTGGACAGCATCGAAAAACTGCTCCCGACCATGCCGCGCGCGGCCACCATCGCCACCTCGCTGTCGGGGCGGGGCGCGCTGGTCAAGGTGCGCGACATGGACGAGGCCTGCGCGATCGCCAACGACATCGCCGCCGAACACCTCGAGATTTCGGCCGAAGAGCCGCTGCAGTGGGCCGACAAGATCCGCCACGCCGGCGCCATGTTCCTGGGCCGCTTCTCGTCCGAGGCGCTGGGCGACTACTGCTGCGGACCGAACCACGTGCTGCCGACCTCGCGCACCGCGCGCTTCTCGTCGCCGCTGGGCGTGTACGACTTCCAGAAGCGCTCCTCCGTGCTGCACGTGTCCGAGGCCGGCGCCCAGGCGCTCGGCAAGGTGGCCGCCGAGCTGGCCTACGGCGAAGGCCTGCCCGCGCACGCGCGCAGCGCCGAACTGCGCATCAAGCCGAATCCATGAGCGACTGGCTCAACCGCGTCATCTGCGAGGATGCGCTGACCGGACTTGCGCGCATCCCGGACGGATCGGTGGACCTGATCCTGACCGACCCGCCCTACAACCTGGGCAAGGACTACGGCAACGCGTCCGACCAGCAGAGCGTCGAGGACTACCTGGCCTGGACCGAGCAGTGGATCGACGCCGCGCTGCCCAAGCTCAAGGACAACGGCAGCCTGTACATCTTCCTGACCTGGCGCTTCTCGCCCGAGATCTTCGTGATGCTGAAGAAGCGCATGACCATGATGAATGAGATCATCTGGGACCGCCGGGTGCCCTCGATGGGGGGCAGCACGCGCAGCTTCAGCTCCGTGCACGACACCATCGGCTTTTTCGTCAAGCGCAAGGATTACTACTTCGACCTGGACGCGGTGCGCATTCCCTACGACGCGGAAACCAAGAAGGCCCGTTCGCGCTCGATCTTCGTCGGCGCCAAGTGGCTGGAGATGGGCTACAACCCGAAGGACCTGTGGAGCGTATCGCGCCTGCACCGCGAGCATCCGGAACGCGCCGACCACCCGACCCAGAAGCCGCTCGAGATCATCGAGCGCATGGTCAAGGCCAGCTGCCCGGAGGGTGGCGTGGTGCTCGACCCCTTCCTGGGCAGCGGCACCACCGCGGTGGCCGCGCGCCGCTGCGGCCGCAATTTCGCCGGCTTCGAGCTGAACCCGGCCTACTGTGAGATCATCGAAGCACGCCTGGCCGCGCCGGAAGTCCCGGTCGCAAAGCAGGCGCGCCGGCGCGCCGACGCGGGGACCATCCCCGGCTCTTTGGCGCGCGAGCCGGTAACGCTTGCAGAAAACCAGGAGGCAGTCGCGTGCGAAGACAGCCCCCGACGGCTCAGGAGCATCAAATGACGTCCATCGAAAAACTGATCGACAACACGATCCGGCCCGACGTGCGGGCGATCGCCAGCTATCACGTGCCTGACGCGTCCGGTTTCATCAAGCTCGATGCGATGGAGAATCCGTACGAGCTGCCGCAGGACCTGCGCACCGAGCTGGCCGCGCGCCTGGCGGCCGCGGTGCTGAACCGCTACCCGGTGCCGTCCTACGAATCGCTCAAGCAGCGCATCGCCACCCGCCTCGGCGTGCCGGGCGGCTACGGCGTGATCCTCGGGAACGGTTCCGATGAGCTGATCCAGATCATGGCCACGGCGGTGGCGCGGGCGGACAGGCGCACTGTAGTCATGGCCCCGGTACCGGCCTTCGTGATGTTCGCCCGCTCGGCGCAATATGCCGGGGCGGAATTCGTCGGCGTGCCGCTCAGGCCGGACTTCTCGCTCGACAAGCCGGCGCTGCTGGCGGCGATCGCCGAGCACCGCCCGGCGCTGCTGTTCCTGGCCTACCCGAACAACCCGACCGCCAACCTGTTCGACGCGGGCGACATGGCCGAGATCATCGGGGCGCTGGGCGAGACCGGCATCGCGGTGGTGGACGAGGCCTACGAGCCGTTCGCCCAGTCCAGCTTCATGGCGCGCCTGCCCGAGTTCCCGAACCTGGTGGTGATGCGCACGCTGTCCAAGCTCGGCCTGGCCGGCATCCGCCTCGGCTATATGTCGGCCGCGCCGGCCCTGCTGGCCGAGTTCGACAAGGTGCGCCCGCCCTACAATGTGAACGTGCTTACCCAGATTGCGGCGGAATTCGCGCTCGACCATCTGGATGTGCTGGGTGCACAGGCGGCAAGCCTGCGCGAGGCGCGCGCCAGCCTGAGCGCCGCCCTGGCCCGCCTGCCGGGCGTGCAGGTATACCCCTCGGCCGCCAATTTCCTGCTGATCCGGGTACCCGATTCCGACCAGGCCTGCGCCCGGCTTCTGGCGAACCGGGTCCTGGCAAAAAATATGAGTAAAATGCATCCATTGCTGGCCAACTGCATCCGGGTCACGGTCAGCACACCGGATGAGAACGCGGCATTCCTGAAAGCCCTCGAAGCATCCCTGACATCGCCATGAACCGCACCGCAGAAATCACGCGCAACACCAATGAGACGCAGGTACGCGTCGCCATCAACCTGGACGGTACCGGCGAGCAGAAGCTCAATACCGGCGTGCCCTTCCTCGACCACATGCTCGACCAGATCGCCCGCCACGGGCTGATCGACCTCGACATCGAGGCCAAGGGCGACCTGCACATCGACGCGCACCATACGGTGGAGGACGTCGGCATCACGCTGGGCATGGCGGTCGCCAAAGCGATCGGCGACAAGAAGGGCATCCGCCGCTACGGCCACGCCTACGTGCCGCTGGACGAAGCGCTGTCGCGCGTGGTGCTGGACTTCTCCGGCCGCCCTGGCATCGAATACAACATCCCGTTCAAGCGCTCGATGATCGGCGCCTTCGACGTCGACCTGGCGCACGAATTCTTCCAGGGCTTCGCCAACCACGCGCTGGTGACGCTCCACATCGACAACCTGCGGGGCGAGAACGCGCACCACCAGTGCGAAACCGTGTTCAAGGCCTTCGGCCGCGCGCTGCGCATGGCGTCCGAACTCGACCCGCGCGCCGCCGGCGTCATCCCTTCGACCAAAGGCAGCCTGTAAGCCTGAGACGCCGATGACAAACAAGATCGTGGTGGTCGATTACGGCATGGGCAACCTGCGCTCGGTGGCGCAGGCGCTGGCCGCCGTCGCGCCGGAAGCCGATATCGTCATTTCCGGCGACGCCGCCGTGGTGGACGCCGCCGACCGCATCGTGCTGCCGGGCCAGGGCGCGATGCGCGACTGCATGGCCAGCCTGCGCGCCTCCGGCGTCGAGGATGCGCTGCTGCGCGCAGCCCGCACCCGTCCGATGATGGGCGTGTGCGTGGGCGAGCAGATGCTGTTCGACCGCAGCGAGGAAGGCGACACGCCGGGACTGGGCCTGCTGCCCGGCCGCGTGGTGCGCTTCCAGCTGGAAGGCCGGGTGCAGCCTGACGGCTCGCGCTTCAAGGTGCCGCAGATGGGCTGGAACCGGGTGCGCCAGGTGCGCGGCCATCCGCTCTGGAACGGCATCGCCGACGACAGCTATTTCTACTTCGTGCACAGCTACTACGCGCAGCCCGACAGCCCCGCCGACACCATCGGCGAAACCGATTACGGCGCGCCGTTCTGCTGCGCGGTCGCGCGCGACAATATCGTCGCCACCCAGTTCCACCCCGAGAAAAGCGCACACGCAGGCCTGGCCCTGTACAAGAATTTCGTCCACTGGAATCCCTGACCCACACTCACCTAGACCACGACCATGCTGCTCATTCCTGCCATCGATCTCAAGGACGGTCACTGCGTTCGCCTGAAACAGGGCGACATGGAGCTTGCGACCGTATTTTCCGAAGACCCCGCCGAAATGGCGCTGCACTGGCTCAGGCAGGGCGCGCGGCGCCTGCACCTGGTCGACCTGAACGGCGCCTTCGCGGGCAAGCCGAAGAACGAGTCGGCCGTGAAGTCGATCCTGCGCGTGGTGCAGGACTTCGCGGAAGAGAACGAGATCGCCGAAATCCCGGTGCAGCTGGGCGGCGGCATCCGTGACCTCGACACCATCGAGCGCTACCTGGACGACGGCATCAGCTACATCATCATCGGCACCGCGGCGGTCAAGAGCCCGGGCTTCCTGCACGACGCCTGCGGCGCCTTCCCGGGCCACGTGATCGTCGGCCTGGACGCCAAGGACGGCAAGGTCGCGACCGACGGCTGGAGCAAGATGTCCGGCCACGAGGTGATCGACCTGGCGAAGAAATTCGAACAGTATGGCGTCGAGTCGATCGTGTACACCGACATCGGCCGCGACGGCATGATGGGCGGCGTGAACATCGAAGCGACCGTCAGGCTGGCGCAGTCGGTGCGGGTGCCGATCATCGCATCGGGCGGCGTGCACACCATCAAGGATGTGGAAGCGCTGTGCGAAGTCGAGGGCGAAGGCATCGAGGGCGTGATCGTGGGACGCTCGATCTACGAAGGCACGCTCGACCTGGCCGAGGCGCAGGCCCGGGCCGACGAACTGTCGGACGAGGTCGCGGAGTAGCATGCTCGCCAAGCGCATCATTCCCTGCCTGGACGTGACCGATGGCCGCGTGGTCAAGGGCGTCAATTTCACCGAGCTGCGCGACGCCGGCGACCCGGTGGAGATCGCGAGCCGCTATGACGAGCAGGGCGCGGACGAGATCACCTTCCTCGACATCACCGCCTCCTCCGGCGGGCGCGACCTGATCCTGCACATCATCGAGGCGGTTGCGTCGAAGGTGTTCATCCCGCTGACGGTGGGCGGCGGCGTGCGCGAAGTCGGCGACGTGCGGCGCCTGCTCAACGCGGGCGCCGACAAGGTCAGCATGAACACCTCGGCGGTCAGCAATCCCCAGCTGGTGTACGAAGCCTCGCAGAAGCACGGCTCGCAGTGCATCGTGGTGGCGATCGACGCCAAGGCGACCGCGCCGGGCAGGTGGGAAGTGTTCACGCACGGCGGGCGCAACGCCACCGGCATGGACGCGGTGGAGTGGGCGCGCAAGCTCGAGCAGCTGGGCGCCGGCGAAATCCTCCTGACCAGCATGGACCGCGACGGCACCAGGTCCGGCTTCGACCTGGGACTGACGCGCGCGGTGTCCGACGCGATCGGCATTCCGGTGATCGCCTCGGGCGGCGTCGGCGGCCTGCAGGACCTGGCCGACGGCATCACGCTCGGCCGCGCCGACGCGGTGCTGGCGGCCAGCATCTTCCACTACGGCCAGCACACGGTGCAGGAAGCCAAGCGCTTCATGGCCGCGCAGGGCATCCCGGTGCGCCTGGACCGCGGCGCGGGCGACCAGCCATGAACGGCGCCAACGCAAAATGGCTCAGCAAGGTACGCTGGGACGAACACGGCCTGGTGCCGGTGATCGCGCAGGAAGCGGCCACCGGCGACGTGCTGATGTTCGCCTGGATGAACCGCGACGCGCTCGCCAAAACCGCGGAGCTGGGCGAGGCGGTGTACTGGAGCCGCTCGCGCAAGAAGCTGTGGCACAAGGGCGAGGAATCGGGCCACGTGCAGAAGGTGCTGGAAATGCGCCTGGACTGCGACGAGGATGTGATCCTGCTGAAGATCGAGCAGGCCGGCGGCATCGCCTGCCATACCGGCCGCCATTCCTGCTTCTTCCAGAAATTCGACGGCACGCAGTGGAACGCCGAAGACCCCGTCCTGCGCGACCCGCGGGACATCTACCAGACACCGGAAACACCAGAATGAGCGACACCCTGCAACGCCTGGCGGCGATCATCGAGCAGCGCAAGCTGGAAAACGGCGGCGACCCGGAGACCTCCTACGTCTCGCGCCTGTTCATGAAGGGCGACGACGCGATCCTCAAGAAGATCGGCGAGGAAGCCACCGAGACCGTGATGGCGGCCAAGGACGCGCGCGTCTCCGGCGACAGCTCCAAGGTGCTGTACGAGTGCGCCGACCTGTGGTTCCATTCGCTGGTGATGCTGGCGCAGTTCGGACTGACGCCGCAACAGGTGCTGGAAGAACTGGACCGCCGCGCGGGCACCTCGGGAATCGAGGAAAAGGCCGCGCGCAAGGACGTGCAGCGCGACGTGCACGAATCGAACAAGCATTGAACAACGGAGCCAACGTGGATAACTGCCTTTTTTGCAAGATCGCGACGCGCCAGATTCCCTCGTCCATCGTGTACGAGGACGATGAACTGATGGCGTTCAAGGACATCAACCCGGCCGCCCCGGTGCACCTGCTGGTGATCCCGAAACAGCACGTGGCGACCCTGTCCGACACCGACGAGAGCCATCACGCGTTGCTGGGCCGCATGCTGGCGCTGGCGCCGCAGCTGGCGCGCGAACATGGCTGCGAAGTCAGGTACGACGGCAACGGCACGCCGAGCGGCGGCTTCAAGACACTCATCAACAGCGGACCGGACGGCGGGCAGGAGGTATACCACCTGCACCTGCATATGTATGGCGGCCCCCGCCCCTGGCGCGGACAGCACTGATCCGGAGTAAAATAGCAGTCTTGGTTTCTATAGCGCAGCAGCGCTTGCTAGGAGAAAATGATGGGTTCGATGAGTATTTGGCACTGGCTGATCGTGCTGGTGGTGGTGATGCTTGTATTCGGCACGAAAAAGATCGGCAATATCGGTTCCGACCTGGGCAAGGCCGTCAAGGGCTTCAAGGACGGCGTGAAGGGCGACGAGGACAAGCCGCAGGCGTCAGCGCCGGTGCAGCAGGTCGGCAGCGCGGAAAAATCCACGATCGACGTCGACACCAAAGAAAAGAGCGGCTTCTGAACCCCGCATTCTTTTGATATTGCATGATTGACCTGGCTTTATCGAAGATTGCCATCATCGGCGTCGTTGCGCTGGTCGTGATCGGTCCGGAGCGCCTGCCCAAGGTGGCGCGCATGGCCGGGACGCTGTATGGCCGCGCCCAGCGCTACCTGCATGAGGTAAAGACGGAAGTCAGCCGCGAAATCGAGATGGAAGAACTGCGCAACCTGCAGAAGGAAGTGCAGGAAAGCGCCCACCAGTTCAAGTCCGATATCGAAAGCACGGTCGCCGACAACCTCGGCGAGGTCCATGCGGCGTGGAAGGCAACGCCGGCCTGGACCCCGCCGCAGGCGACCATGTCGGACGTCGAGCGCAAGGCGCGCGAGTTCCGGCGCAAGAAGCTGGTCCGCAATTCGGCCGTTCCCGGCTGGTACAAGAAACAGCATGGCGGCCGCACCCACGTGATTTCCGGCGCCGCGCGCGTGAAGCGTTTCCGTCCACGCGCATCCAACAAGGCATCCTTCTTCTGATGAGTGAAACCACGCCGGGCGAAGAGACCTTCATCTCCCACCTGATCGAGCTGCGTACGCGCGTCGTGCGCGCCACCTTCGGCATCCTGGTCGTGGCCGCGGTGCTTTTCATGTGGCCCGGTCCCGCCCAGATCTACGACATCATCGCGCAGCCGATGATGGCCTCGCTGCCGCAGGGCTCCAAGATGATCGCCACCGGCGTCATCGCGCCTTTCCTGGTGCCGATGAAGGTGACCCTGATGATCGCCTTCATCCTGTCGCTGCCCTGGGTGTTCTACCAGCTGTGGGCCTTCGTCGCGCCCGGCCTGTATGCGCACGAGAAGCGGCTGGTGCTGCCGCTGGTGCTGTCGTCCTCGCTGCTGTTCATCGCCGGCGTGGCGTTCTGTTATTTCTTCGTGTTCGGGCGCGTGTTCCAGTTCATCGGCGAGTTTGCGCCGACCTCGATCGCGGTCATGCCGGACATTGAGAACTACCTCGACTTCGTGATGTCGATGGCGCTGGCCTTCGGCGCCACCTTCGAAGTGCCGGTGGTGGTGGTGATCCTGGTGCGCATGGGTTTTGTGAGTGTCGAGAAGCTCAAGGCGATCCGTCCCTACGCGATTGTCGGCGCGTTCGTGATCGCCGCCATCGTCACGCCGCCAGACGTGGTCAGCCAGCTGGCGCTGGCGATCCCGATGTGCCTCCTGTTCGAGCTGGGGATCTGGGTCGCGCCGCTGTTCGTGCGCATGACGCAGGCGCCGGACGAGGCATAAGGGACTGTCCCCGCAGGGGACTGTCCCTCGGTGTTTGGGCATCGCGGTACACTTGGAACACCGGGGGACGGTCCCCTGCGGGGACAGTCCCCTTTCCGCGGGACAGTCCCCAATGACAAGGGGCGCCGCAGCGCCCCTTGATGCCGGTCGAAGCCGAGTTGCTGGTTCGCTTCGAGAGGCTTGCCTCCACATGAGTGAAGGACTTTGCGGTACATCCCTTGCGGGACGACTTCAGTGTAGTCCACGCTCCCGGAATGTCAAATGCTAATCCGGGCTTTTTTCGATCACTGCATCAGCTCAGCGACCATCTTTACCGGCGCGCTGCCATAGCTGAGAAGCTGCTCATGGAATTCCTTCAGGTTGAAGCGCTCGCCCAGCGCACGCTTGCGCTGCTCGCGCAGTTCCATGATCTCGCTGTAGCCGCTGAAGTAGCTGGTCAGCTGCACTGAACTCACCTGCACCCGGTGCCACTTCTCCGACGCCTGGCTGCGGGTCTGGAAAGCCTGGCGCTGCAGCAGGTCCAGCGCCTGCGGCTCGGTCATGCCCAGCACGTGCACGCTGTAGTCGAGGATGGTGTTGGTGACCGTGCGCAGGATCCACTTCGAATACATCAGCCACATCTCGGGCGTGGCGTCGCCGTAGCCCGCTTCCATCATCATGCGTTCGCCATACACGGCCCAGCCCTCGACCATCGCGCCATTACCGAACAGCGACTTGATGATCGACGGCGAACGGTTCGCATACATCAGCTGCGCGTAATGGCCCGGGATCGCCTCGTGGATGTTGAGCACCTGGAGCATCCAGTGGTTGTACTCGCGCAGCGTGCTCTCGGCCTGCTCCGGCGTCAGGTCGTCCAGCGGCGTGACGTTGTAGAAGGTGCGGTCCTGCGGGCGGTACGGGCCAGGCGCATCGATGCTGGCGCCGGCCACGCCGCGCTGGTAGGCCGGCGTCGCGCGCACTTCCAGCGGCTTGGACGGGTCGAGCGTGAGCAGGTTGCGCGAAGTGACGAACTCCTGCAGCTTCGGGATCTGGCGCCGGATCTCGTCGAGGAAGTCTTCGCGCCGCACATGGTTGGTCGACAGGCGGTCGATCGCCATGCCGATCTTCTGGTAGCGGTCGGCCGGCTTCGGCACGCCCTGCATCACCTTCGGCCACAGTTCGTCGGCCAGCCCGTCCATGCGCGTCAGGATCTCTTCGCGCGCGGCCAGCGCCTTCTGGTAGGTCTGCTCGGCGGTGCGGGAAGACTGGATGTCGAGCGCGAACTTCTGCTCGTACAGCTCGCGGCCGATGCGGAACGGCCGCGCGGTGCCGGCCGCCAGCTGCTGCTGGTCGAGCGTTTCGAGGAAGCCGACATAGCCCTGAACCGCGGCGCGCGCCGCCGCCAGCCGCTGGCGGAACAGCGTCTTCTCGGACGCGGTGAGGATCGATTCCTGCACCGCCTTCTCGACGTCGTCGAGCACCGACAGGTTGCCTGGCGCCTGGCGGATCGCGAGGCGGGTGTGCTCGTGGGTCGGGTTGGCGATGTTCTCCTGGGCCGCGCGGTAGTAGGCGGGAACGCTGGCGATGCGGCGCAGCAGGGTGCGCAGGCGCTGCGGCTTGGCCGCGTAATCGGTATTCAGGATGTAGTCGATCGGGCCGGCCACGCTGTACATGGCCGGGTTCCATTGCCACGGCTTGAAAGTGGTCAGGTACCAGCGCTCCGCTTCGAGCTTGTTGACCAGCAGTGCGTGGTCGGTGCGCTGGCGGGTCGACATCTCTTCCGGCTTCATTTTGCCGAACCGGACCAGCCACTCGGCGATGAATTCCAGGCGCGCGATCCGGCTGGCGGCGTCGGGGATTTTCATCGTGGCGGCGGTGTCGTATTTACCGGCCGCGATGGCGCTCTCGGGATCGATGCGCCACAGCGCATTCAGGAACTGGATGGTTGCGGAATCGAAGGCGCGGTCGGCGCGGCGTTCCTGCGCTACCGGCGCGGCCACCGGCTTGGCCACCTTCTTCGCCTGCACCGTGCGTGCGGGCTTGCTGCTGCGGGGTTTTTTCTTCTTCTTTTTCGTGGCGGCGCCGGCCGGCGTCAGCGCGAACGCTGCCAACACCAGTGCCAGCGCGATCTTCTGCTTCATCATGCTGTGTGTCCTCGTTGGATAGGGCAGGGGAGAGATTAGCACTAATTGACGAGTTTGCGCGGAAGGGGACTGTCCCTCCGGGACTGCCCCTGCCTTTCGTCGCGGACCGCCACAGCAAAGGCGGGGGACAGTCCCGGCGGGACAGTCCCCTATCTTGGATGCTGTTTGGCCAGGCCCTCCTGCAGCATGTCCAGCATATCGCGCGGCGACATGCGCGCGGCGGCATCGCTGCCCTCCAGCAGGCTGTCGGCCAGGTCGCGCTTGTGCTTGTGCAGGTCGACGATCCCTTCCTCGATGGTGCCGCGCGCGACCAGCCGGTAGATCGTCACCGGCCGCTGCTGGCCCATACGGTGCGCGCGGTCCGAGGCCTGGTCCTCGACCGCCGGATTCCACCACGGGTCCATGTGCACCACGTAGTCGGCGGCGGTCAGGTTGATGCCGACGCCGCCGGCCTTGAGGCTGATCAGGAACACATCGCCCTCGCCTGCCTGGAAGGCATCCACGCGCTCCTTACGCTGCTGCATCGTGGTCGAGCCGTCGAGGTACTGGTAGGAGATCCCCTTCGCATCGAGGTGCTTGCGGATCAGCGTGAGGTGGTCGACGAACTGGCTGAACACCAGCACCTTGTGGCGGTTCTCCAGCAGTTCTTCCAGCAGGTGCGAGAATACCGTCAGCTTGCTGCTCGGGATGCCGCCGCCCGGAGCCACCAGCTCCGGATTGCAGCAGGCGCGCCGCAGCCGCATCATCTCGGCCAGGATCTGGATCGACTTCTGGCTCTCGGGCGCGTCCAGCGAAGCGATGCGTTCGAGCGCGTCGCGGCGCAGCGATTCGTACAGCGCCTTTTCGTCGACCGTCAGTTCGACCGGCAGCACGATCTCGGTTCGTGCCGGCAGTTCCGACAGCACCTGCGCCTTGGTGCGGCGCAGGATGAACGGCCCCACCAGCCGGCGCAGGCGCGCGCGGGCGCCCGACATGGCGCGCTGGTCCTGCGCTTTCTCGATCGGGCCCGCGAAACGCATCTGGAACTGGTCGGCGCTGCCGAGCAGGCCCGGATTGATGAAATTGAAAAGCGTCCACAGCTCGCCAAGGTGGTTTTCCAGCGGCGTGCCGGTGGCGGCCATGCGGAAGTCCGCCTGCAGCGCCATCACGGCCTGCGAGCGCTTGGTCTGGCTGTTCTTGATGGCCTGCGCTTCGTCCAGCACCACCGTGTTCCAGCGGCGCGCCGCGAACATCGCGGCTTCGTTCTGCAGCAGGCCGTAGCTGGCGATCACCAGGTCGAAGGGGCCGGCGTCGGCCAGCTGCTCGGCGCGGTCGCCAGCGCCGAACAGCCTGACCTTCAGCGTCGGCGCGAAACGTGCGGCTTCCGAGGCCCAGTTCATGCAGACCGACGTCGGCGCGATCACCAGCGTGGGACCGAGCGGTGCGCGCAGCAGCACCAGCGCCAGCGCCTGGACCGTCTTGCCGAGTCCCATGTCGTCCGCCAGGCAGGCGCCCACGCCCCAGTGGGCAAGGCGGGCCAGCCAGTCGAAGCCTTCGCGCTGGTAGTCGCGCAGTTCGGCCTGCAGCGTGGAGGGCAGCGCGGGCACGTATTCTTCGTTCGAGCGCATGCGCGCCAGGTGCTCGCGCCAGTGCTTGTCGCCCTTGACCGTGGCGCTGGCGGCGAGGTCCTCGAGCGCGAACGAGGCCAGCGGGTGCAGGCGCACGCCCTTGCCCTGCTGCTGCCCGAATTCGGCCAGCTCCACCAGGCGCCGGTGCAGCTCGGTCGACAGCGCCGTGAATTCGTTTTCGCCCAGCTGGACGAAGCGGCCCTTGCCGGCCCGGATTGCATCGAGCAGCGCGCGCAGGTCCAGCACGCGGCCCTCGTCGACTTCCAGCTCGCCTTCGACCGCGAACCAGTCCTTGTCGCGCTTGACCGAGACGCGCATGGTGGACTTCGAGGTATTTTTCGACACCCGGAATTTCTCGCCTTCGGGCCAGGCGATCACCACCTTGCCGGGATCGAGCCGCTGCAGCTGGTCGACCAGCTCCAGGCAGTCGAGCGGCTGGCCGAGCAGCCATTCGCCGTGCTCTAATTCGCCCGCCTCCAGCGCCGTACATGCAGCCAGCAGCTGGCGCTGGCTTTCCCTCTCGGCCGTGAGGTCGCGGCGCGCCTGCGTGCGCACGCCGTCGAGGTCGGCCAGCACCACTTCGGCGCCGCTGCCGGGCGCGTAGTAGGAAGCGTCGGGAAGCGGACGCACCAGCACCTGTACCTTCAGGCCCTGCTGGTAGGGGACGAGGTGCACATGCATGCGAGGATCGGCGGCGATGTCCTCGATGTCCTGGGCGCTGCTGCCGATGTCGGACTGCACCGTCACGATCGAAGACATCGCGCCAATCGCGCGCAGCACCTGCTGTTCGGCGTGGCGCGGCACTTCGAGCCGTTCGCCGATGATGGAGCCGATGCGGCGATGTTCGTCGGTCACGCTGACCACGCGCAGGCGCGTCGGGGTTTCGCGGGTGACCAGCACCGCCCGCGTCTTGTCGTTCACCGGCGGATTGAGCGTGATGGTGACGCCGTCGTTGCCGGAGCGGACCAGCACCTCCGGTTCGCCCGCCACCAGTTCGACGCGGGTGCCCGGCTCATCCATCCAGAACAGCAGCGGATGGCCGACCAGCGCGGTGACCGCCTTGTCGCCGGCGGCCTGGTAATAGGAGCCGCTGTAATACTGCGGCTTGGCGAGGATGGCGCCGGCCGCCTTGTCCTGCGCGCTCATGAAGTCCAGGTTGTCCAGCAGCCGCGCATGCGACAGGGCGCGGCCCCGGCTCCAGCCGCCCTTGCTGTCGCGCTTCTGCTCGCGCGCCTCCAGTTCCACGCCGTAGTGCGGATCGAAGCGCAGCAGCCACACCAGGCGCGACTCGCGCACCACTTCGGGAGCGGCGTCGTCCTGGAGGCGCAGCAGCGCGTTGAGCTGGCGCTGCCAGGGCTCCTCGCGCTCGATCCACAGCGCCAGGTCGGCGAAGCGGTGGCGCTGGCGCAGCGCGATGGCCTGGCGCTCGGCGCCAAGGTCGCCCATGCGCCCAAGCACCGAAGCAATCTGCGCGGTGATGAAATCGAATCCGGCCTGCGCCGACAGGTCGAGCATCTTCAGCAGCTCGGGGCGCTTGGGTTCCAGCGGCGGCATGCCGATCCAGTACTGGACCAGCGTGCGGGCAAAGAAGGCCTGCAGCGGCGAGGGCCAGTGGCTTGCCGCGAACACCCCGGTGCTGGTGGTGCCGGCGCGTACGCCATGCAGGTAATGCAGCTGTTCGTAGGCGGGCGCGTCGCGCGTCTTTTTCACCGCACTGGTGAATGTGGTGATGTAGGCGCCCGCCAGGTCGGCGTGCGCGGGCGTGCCGCTCTTGAGCAGCGCCATCGTGTACAGGATTCCGGGCATGCCGGGGAAGACCGCCTTGCGCTTGCCGGTCTGGCGGCGCAGCGCCTTCAAGGCGTCGGCGAAAGAGGCGATGGCCGCATCGTCGTCGCCGCGTAGCAGCTGGACCGCGCTGCGGTAGGCCGCGCCTTCGGCATCGGGGATGTCCGCCACCAGCGCAGTCACCTCGTCCAGGCGGCCGCACAGCAGCATGTGCTCGGCCATCGCGATGCGCATGTGGTTGGGCGCGTTGCTGCGCGCGATCACTCCCTGCGCGTAGTCGCGCACGTCGGCAGCCATCGCCGGCGTGTGCAGTGCGTCGTCGAGGATCGCGGTCAGCACCAGGCTGCCCAGGCGCGGCTGCACCAGCTCGAAGACGCCGGCATCGAAGGGGCGGCCGAGCGCTTCGACGAACGGGTGCACATAGTTCGACTCGTGGCAGTTCATGCAGGAAGCGAGGACCTCCATCACCCCCTGCGGCTCGGCGCCGGTGAGGAGCGCGATCCGCAGCAGGGCGATGCCCTGGCGGTAGCTGCGCAGGGCCAGCTTGCCGTCCCAGGTCGAACGCAGGGAAGCGAGGCTGAGGTAGGCGGCTCCCAGCTGCTCGATCGAGTGCTTCCTGTGCACACGCAGGACGGCCGCCCAGCCGGCCTCGGGCGCGGCCGACCATCCGCGGCCGACGACCTCCTTGACCGCCCCTTTCGCCTGCAGCGCGTCCAGCGCCGACTTCAGTTCATCGTCCGTGGCCGGAACGGCGGCGCGCGCCAGGTGTTCCTGGATGCGGGTGCGGCCGAACGGCTCGCCCGCCAGCGTCAGCAGCGCCAGTACCAGGTCTTCGAGCATTGCCTAGGCGAGGTTGTCGATGTGGTAGGGCGCGGGACCGGTCGCCATGCCGAAGATGCGCAGGTAGAAGTCGAGCTCCGCTTCCAGCGTGGCGACGATGCTGCCGGCCTTGCGGAAGCCGTGGCCCTCGCCTTCGAGCGTGATGTACGCGACCGGAACGCCCTTCGCGCGCAGCGCTTCGACCATGACTTCGGACTGCTGGGGTGGCACCACCTTGTCGTCCAGGCCCTGGAAGAAGATCGTCGGGCTGGTCAGCCTGGCGGTGTGGTGGATCGGCGAGCGTTCGCGGTACAGCTGCTGCGCCTGCGGCTGCGGCGCGATCAGGTATTCGTTGTAGCGCGACTCGAACTTGTGCGAGTCGGCGTCCAGCCCGGCCAGGTCGGACACGCCGTAGTACACGGCGCCGGCCCTGAACACGTCATGGAAGGCCAGCGCGGACAGCACGGTGTAGCCGCCGGCGCTCGAGCCGCGGATGATCAGGCGGTCGCCGTCCACCACGCCCTGCTGCGCGAGGTAACGCGCGCCGGCGACGCAGTCTTCCACGTCGACCACGCCCCATTGCCCCTTGAGCGCGTCGCGGTAGGCCCGGCCGAAGCCGGTGCTGCCGCGGTAGTTCACGTCCAGCACCGCGAAGCCGCGGCTGGTCCAGAACTGCGTCGCCAGCTTGAGCGTGGAGGTCGCCATACCGGTCGGGCCGCCATGACCGATGACGATCAGCGGAGGCTTGTCCTGCGCCGCGATGTCGCGGTTCTGCGGCGGGTAGTAGAAGGCGTGCGCAATCGCGCCGCCGGCGGTGGGGAAGTCGATGCTGCGCGGGACCGACAGGAAGCCGACGTCGGGCAGCTCGTCGATCGAGCGCGCCAGCACGGTGCGCGCGCCGCTGTCCAGGTCGATGTGGGCCAGTTCCATCGCGATGGTGGGCGCGCCGCCCAGTACGACGATGCCGCCGTCGGCCGTCACGCGCAGCTCGCGGATTTCTTCATACGGCGTGGCGATGCCGGCCAGGGTGCCTGCGTACGGGATGCGCGCCAGTTTGCTGACGCCGTTCTCGATGTAGGTGCAGGCGATCTCGCCGCCAGGCAGGAAGCCGTAGGCCGACACGCCGAACACCCAGTGCGGACCCGCGAATTCCGCTTCGCAGGTGTACAAGGGCTGCAGTTCGCCGCCGATGGCGCGGTACAGGTTCCACCAGCCGCTGCGGTCCGACACGAAGTGCAGCTCGCCCTCCGGCGACCATTCGGGCTGGCAGATCGATTCGGTGGGGCCGCCGGCGACCAGGCGCGGGATGCCGGGCGAACCGTCATCTGCCAGGTCGGCCAGCCACAGTTCGGTGCCTTCCCACGGCATGCGTGGCAGGTCCCACGACAGCCAGGCCAGCTGGCGCCCGTCAGGCGCGAGGCGTGGCGAGGAATAGAAATCGCTGCCTTCGACCAGCTTGTGCGGCGTGCCGTCGCGCGCGATCGCGACGATGGAGTTGACCGGGTAGCCGCCCCCGGTGTGGTCTTCGCAGACCGCAAGCAGGCGTTCGCGGCGCGCATCGTACGCGAAGTCGGCGTAGCGCTCCTTGCCGGGGCGGGTGAGGGCCACCGGCGCGTCGGCGCCGCGCTTCACGTACACCAGGTTGTCGGCGAAGTTGGAGAACCAGGCCACCCCGCCCGCGACGACATAGGCGCCGCCGCCGTACTCGTGGACCCGCGTGCGCACGTTGAACGGGGCCGGAGTCAGTTCGGTCGCCGCGCCGCCACTCGTGCGCAGCAGCGTGTTGCGCCCGCCCTCGCTCGCCCTGCCGGCCAGCCAGTACACCTCGCCGCCGTCGCAGGCGAGCTGCGAGAGCGGCACGCTTCCCTGCGCCACGACGGCGGCGCTGATCGGGGATGGCCAGGTGCCGCAGGCGGCCTTCGGCTTGGTGTCGTTCATGGGAATGGCGGGGACTGGTTGACGGTACGGCATGATAGAACATTCAGGCGCGGGGTGAGATAATACGCCCTTTCCGCACGCACCTTATTGTCATCCATGCCACAATTCGCCCCGCTCAAAAACGACACTTTCCTGCGCGCGCTGATGCGTCAGCCGACCGAGTACACGCCGGTGTGGCTGATGCGCCAGGCCGGCCGCTACCTGCCGGAGTACCGTGCCACCCGCGAGCGCGCAGGTTCCTTCCTGGGACTGGCGAAGAATCCCGACTATGCGACCGAAGTGACGCTGCAGCCGCTGGATCGCTATGCATTGGATGCCTCGATCCTGTTCTCCGACATCCTGACCGTGCCCGACGCGATGGGCCTGGGCCTGTATTTCGCAGACGGTGAAGGCCCGAAGTTCGAGCGTCCGCTGCGCACCGAAGCCGAAGTGCTGGCGCTGCGCGAGCCGGACATGGAATCGCTCGACTACGTGTTCAAGGCGGTCACGCAGATCCGCACCGCGATCGACGGGCGCGTGCCACTGATCGGCTTCTCGGGCAGCCCGTGGACACTGGCCTGCTACATGGTCGAAGGCGGCGGCTCGAAGGAATTCCACACCATCAAAAAGATGCTGTACAACCGCCCCGACCTGATGCACCACATCCTGCGCACCAATGCGGCGGCGGTGGCGACCTACCTGAACGCGCAGATCGACGCCGGCGCGCAGGCCGTGATGATCTTCGACTCGTGGGGCGGTGCGCTGGCCGATGGCGCCTACCAGGAATTCTCGCTCGCCTACATGCGCCAGGTGGTCAGCCAGCTGAAGCGCGAAAAGGACGGCGTGCGCATCCCCGCGATCGTGTTTACCAAGGGTGGCGGCCTGTGGCTGGAAGAAGCTGCCGGCATCGGCGCCGACGCGCTGGGCCTGGACTGGACCGTGAACCTGGGCCGCGCCCGCGCACTGGTGGGCGACAAGGTCGCGCTGCAGGGCAACCTCGACCCCGCGATCCTGTTCGCCAACCCGGACCAGATCCGCGCCGAAGTCGAGCGCTCGTTGACGGCCTACGGCAAGCCGTCCGCCGGCCATGGCCACGTGTTCAACCTGGGCCACGGCATTTCGCAGTTCACCCCGACCGAATCGGTGACCGCGATGGTCGACGCGGTGCACAGCTTTAGTCGCGACCAACGCGCTTCCTGATGTAGTCTCGCTACACCGCCCCGCGCCACACCGGGGCGGCGCGGTCCGGCGGCCCGCCCGAATTCCCACACTTATTCACATTTTTGGCCGAGCGACGGCTTGGTGACCGCACCCCGGACCATGGAGCCGCATGTGTGCGCAAGCGTTTGATTTTAAAGGAACAAGCATTTCGGGGCGGCCGAGCCGAAAGTCCTGGCGGTCCCGCGCTTCAGAGGGGAACCGGGTTTTTCCGCAGGTTCTCCACAAAGTTATCCACAGAATTTGTGGACAATGGAAAAAAGTGCTTTCGCGCCCGTGGGTTAGCGCATTTCCTGAGGTTTTACATTAACTTGCTGCTGCGTCGCGTGATATTTTCATAACATGCATATGGCCGCGGGCAGGGTGGTCGGATGAATATCTGTACGTGAACCGGAAACCGGCATCGTTTGCACAAATTGACTACAAACACTTCAGGTTTGTCGCGACTTATGCACACCGGCCTGTTCCGGCCTGTTGTGTGAGTTTCCTTTACTAAACATATGCTATGCCATTGAATTTTCAGGGATTTTATTCCTTAATTTTTTTGCGAAGCAATAAGGTGTTGACGAAGCGCAAATCCTTTGATAACACGGCCGCAGCTTTTCCACAAAGTTGTCCACACCCCGGCGCGGCTGTTGCCAGCGCCCTGTAAACCGCCATAATGGCGCCTCGACTTCATCCCGACCGACCCGAATGGCGTATTGCATCCTCCACGTAGCACTCGATACGCCGCTCAACAGCTGCTTCGACTACCGCTGGCCATGCGAGCCGGGCGCGGAGCCGCTGGCCGGCCAGCTGGTGCTTGTGCCTTTTGCAAGGCGCGAGGTAGTCGGGATAATTGTCGAGATACGCCAGGCCACCGATGTGCCGCTGGAAAAGCTGAAGGATGCCATCGCGGTGCGGGCCCAGCTGGCGCCGCTGTCGCCGCGCTGGCTGGCGCTGGCGGCCTTCGCGGCCGAGTATTACCAGCGGCCGCTGGGCGAGGTGACCCTGCCGGGCCTGCCGAAGAACCTGCGGCTGGGAACCACCGTCGCGCTCGACCGGGCGATCAAAAAACTTGCCAAACAGGAATCCGGCGGCAGCGACGCTCCCGTCGACATGCCGGTCCTGAACGCCGCCCAGCAGGAGGCGGCGGACGCGATCGGTTCGGGCAAGGGGTTTGCGCCGATGCTGCTGTACGGCGTGACCGGCAGCGGCAAGACCGAGGTCTACCTGCAGGCCTGCGCCCAGGTGCTGGCGCGCGAGCCGGACGCGCAGATCCTTGTGCTGGTCCCCGAGATCAACCTGACCCCGCAGCTCGAATCGAACATTCGCGCGCGCTTCCCCGGCATGATGGTGGCCACGCTGCACAGCAGCCTGTCGGAGGGCGAGCGCACCTTCAACTGGCTGGCCGCGCACGAAGGCCGCGCGCGCATCGTGCTCGGCACCCGGCTGGCGATCCTGGCTTCGCTGCCGCGGCTGGCGCTGATCGTCATCGACGAGGAACACGATCCCTCGTACAAGCAGCAGGAAGGCCTGCGCTACTCGGCGCGCGACCTGGCGGTGTGGCGCGCGCACCAGCTGGCGATCCCGATCGTGCTCGGCTCGGCCACGCCTTCGCTGGAAAGCTGGCAGCACGCGCTGACGGGCCGCTACCGCAAGCTCGAACTGCGCGAGCGCGCGGTGCGGGATGCGGTGCTGCCGCGCGTGCGCCTGCTCGACATGGAACGCGACCGGCCCAACGACGGCCTCACCTCCGGCCTGATCGCGGCGCTGCGCAGCCGCCTGGAACGCGGCGAGCAGTCGCTGCTGTTCCTGAACCGGCGCGGCTATGCGCCGGTGATCTCATGCGATTCCTGCGGCTGGGTCAGCGACTGCAAGCGCTGCACCGCCTACATGGTGCTGCACAAGCCGGAAAACCGCCTGCGCTGCCACCACTGCAGCCTGGAGATGCGCATCCCGCGTTCCTGCCCGACCTGCGGCAACGTCGACCTGCAGCCGCTAGGGCGCGGCACCCAGCGCGTCGAGGAAGGGCTGCAGCAGATGTTCCCGGAGGCGCGCATCCTGCGCATCGATGCCGACTCCACCCGCCGCAAGGGCAGCGCGCAGGAAGCCTTCGACACAGTGCATCGCGGCGAGGTCGACATCCTGGTCGGCACCCAGATGGTCGCCAAGGGCCACGACTTCAAGCGCCTGACGCTGGTGGGCATCCTGAACCCGGACACCGCGCTGTTCTCTCAGGATTACCGCGCCAGCGAACGGCTGTTCGCGCAGCTGATGCAGGTAGCGGGGCGGGCCGGCCGCGCGGGCGGCAACCACAGCGAAGTGCTGGTGCAGACACGCTATGCCCAGCATCCGCTGTACTCGGCGGTGATGAAGCACGACTACGACAACTTCGCGACCGGCCTGCTGACCGAGCGCCGGCAGGCGATGCTGCCGCCCTTTATGTACCAGGCCCTGCTGCGCGCCGAGGGCCGCGAACTGGCGATCGCGCTGGAGTTCCTGGCTGCGGCGCGCGACTGCCTGCAGCACGACGGCATCACCATCAACGAGCCGATCCCGATGACCATGACGCGCGTGCATAACGTCGAGCGCGCGCAGCTGCTGGTGGAGTCGGCGTCGCGGCCGGCGCTGCAGGCTTTCCTGCGCGCGTGGATGGACCAGCTGCGCGCGATGAAAACGCGGGCCAAGTGGTCGCTGGAAGTCGATCCGGTCGATATCTGACCGCGCAGCACCACGTCATTCCCGCGCCCGCGGGGCCCATAGTGAGCGTGCCTATGCGGCGCTGACACCTCTCAGGGAAGCTCAGCATGGGTTCCCGCTTACGCAGGGATGACGGTGGGTGGTTTCTGCGCCCTAACGTCCGACCAACAAACGGGCTTTTCTGTATTTTTGGCACAGGTGCTGCCATATACGGAGGCCCGCCATGGACCAGCAAGACCCCGGCCTGATACGGTGGTTTTCGACCATCGGGATGGACGACCTGCCGCAAGTCGGCGGCAAGAACGCGTCGCTCGGCGAGATGTACCGGCAGCTGACGCCGCGCGGCGTGCGCGTGCCGAACGGCTTCGCCATCACCGCCGGCGCCTTCCGCACGACGCTGGACGAAGCCGGCGCCTGGCCGCGCCTGCACCAGGCGCTCGACGGACTGAACCTCGCGGACGTCGACGACCTGGCCCGGCGCGCCCGGGCCGCGCGCGACATCGTCTACGGCGCCCCGCTGCCGCCGGCGCTGGCCGACGCGATCGTCTCCGCCTACCACTCCCTTCTTGGGGAATACGGTGACACGCTGGCGGTCGCCGTGCGCAGCTCCGCCACCGCCGAGGACCTGCCGGCCGCTTCGTTCGCGGGCCAGCACGAGTCCTACCTCAACATCGCGGGCGACGCGCGCCTGCTCGACGCGGTGCGTCGCTGCTTCGCCAGCCTGTACACCGACCGCGCGATCGCCTACCGGGCCGAAAACGGCTTCGACCACTTCAAGGTGTACATCTCGGCCGGCGTGATGAAGATGGTGCGCTCCGACCTCGCCTGCAGCGGAGTCGCCTTCTCGCTCGACACCGAGACCGGCTTTCGCGACGTGGTGTTCATCAACGGCGCCTGGGGTCTGGGCGAGACGGTGGTCAAAGGAATGGTCGACCCGGACGAGTACTACGTGTTCAAGCCGACGCTGGCGCAGGGCTTCCGCACCGTGCTGCGCCGCATCGTTGGCAGCAAGGATGTGCGCATGGTGTGCGCGCACGGCGCCGGGCACGAAGGCACGCGCGTTGTCCACACCTCGCGCGCCGACCAGCACCGCTTCTGCCTGCTGGACGACGAAGTGCTGGAGCTGGCCCAGGCCACGGTGGATATCGAAAGCCACTACAGCGCCCTCGCCGGCCACCCGGTGCCGATGGACGTGGAGTGGGCCAAGGACGGCCTCGACGGCGAGCTGTACGTGGTGCAGGCGCGGCCCGAAACGGTGGCCTCGCGCCGCTCCGCGCACACCATCGAAGAGTACCGGCTGCAGGAGCCTGGGCGCGCCGTCGCCTCCGGCCGCGCGGTCGGCAGCCGGGTCGCCGCCGGGCATGCGCGCATCGTGCGTGGCCCGCAGGACCTCGGCAGCTTCCGCCAGGGCGACGTGCTGGTGGCCGACGCCACCAACCCCGACTGGGGCACGGTGATGAAGATGGCGTCCGCGATCGTCACCAACCGCGGCGGGCGCACCTGCCACGCGGCGATCGTCGCGCGCGAGATGGGCGTGCCGGCGGTGGTGGGCTGCGAGCACGCGACCGAAACCATCCGCGATGGGGCCGACGTGACGGTGTCGTGCGCGGAGGGCGACCGCGGCATGGTCTATCAGGGGCGCATCCCGTTCACGGTGACCAGCACCGACCTGTCGGCGCTGGAGCTGCCGCGCACGCCGCTGATGGTCAACCTTGGCAACCCCGACCTGGCGTTCAAGACCAGCGCCCTGCCGTGCGCCGGCGTCGGCCTGGCGCGCATCGAGTTCATCGTGGCCGAGCATATCCGGGCGCACCCGATGGCGCTGGCGCATCCGGCGCTGCTGGAAGACCCGGACGTGGCGCACCAGGTCGAGCGCATGGCCGCCGGCTACGCCAGCCCGGCCGATTATTTCGTGCGCCAGCTGTCCGAGGGCGTGGGCGCGATCGCGGCGGCCTTCTATCCGCGCCCGGTGATCGTGCGCATGTCCGACTTCAAGACCAACGAGTACGCGAGCCTGCTCGGCGGCAGCCAGTTCGAACCGGCCGAAGCGAACCCGATGCTGGGCTTTCGCGGCGCCGCGCGCTACGCCCACCCGCGCTATGCGGACGGCTTCGCGCTCGAGTGCCAGGCCATGCGCCGCGTGCGCGAGGAGATGGGACTGGTCAACGTGAAGCTGATGATCCCGTTCTGCCGCCGCACCGAGGAAGCGCGCCACGTACTCGACGCGATGGCGCTGCACGGACTGGCGCGCGGCGCCGGCGGCCTGCAAATCTACCTGATGTGCGAGGTGCCGAACAATGTGTTCCAGGTCGATGCGTTCGCCCGGATGTTCGACGGCTTCTCGATCGGCACCAACGACCTGACCCAGCTGGTGCTGGGCGTGGACCGCGATTCCGAGGTGGTCGCCTTCGACTTCGACGAGCGCGATCCGGGCGTCAAGCTGGCGGTGCTCATGGCGATCGAAGGCGCGCACCGCAACGGCGTGCCGATCGGCATTTGCGGGCAGGCCCCGTCGGACTATCCCGACTTCGCGCAGTTCCTGGCCGGCTGCGGGATCGACTCGATCAGCCTCGATCCCGACAGCATCCTGCGCACCATTCCCGCGCTGCTCGAAGTCGAGCGCCTGGCCGGGCAGGCGTCGCCCCATTGAGGAGCCGCGCATGGCCGAACCGGCGATCAGGCGGATAGCGGTGTCGACCGGCGGCGGCGATGCGCCGGGCCTGAATGCCGTGGTGCGCGCGGTGGTGCTGGCGTCGGCGCGGCGCGGCTGGGAATGTTACGGCATCCGCGACGGGCTCGATGGACTGATCGCGCCGCACAGCTGCTTCGGCCCCGGCGTGCAGCTGCTGACGGCCGAATCGGTGCAGGGCATTGCGCACCTGGGCGGCACCATCCTGGGTAGCAGCAACCGCGGCAATCCGTTCCGCTTCCCCACGCCCGCGCCGGACGGCGGCTTCACCGAAGAAGACCGGTCGGACGAACTGGTGGCGCAGTGCCGCGCGCGCGGCTTCGATGCGCTGGTGATGGTCGGCGGCGACGGCACCATGGCGATCGCAAACGGCCTGCAGCGCAAGGGCATGCGCGTGGTCGGCGTGCCCAAGACGATCGACAATGACCTCGACCGCACCCACCCGACCTTTGGCTTCGATACCGCGTCCGGCTTCGCCACCGACTGCATCGACCGCCTGCACAGCACCGCGCAAAGCCACCAGCGCGTGATGGTGGTGGAAGTGATGGGGCGCTACGCCGGCTGGATCGCGCTGCACGCGGGGATGGCCGGCGGCGCGCACGCGATCCTGATCCCCGAGATCCCGTTCCACATCGATGTGGTGGCGGACGCGGTGCGGGCGCGGGACGCGGCCTGCCGCAACCACGCGCTGGTGGTGGTGGCCGAAGGCGCGGCGCCGGCCGGCGGCCAGCGCGAGCTGGCGGTGGGCGCGACGGCCGGCCGCAGCGAGCGGCTGGGCGGGATCGGCGCGCGGGTCGCGCAGTGGCTGGAACAGCGCACCGGCAAGGAGTGCCGCGCGGTGGTGCTGGGTTACCTGCTGCGCGGCGGCAGTCCGTCGGCGTTCGACCGCGTGGTCGCGCTGCGCTTCGGCGTGGCGGCGGTGCGCGCGCTGGAGCAGGGCAGGAGCGGCGTGATGGTGGCGCTCAGTGGACCGGACATCGATTACGTTCCGCTGGCTGAAGTGGTCGGGCACACCAAGCGCGTGCCGGTCGATGGCGACACGGTGCAGAGCGCGCGCGAACTCGGCATCTGCCTGGGTGAGCTGGCCTGAGCGCTACAGCCGCATGCGGCTGGTGTTCGGCGCGAACAGGGACGGGTGCCGCTCGGATTCGGTCTGGCACGCGATGCACAGCGCGGCGGCCGGCTGGGCGCGCATGCGCTCGACGCCGATCGGGCTGCTGCAGTTGGCGCAGATCCCGTAGCTGCCCTGTGCGATGCGCTCGAGCGCCGCTTCCACCGCACGCAGTTCGCGCAGCTCGAGGCTCACTTCCGCGATCGCCTCGTCGTTGAGCATGCTGGCGCTGGGCCGGTCATCCGGCGCGCCATCCTGGATATTGTTCTTGAGCGACATCTCGTCCGGATCGTCGCCCTGGTGCAGCCGTTCGTCGAGCGCGTCCAACAGCACCTTGCGCTCTTCGCGCAGCGTCGCTTCCAGCTGCCTTGTCTCTTCCTGTGTCAGCGGCTCTGGCATATCGACCTCCTCATGCGGGGCCCGCTTCTATCGGTTTCACTGTAGTCCCGAATGCCCCGTGCGGGAGCGCGATATTTTGACGACGGTCAAATGTGTCGGACATTTTCGTCAACGTAACCTCACACACCCTTGCCATATTGAATGATAGCTAACGCACGGATTGCGGCGTATATTTCTGATATGGGGACGGCGCTTTTTAC
Source organism: Telluria sp. (assembly GCA_035759315.1). Lineage (GTDB taxonomy): Bacteria > Pseudomonadota > Gammaproteobacteria > Burkholderiales > Burkholderiaceae_D > Telluria. The sequence goes on along the minus strand of DASTVB010000187.1, from coordinate 35,537 downwards.
ATTGCGCCGGAGAAAGGCTGGCAGCACCGGAAACGCATGATGAATACCGCACAAAAGCAACAGCCGGTTCAGGCCAACGGCAACAAATGCGCAGAATGCCGGTTCTCGGCCTTGTGCCTGCCGAGCGGCCTCGACCTCGAAACGGCCGCCGCGCTAGACGGCATCGTCAGGCGGCACCGCATCCAGCGCGATGCGCGCCTGTACCGCATCGGCCATCCCTTCACCAGCCTGTATGCGGTGCACTTCGGCCACTTCAAGACCACCCAGGTAGACCGCCGCGGCGCCCAGCAGGTGACCGGCTTCGCGATGTCGGGCGACGTGCTCGGTTTCGACGCGATCGCCGGCGGCCGCCATGCCTGCGATGCGGTGGCGCTGGAAGATTCCGAAGTATGCGAGATCCCGTTCGACCGGCTGCAGGAACTGTTCTGCAAACATCCGCAGCTTCTGCAGCGTTTCCACTTCTTGATGAGCCAGGAAATCCAGCGCGAGCAGGGCGTGATGCTGGTGCTGGGTAACCTGCGCGCGGAGCAGCGCTTCGCCTGCTTCCTGCTGAACCTGTCGGCGCGCTATGCGCAGCGCGGCTATTCGCCGACCTCGTTCCAGCTGCGCATGTCGCGCGACGATATCGGCGGCTATCTCGGCCTCACCATCGAAAGCGTCAGCCGGCTGGTGGCCAAGTTCCGCAACAACGGCTGGATCCGGCTCGACAACCGCAAGCTCGACATCCTCGACCGCGCCAGCCTGGAAGCGCTGGCGGCCGGCCTGCGCGCCGGCGAGAGAGCAGCCCACCCGGCCGATCCCGAGGGGCCGCCCGAACCGCCGCGGCGGCGCTCCATCGCGCTGCGCGTGGCAGCATGACGCGCGGCGCTTGCGAAGCGCTCCAAATCGTATAAAACTTATTCGGGTAGGGCTCGAGTGCCGGGCAGTATGCCGGAAGCCCGGCCTTCCTTGAACGTTCATTGGACCGGCAATTTTCCATCGAAGGAGTAAGCATCATGGCGAATAACCTCACCCCATTCGACCCCTTCCGCGAAATGTCGCGGATGATGCCGATGCAGCGCATGGAAGAACTCCTGCGCGAGCTGCGGCCGGCGTTCGCGCTGCGCGAACTGCAGGATGTCCCGGCGATCCGTTGCGACGTCGTGGAAAACGACCAGGCCTACACCGTCAAGGCGGAGATCCCTGGCGTGAAGAAGGAAGACATCAAGGTGGACGTACTCGGCAACCGGGTCACGATATCGATCGATACCCAGCAGCAGTCGGAGCAGAAGGAAGGCGAGCGTGTGGTGCGCAGCGAGCTGTATCGCGGCCAGATGTATCGCAGCTTCACGCTGGAGCATGAAGTGGACGACAGCGCGGCCGAAGCGCGGTATGCGGACGGCATCCTCGAGCTGACGCTGCCGAAGAAAGCGGGCAAAACCGGCCACAAGCTCGAGATTCATTAAAGAGGGATGGGGACCGTCCCCGAAGGGGACTGTCCCCTGCTCTTTAGCATCCAGAACCAGAGCCTCATGTAAGGTGGCGGATTCGAGCACGATTGTGCAGGATCCGCCATTTTTACGTCCTGGTCCCCGGTGGATTTGTCGGATTTGAACATGATTATGCAGGATCGGACATTTTCGCCCAGCCGCCGTCATCCTGATCTTTGGGATGCAGCAGCACGGCATCCTGCACGGTGGCGGATCTGAACATGAATATGCAGGATCGGACATTTTCGCCCAGCCGCCGTCATCCCGGCGAAGGCCGGGATCCATACTGAGGCTGCACTAGGGTAGTTTCGTGGAACGCGCGCGAACCCCGGGCGACAACAGGCGTTATCGGCGGCGGGGACAAAGGCTGGGGACAGTCCCGAGGGGACAGTCCCCTACGGGATCGGGCGCAGGACGAGGACGGGTATCAGGCTGTGGACCAGGACCTTTTGCGTTTCGCTGCCGAGCAGCATGGCCTTGATGCCGCGGTAGCCGTGCGAGGCCATCGCAATCAGGTCGCTGCCGCGCTCGCGCGCTTCGTCCAGGATCTCGTTGTACGGGTCGTCCGAACGCCGCAGCACGGTATCGCAATCCACGCCCAGCTCGCGCGCGCACTGCTCGACCTTCGCGAGCACCTGCCGGCCCCGCTCGCTGGTCTCCTGCAGGTAGCGATCGCGCGTGTCCTCGACCATTTCGACATTGGTGCTCAGCACGTGGAAGTCAGGCACCACATGCAGGGCGGTCACGTGCGCGCCGATCGAGCCGGCGAACTCCATGCAGGTCCGCATCGCCGCCTCGGAGGTCGGCGAGCCATCGGTGGGAAACAGGATTTCCTTGAACATGGCGTTCTCCCAATCGAGCGCTACGGTTGCCGGACGTAGTCGCCCGGTGCATCGTCCAGCCCTTCTTCAATCTCCGGCGGCTCGACCGGCGGCCCGGAGCGCCGCGCCAGCCAGTGCTCCCACTCCGGCCACCACGAGCCGGCCGTCGGTTCGGTCTGTTCCTGCCAGCGGCCCGGGTCGACGAAGGCCGCGTCGTGCGCGCGCGTGGCGACCTGGTAGCTGCGCCTGGCCTTGCCGGGTGGCGAGATGATGCCGGCGTTGTGCCCGCCCGAGGTCAGCAGGAAGGTCAGCTCCGAATCGAGCAGCAGCGTCAGCTTGTACACGGAGCGCCACGGCGCCACGTGGTCGGTGACGGTTCCCACCGCGAATACCGGCACGTCGATGTCCGACAGCGCCACCGGCCGGCCGTCCACCAGGTAGCGCCCGGCCGCCAGGTCGTTGTGCAGGAACAGCCGGCGCAGGTATTCCGCGTGCATCCGGTAGGGCATGCGCGTGGCGTCGTTGTTCCAGGCGGTCAGCGCGGTTTCGTCGTCCGGCTGGTTGAGCAGGTAATGGTTCAGCCGCCGCGACCAGATCAGGTCGTTCGAGCGGATCAGCTGGAAGGCGCCCGCCATCTGGCGCGTGTCGAGGTAGCCCTGGTGCCACATGGTCGCTTCCAGGAAGCTGACCTCGCTCTCGTCGATGAACAGGGACAGCTCGCCCGGTTCGGTGAAGTCGACCTGGGCCGCCAGCAGGCTGACGCTGCCGAGCCGCTCGTCGCCGTCGCGCGCCATCGCCGCCGCCGTGATCGACAGCAGCGTGCCGCCGAGGCAGTAGCCAGCCGCGTTCACGGTATCCGAGCCGGTGCGCCGGCAGGCTTCGTCGATCGCGGTGTGGACGCCGTGCACGCGGTAGTCGTCCATGCTCAGGTCGCGCTCGGCCGCGCCGGGATTCTTCCAGGACACCATGAACACCGTGTAGCCCTGCGCCACCAGATAGCGGACCAGCGAGTCCGACTCGGTCAGGTCGAGGATGTAGTACTTCATGATCCAGGCCGGCACCAGCAGGATCGGTACCGAATGCACGCGCGGGGTGGCGGGCTCGTACTGGATCAGTTCCATGATGTGGTTGCGCAGCACTACCTTGCCGGGTGTGGCGGCGACGTTTTCGCCCACCACGTAGCGCGAGGTTTTTTTCTCCTGGCCGCCGGCGGTGCGCAGGAAATCCGACCAGGCGCGCATCGCGCCCGCGGCCAGGTTGACGCCGCCGGTCGCGATGGTGGTGTCGAGTACCTGCGGATTGGTGGCCGGGAAATTCGACGGCGCCACCCAGTCGAGCAGCTGGCGCGTGATGAAGGTGACCACGTCCTGGTGGTGGCGCGACACGCCGCGCACGCCGGTGGTGGCACGGTGCCACCACTGCTGCTGCAGCAGGAAGGCCTGGTAGCCGACATTGAACGGATAGCGCTTCCACTGCGGCGCGTCGAAGCGCCGGTCCTGCGGCAGCGGCTCGATGCAGGTGTAGTCGCAGTCACCGTTGCAAGACTTGTACGCCAGCTGCGCCAGTTTCATCATGTTGTCGATGCCCTGCAGCACGAGCTGCTCGTGCTTGGACGGCGCCAGCGCGAAGTGGCTGAACCAGTCGGCATAGGCGTTGCCCACCGCGACCGGCGACACCGATTGCGTGAAGCGTCCGATCCAGGCATTGAGCAGCAGGTCGGCGGTCGCGTGCTCGATCCGGGTTTCCGGATAGCGGTGGACCGGCGTGCCTTGCCAGCCACTGGCCTTGCGTTCCTGGAGTTCAGGTATGGCCTGGGCGGCGCCCCCTGCCGCGCCGGACGCGGCCGGGGCGGGTTGGATGTATGCTGACATGCGTTCACCTCGCTTTCTCAACGGAGTGTGGGCGGGCTGGTGCCAGTCATCCATGATGGATATCAAATGTGCCGCCGGGATGTGCGACGCGCATGCAATCTGATGTGGCTAAGCCGCAACTCGCGCGCCGCCTGCCCCTTCCATACCTTAATCTAGCAGGGAACCGCGATGCGCGCAGGAGTGCGCCGCGTTACCGCATCCACAGGAGCGCTGCATGAAGGAATACCACGTCGACGTCGCCATCATCGGCACCGGCACTGCGGGCATGTCCGCCTACCGCGCAGCCCGCGCCCAGGGACGGAGCGTGCTCGTCATCGAAGCCGGACCCTACGGCACTACCTGCGCCCGGGTCGGCTGCATGCCGAGCAAGCTGCTGATCGCGGCGGCCGACGCCGCCCACGCCATGCAGCATGCGCACGGCTTCGGCGTGCATCCGCAGCAGGTCACGATCGACGGCGCCGAGGTGATGGCGCGCGTGCGCAGCGAGCGCGACCGCTTCGTCGGCTTCGTGCAGGAAAGCGTCGACGGTTTCGCCGACCAGGACAAGCTGCGCGGCCAGGCCCGCTTCACGGGACGCAACACGCTGCAGGTCGGCGAGCACACGGTGCAGGCCACGGCGATCGTGATCGCCACCGGCTCGCGCCCGATCATCCCCGCGCCGCTGCGCGACGTCGGCGACCGCGTGGTCGTCAACGACGACGTGTTCGAGTGGATGACGCTGCCGCGTTCGGTGGCCGTGGTCGGCACCGGCGTGATCGGCCTGGAGCTGGGCCAGTCGCTGCACCGGCTTGGCGTGCGCACCACCATCTTCGGGCGCTCGGCCGGTATTGCGCACATGGCCGATCCGGAAGTGCAGCAGTCGGCGGTGTCGATCTTCGGCGCGGAAATGGACCTGCGGCTGGAATCGGAAGTGGTGCGGGCGAAGCAGGAAAGCGGACAGGTGCAGCTGACCGTGCGCGACGCGCGCGGCAAAGAGCACACCGACAGCTACGACTATGTGCTGGCCGCGTCAGGCCGCATGCCCAACGTCGACGGGCTGGGGCTGGAGCATACCGGGCTGGCGCTGGACGCGCACGGCGTGCCGGTGTTCGATTCGCGCACCATGCAGTGCGGCGACAGCCCGATTTTCATCGCCGGCGACGCCACTGCGGAACGGCCGCTGCTGGCGGAAGCGGCCGACGAGGGCGTGATCGCCGGGGACAACGCGGCGCGTTATCCGGACGTGCAGCCGGGCCTGCGCCGCGCGCCGCTGGCGATCGCGTTCACCGATCCGAACCTCGCCACGGTCGGGCGCAGCTACCGCGAACTGGCCAAGAGCGGGCCGGCGCGCTTCGCCACCGGGCAGGTGTCGTTCCACAACCAGGGCCGCAGCCGAGTCATGCTGGTCAACAGCGGGATCCTGCGGGTGTATGGCGAATATGTGACGGGGCACTTCCTGGGCGCGGAGATGATCGCGCCGCGCGGCGAACACCTGGCGCACCTGCTGTCCTGGGCCTACCAGATGCGGCTGACGGTCAAGCAGATGCTGGAGATGCCGTTCTACCACCCCGTCATCGAGGAAGGCGTGCGCACGGCGCTGCGCGACCTCGCCGCCAACATCGCCAAGGGCGCGCCGGCCGATCCCGAAGGTCCCGACAGCACCCCCGGCTGCTAACCGTCATCTCATGACCAAGGTCGCACTCGGCTGGGATCCATAGACAGTATCCGAAGGGCAAATCGTACGCTTTCGAATTGCCGCGTCAGTATGGATCCCAGCCTTCGCTTGGATGACGGTTTGACGGTTAGCGGCTGGAGCGGGGATGACGGTAAGTTCTTAGTGGAGCGGGCTGGGGTCGAGCTGGCGCTTGGCGGCGAGCTCGCGGATGATCTTCACGGTATCGATGTCCGCTTCCTGGTAGGCCGAGCGCTTGAAGTCGTCGTACATCTTGCTGGCCGAATCCAGCGACTCCGGATGGCCGTCGTCGTAGCGGAAGCGCACCAGCAGGTTGTGCTCGTCCGGCGCCTCGATCGACATCACCAGCAGCGACGCCGGGATCTCGCCCTGCGCCGGAACCTCGTAGCGCACCGATTGCAGCGGCTCGAGCACCACGCGGTCCTGCACCACCAGGTCGCCGTAGCGCAGGCGGCGGCGGAAGCTGCCCGCTTCGCGCTCGTCGATGGTCGATTCGTCCAGGTGCGGCACGAACAGCTTCGGCGCTTCGGCGCGCAGCACCAGCCCGCGCCACAGCTGCTCGCGGGTGATCGTGTCCATCAGCGGATTGAGGGGGTCGTTAATCTGGATCAGGTGTTCAAATTTCATGTTCTATAGGGAAAAAGCGGGCGCACTGCCGTAAACCCGCATGGTACACCGCGTGCCGGGATTTCAGTTCGACAGCAGGATCGCGTTCTGGCGCCGCTGCAGGAAGGCGATGCCGACCAGGATGGCGAAGGAAATCGCCAGCAGCACCAGCGCGTAGGCATTGGCCGCCTCGTAATTGAGCTTCTGCGCCTCGTCGTAGAGCGCGATCGAGGCTACCCGCGTGGTGCCGGGAATATTCCCGCCGAGCATCAGCACAACCCCGAATTCGCCCATGGTGTGCGCGAAACTGAGCGACACCCCGGTCAGGATGCCGTGCTTCGACAGCGGCAGCACCACCGACCAGAACACCTGGCGCCGGGTCAGGCCCAGCGCCAGTCCGGAATTGATCATGTCGCGTCCGACCGAACGGAACGCCGCCTGGAACGGCTGCACCGCGAACGGCAGGCTGTATACCACCGAGCCCACCACCAGCCCGGTAAACGAAAACGGCAGCGGGTTGCCGAACACGGTCACCCACGCCGCGCCGACCGCGTGCTGCGGCGACATCAGCATCAGCAGGTAGAAGCCGATCACGGTCGGCGGCAGCACGATCGGCAGGCTGACCAGGGTTTCGAGCAGGATCACGCCGCGCATGCGTGTGGTGTTGAGCCAGTTCGCGAGCGGGATGCCGATCACCAGCAGCACCAGCGAGGACACCAGCGCGAGGCGCAGCGTGAGCCACATCGCGTCCCACATGTCGGCCGGCAGCAGGCCTGTCATTCGGTGCGCGCCGGAGGTTCGAAGCCGTGCCGCGCCAGGATCACGCGCGCCGCATCGGTGCGCAGGTAGGCCATCCAGCGCGCGGCCAGCGGGTTGCGGGTGCCGTGCTTCGTGATCACCGCGCCCTGTTCCACCGTCACGCCCGCCAGCACCGCATGGCGTCCGTAGCGGCGCAGCTGCGGCGCATGCAGCGCCGAGACCGACAGGATCGCGGCCTGCGCATTGCCGGAATGGGCGAACTGCGCCGCCTGGGCGACGTTTTCGCCGATCACCAGGCGCGGCTGCACCGCATCCCACAGCTGCGCCGCGCGCAGCGCTTCCTTCGCGGCCATGCCGTAGGGCGCGACGTCGGGGTTGGCGATCGCGATGCGGCGGATGCGCGGATCGAGCAGGATGCCCAGGCCCCTGGACGGGTCGACGCCGGGGGCGTTGGTCCACAGCGCCGCGCGCCCGGTCGCGTACTTGGCCAGCGTCGTGCCGTCGGCCGCGCCTTCTTTCGCCAGCCGCGCCGGGTAGGCCATGTCGGCCGACATGAAGACGTCGAACGGCGCCCCATTCCTGATCTGGGCGAACAGCGATCCCGAGGCTCCGGTCGACACCTTCAGCCGCGCCGAAGGCTCGAACTTGCGAAAGCCCTTGCCCAGCGCGTCCATGCTGTAGGCAAGGTCGGAGGCCGCCGCCACCACCAGCTGCCCGGCGATTGCCGGACTGGCAAGGCAGGCCAGCAGGAGTGTTGTCAGGATTTTCATTGCAGCCATTTTACGACGGGAAACGCGCGTTTGCACTGTACAATGGCCAGCTGTCCGTCGCGTTCTTCCACCCATGTCCCACGTTCCCATGTTCGGCCTAAACGTCCCGCAAAGCGAGGCGGTGTGCTACCTGGACGGCCCCTGCCTGGTGCTGGCCGGCGCGGGCTCGGGCAAGACACGCGTGATCACCCAGAAGATCGCCTACATGATCGAGGACCGCGGCTACGATCCGCGCACCATCGCCGCGCTGACCTTCACCAACAAGGCCGCGCTGGAGATGCAGGAACGGATCGCCAAGCTGCTCAAGCAGCCCAAGCAGGCCAAGCAGCTGACGGTGTCGACCTTCCACTCTCTGGGCGTGAAGATCCTGCGCCAGGAAGCGCAGGGCGTGGGCCTGAAGGACCGCTTCTCGATCATGGACGCGGACGACTGCTTCTCGCTGGTGCAGGACCTGGCGCTCACCACCGACAAGAAAATCATCCGCGACATCCAGACCCGGATCTCGCTGTGGAAAAACGCGCTGGTCGAACCCGAGCTGGCGATCCGTGACGCCAAGGACGAGGACGAGGCGCAGGCGGGCCGCATCTTCCGCAGCTACGTCGCCACGCTGCAGGCCTACCAGGCTGTCGACTTCGACGACCTGATCCGGCTGCCGGTCGAACTGTTCCGCAACAACGATCCGATCCGCGACAAGTGGCAGCGTCGCCTGCGCTACCTGCTGATGGACGAGTACCAGGACACCAACACCTGCCAGTACGAGCTGGTCAAGCTGCTGGTCACCGGCATCGGCAAGAAGCCGATGTTTACCGCCGTGGGCGACGACGACCAGGCGATCTACGCCTGGCGCGGCGCGTCGGTGGAAAACCTGCGCACGCTGCAGACCGACTTCCCGGACCTGCAGGTGATCAAGCTGGAGCAGAACTACCGCTCCACCACCCGCATCCTGCAGGCCGCCAACGCGGTCATCGGCAACAACCCGAAACTGTTCGACAAAAAGCTGTGGTCCGAGCACGGCCTCGGCGAGCCGATCAACGTGCTGGGCATGCCGACCGACGAACAGGAAGCGCAGCAGGTGGCGATCATGATTTCGGCCGACCACTTCCAGCGCAAGAACAAGTGGTCCGACTACGCGATCCTGTACCGCGGCAACCACCAGGCGCGCGTGATCGAGCAGGCGCTGCGCCAGGAGCGCATCCCGTACACGATTTCCGGCGGCCAGAGCTTCTTCGACAAGGCCGAGATCAAGGACATCATCGCCTACCTGCGCCTGATCGCGAACGAAGACGACGACCCCGCCTTCATCCGCGCGGTCACCACGCCGCGGCGCGGGGTCGGCCAGTCGACGCTGGAAGTGCTGGGCGCGTTTTCCGGCCAGTGGCAGTGCTCGCTGTTCGCGGCGGTGTACAAGGGCGGCATCGAAGCGCTGCTGACCGACCGCCAGCTGCGGCCGCTGCGCGAATTCTGCAATTTCATCAACGACCTCGAGTCGCGCGCCTCGCGCCCGGGTCCGTCCGGCAGCGGCGAGAACGCAGCGGCGGTCCTGGACGACATGATGAAAGAGATCAATTACGAGAACTACCTGTACGACGCCTTCGACGAGCGCCCGGCGCAGTCGAAGTGGCAGAACGTCATGGAGTTCATCAACTGGCTCAAGGAGCGCGGCTGCGGCGGCAAGGACAAGCAGGGCGAGGAAAAGAACCTGCTGGAGCTGACCCAGATGGTGGCGCTGATGTCGATGCTGGAAGGTAAAGACGAAGAGCCGGACGCGATCCGCATGTCGACGCTGCACGCATCGAAGGGCCTGGAGTATCCGCACGTGTTCCTGGTGGGTTGCGAAGAAGGCATCCTGCCGCACAAGGGCGACCCCGACGCGCCGGTGGAAGTGATCGCGCAGCGCATCGAGGAAGAACGGCGCCTGATGTACGTGGGGATCACGCGCGCCAAGCGCACGCTGCACATCACATGGTGTAAAAAGCGCAAGCGCGCGGGCGAGCAGGTGCACTGCGATCCTTCGCGCTTCATCAAGGAGATGGCGCTCGACGAAGGCACCGCGGCGCCGCTGGAGTCGGAAATCATCTCACCCAAAGACCGCCTCGCGAGCCTGAAAGCGCTGCTCGCCACGCCGCGCTGACTGAAGGTTGCGGTCACTCAGCAACAGAGGGTTGACACGAACACGTGCCGCGCTGAATACTCGGTGTTCGATTCTCTGAACGCACCCCATGGCCAAAATTTCTGTACTTACCACGACCCCGCTGTCCGGTTACAACCACATCGACGCACTGCTCAATAGCAGCCCCGACTGGAACTACTTCGAACCCGAGGTCGCGAACACCCTGTTCTACTCGTTCGGCCTGCCGACCATGTCCACCACGTCGGCCACCGGGGAAGTGGTCTTCACGCCACAGCAAAAGTTCTACGCGATCCAGGCCTTTGCCGAGCTGGCCAAATACACCGGCATCCGTTTCGTCGAAACGAGCGATCCGGCCGCCGCGCAGATCGTGCTGTGCAATGCCGACATCACATCGAGCGCACAGACCATGGGCCTGGCATCGTGGCGCGCCGGCTACCAGCCGCTGCCGAACGGCGAGTTCACCGATTACAACGCCTACGGCACGCTGTACATGGACAACAAGGAGTTCGGGGCGCAGAACGCCAACCTGGCCCCGGGCACCCGCGGCTATGAAACCATGCTGCACGAACTGGGGCACCTGATCGGCCTGAAGCACCCGCACGAGGCGAATCCCGACAATCCGGCGATGCTGCCGGCCGGCCAGGACGGCGCCTATTACACCGTCATGTCGTACAGCACCTTCAGCGCACCGGGCACCACTTTCGCCACCTACGACATCGCTGCGCTGCGCTGGCTGTATGGCGGCGACGGCCTGGGCGGCCTGCGCGGCGCGTCGGGCGGCGGCGTCTACCTGAGCGGCACGCCGTTCGCCGATACGCTGAATGGCACCGCCTTCAGCGACATGTTCGAAGGTAACCTCGGCGACGACGTCATCAATGGCGGCGCGGGCCTGGACTTCGTCAACGTCGGCGTCCCGCGTTACCTGATGACGGTAGAGCGCACCGCGAACGGCTACTCGCTCGGCGACGGCTCCTCCACAGACCAGCTGGTCGGCATCGAGCGCATCGTCTACAACGGCGGCAACATCGCGCTGGATATCGACGGCGCCGGTGGCCAGGCTTATCGCCTGTACAACGCCGTGCTGGGACGCACGCCGGATAGCGCCGGCCTGGGCTTCTGGCTGTCCAACCTGGACAAGGGCGTGAGCCTGAGCGCAGTGGCCGGCGCGATGATGGGTGGCGATGAATTCGTCGCCAACTTCGGCAGCAACCTTACCAACATGCAACTGGTGCAGACCCTGTACCAGAATATCCTCGACCGCCCGGCGGAACAGGCAGGCGTTAACTACTGGGTTGGCGCGCTCGACGCGGGCACGATTTCGCAGTCAGACGCGCTGGCGATGATCAGCGAAAGCACTGAGAACCGCACCTCGGTCGATCCGACGATCGCCAACGGCTTCATGTACGCTCCCTGGGGTTGACGACGCGTCATCCCCGCGCAAGCGGGGACCCATGGTGAAGCGACGCATGGGTCCCCGCATGCGCGAGGATGACAGATTTGCTCCCTTGGGATGACGGAATTACACCCTCACCGCCGTGCATGCGAATTTGCTTGTTAGCCTGTAAATAAAGGGCGCATGCTTCGCGGGCACGTTACGCTTGCTCACAAAAAGCTGGTTGACATGAGCTCGTCAGGACTAAATACTTGACGGGCTCATCCTCCCTTTCCGCCCGCTTTTTAGGACAACATGGCGCTCGTTTCCGACCTGACCAAAGTCCCGCTCTCCGGCTACCTCCACATCGACGCCCTGCTCGACCAGGGTCCGGACTGGAACTTCACCACCCCGTTCTCGAACACCATCCTCTACACGTTCTCGGTTGCCTCCGGCAACGAAGCGGGCGAAACCGGCCAGGTCGCGTTCAGCGCCAGCCAGCGGCTGCACACGGTGGAGGCGTTCCGCTACATCAGCCAGCTGACGGGCATCAATTTCGTCGAGACCGGCGACGGCAATGCCGCGCAGGTGCACCTGGCCAACATGAACATCACGCAAAGCGCGCAGACCAGCGGGCTGTGCAGCTGGCAGACCGGCTACAGCTACGTCGGCAACACCATCACCTCGTATTCGGCGGAAGCCTACATCTATCTCGACAATGCCGAGTTCGCGCAACAGAACGGCAACCTGACGCCCGGCGGCGGCGGCTTCGAGACCCTGCTGCATGAACTTGGCCACATGCTGGGGCTGAAGCACCCGTTCGAAACGGTCAACGGCAACACCACGACACTCCCGACCTGGCAGGACAGGAACGTCAACACCCTGATGTCGTACGACAGTTCGTACGGCCCCTACGCGCAGTTCAGCCCCTACGACGTCGCCGCCCTGATGTGGCTGTACGGCGGCGACGGCCTGGGCGGAAAGCTGGGCGTAACCTCGAACGGCCGCTATCTGGTGGGCACCATCGCCGCCGACAACCTGACCGGCACCGCGTATGACGACACGCTGCGCGGGGACACCGGCGACGACGTGGTCAACGGCGGGCTGGGCAACGACACCATTTACTTCAGCAAGGCGCGCAGCTCCTACCAGTTCAGCACCTCCGGCACCGAGCTGATCGTGCGCGACATGTCGGTGAGCGCGAACGAAGGCATCGACCGGATCTCGAACGCGGAGCTGTTCCGCTTCGCCGACGGCACCTTCACGCTGTCGCAGCTGGTGCCGGTCGACACCACCGCGCCGCAGGCGCCGTGGATCAGCGTGCCGATCGACGCGGCCGGCTACGTCACGACGAATACGCCCAACATCTTCGGCATTGCCGAAGCCAATGCGGTGATCCAGGTGCTGCGCGGCAGCGCGGTGCTGGCCACCACCACCGCCAACAGCAGCGGTTCCTGGAACGTGACCCTGGGCGCGCTGGCCGACGGCGCGTATGCGCTGAACGCGCGCGCCACCGATGCGGCTGGAAACGTGTCGCAGCCAAGCGTGACGCTCAACTTCAAGGTCGACGAAACGGCGCCGGGCGCGCCCTCGTTCACCATCAACCGCGACGCCTCGGGCCTGATCGCGGGCGCGCTCCCGGTGTATACCGGCGTTGCAGAAGCGGGCGCCACCATCCGGGTGTCGGAGGGCGCGGTACTGCATGGCAGCACCACCGTCGCCGCGGACGGCACCTGGACCGTGACCGGCAGCGCGCTGGCCAATGGCAGCCACAGCGTGACCGCGGTCGCGACCGACGCGGCCGGCAACGCTTCCGGCACCGGCCTCCCGCTGGCGTTCCGGGTCGATACGGCTGCCGGTTTCAGCGGCGGCAACGGCGGCGACACCTTCACCGCCAAGTCCGGCAGCAACGTCTATGACGGCCAGGCCGGCATCGACACCATTGCCTACGCCGGCCCACGCGACACCTTCGCCGTGGTCCGCTCCGGCGCAACGGTGACCGTGGCCGACAAGGGTTACGTGGGTGGCACCGACACGCTGTTCAACGTCGAGCGCCTGAAGTTCGCCGATGCCTCGGTGGCGCTCGACCTCGACGGCAATGGCGGCCAGGCCTACCGCATCTACAACGCAGTGCTGGACCGCGCGCCGGACACGGCCGGCCTCGGCTTCTGGATGTCGGGCATGGACAAGGGCATGAGCCTGCGCGACGTCGCCGGCCACTTCATCCAGAGCGCGGAATTCGTCGACAACTTCGGCGCCAACCTGTCGAACCTGCAGCTGGTGCAGACCCTGTACCTGAACATCCTCGACCGCCCGGCGGAGCAGGCCGGCGTCGATTACTGGGTCGCGGCACTGAATTCCGGCACGATCGGCCAGGCCGACGCACTGGCGATGATCAGCGAGAGCGCGGAGAACCGCGCCAAGATCGATCCGACGATCAGCAACGGTTTCCTATATGATCCGTGGGCCTGATACTGAAGGGAACCATGGAACATATTGACAACCGACTGGTGGATATCGAACTCAAGCTGGTGCACCAGGAGGACCTGGTCGACACGCTCAACAAGACCGTGTACGAGCAGGCCCGCCGCATCGACCAGCTGGAGGCGATGATCTCCAAACTCGCGGACCACGTGCGCAACAACATGCACAGCGGCCCCGGCACCATCGCCAACGAAAAACCGCCGCATTACTGAGCGGCGCTGCCCGTGACTGTGCGCAGCAACTTTGTTATTCTCAGCAATACACCCCCGCATGCGCCGCATGCGGGGCACCCGAACCGAGCCTTCCAGAGAGACCTATGAACCGTCCACAAATGCTCGTGATCGCCGCCAGCCTGGCGATCGCCGGATCGGCCTTCGCCGCCCCGGTTGCCAAAGCCTCCCTCGACGCCGCGAATCCGTTCGCAAAGGCGAGCACGCTGCCGTTCCAGTATCCCGCCTTCGACAAGATCAAGGACGACCATTACGCGCCGGCCTTCAACGCCGGCATGGCGGCCCAGCTGGCCGAGGTGCGCAAGATCGCCGACAACCCGAAAGCGCCGACCTTCGATAACACCATCGTGGCGATGGAGCGCTCCGGCCAGCTGCTCAACCGCGTAAACGCCGTGTTCTCCAACCTGCAGGGCGCCAACACCAACGACCGGCTGGACGCGATCGACACCGAGATGTCGCCCAAGCTGGCGGCGCACGGCGACGCGATCTTCCTCGACCCGAAGCTGTACGCGCGCGTCAAGGCGCTGTACGACCGGCGCGATGCGCTCAAGCTCGGATCGGAAGAAAAGTACCTGCTGGAGCGCTACCACACCGACTTCGTGCGCGCCGGCGCCAAGCTGTCCGACGCCGACAAGGCCAAGCTCAAGGCCCTGAACGCCGAGATCGCCACGCTGCAGAGCCAGTTCACCCAGAACGTGCTGAAGGAAACCAATGCATCGGCGCTGGTGGTCGACACCCGCGAGGAGCTGGCAGGCATGTCCGACGCCGCGATCGACGCGGCCGCGGCCGCCGCAAAGGCAGCCGGCAAGGAAGGCAAGTTCCAGGTCGCGCTGATGAACACCACCGGCCAGCCTCCGCTGGCGGTGCTGACCAACCGCGCCACCCGCGAGCGCCTGATGGCGCTGTCGATGGGGCGCGGCAGTCGCGGCGGCGAATTCGACAATCGCGAACTGGTGAAAAAGCTGGTGCAAAAGCGCGCCGAAAAGGCCATGCTGCTCGGCTACGAGAACTTCGCCGCCTATTCGCTGGAAGACCAGACCGCCAAGAACACAGGCGCCGTCAACGCGCTGCTGGCGGAACTGGCCAAGCCGGCCGTCACCAACGCGCGCCGCGAGGCGGCCGACCTGCAGAAGCTCGCCGATGCGCCGCTGGCAGCGTCCGACTGGTACCTGTACACCGACAAGCTGCGCGCCGAACGCTACTCGTTCGACGAGAACCAGCTCAAGCCCTACTTTGAACTGGACAACGTGCTGACCAAGGGCGCGTTCTTCGCCGCCACCAAGCTGTACGGCATCACCTTCAAGGAACGCAAGGACCTGCCGGTATACGATCCGGACGTGCGCGTGTTCGACGTGTTCGATGCCAACGGCAAGCCGCTCGCCATCTTCCTGGCCGACATGTACGCGCGCCCGAACAAGCGCGGCGGCGCATGGATGAACGAGTACGTGTCGCAGAACACGCTGCTGGGCACCCGCCCGGTGGTGGGAAACCACCTGAACATCCCGAAGCCGCCGAAGGGCGAGCCGACGCTGCTCACCTACGATGAAGTGGTAACCACCTTCCACGAGTTCGGCCACGCGCTGCACGGCATGTTCTCGAGCGTGAAGTACCCGCGCTTCTCGGGCACCAACGTGCCGCGCGACTTCGTCGAGTATCCGTCGCAGGTCAACGAAATGTGGGTCGACCATCCGCAGATCCTGGCCAACTACGCGAAGCACTACAAGACCGGCGAGGCGATGCCGAAGGAGCTGCTGGACAAGGTGATCGCCTCGCAGAAATTCAACCAGGGCTTCGCGACCACAGAGTACCTGGCCGCTTCGCTGCTGGACCAGCGCTGGCACCAGATCAAGCCGTCCGAAGTGCCGTCCGACGTGCTGGGCTTCGAGGCGGCCGCGCTCAAGGGCGCGGGCGTCGACTTCGCACCGGTGCCGCCGCGCTACCGCACCACCTACTTCTCGCACGCGTTCTCGGGCGGCTACGCGGCCGGCTATTACTCCTACCTGTGGAGCGAGAAGCTGGATGCCGACACGGTCGAGTGGTTCAAGGAAAACGGCGGCCTGCTGCGCAAGAACGGCGACCATTTCCGCAAGACGCTGCTGTCGCGCGGCGGCACGGCTGACGCGATGGACCTTTTCCGCAACTTCCGCGGGCGCGACGCAAAAATCGACGCCCTGCTCGAGCGCCGCGGCCTGAAATAAGCCGCCCCGTCATTCTCGCGCAAGCGGGAAGCCATACTGAGTAAGCACAAGCAACGCAGTATGGGTCCCCGCCTCCGCGAGGATGACGGCGCTTGCAACATGCATACACACTGGCTGGTGACGCGCCCGCTTCATCCTGCTACCATCGAAAGCTCATCTGGGCCGGCGCCAGGGCGTGCCGGCTTTTTCCCGTCCTGCACTGAAGGAAGAATACAACTATGAACCGCCCACAAATGCTCATCCTCGCCGCCAGCCTGGCGTTCGGCGGCGTCGCGCACGCGGCCGCTCCTGCCGCCAAGCCGGCCGTGTCCGTCGAAGCGTCCAATCCGTTCGCCAGGCCGAGCACGCTGCCGTTCAACTATCCGGCGTTCGACAAAGTGAAGGACGAGCATTTCGCGCCTGCGTTCAATGCCGGCATGGCCGAGCAGATCGCCGAGATCGACGCGATCGCCAACAACCCGAAGCCTGCCACCTTCGACAACACCATCGTCGCGATGGAAAAGAGCGGCAAGCTGCTCGGTCGCGTGTCGAGCTACTTCTTCGGCGTGCGCGGCGCGAACACCAACCCTCAGATGGATGCGATCGCCACCGAGATGTCGCCGAAGCTGTCGGCGCATTCGGACGCGATCTACCTGAACGCCAAGCTGTATGAGCGCGTCAAGTCGCTGTACGACAATCGCGACAAGCTCAAGCTGAACGCGGAACAGAAGTACCTGCTCGAGCGCTACAACACCGACTTCGTGCGCTCCGGCGTCAAGCTGAACGCGGAAGAAAAAGCGAAGCTGACCGCGATCAACGGCGAAACCGCGAAGCTGCAGAACAAGTTTACGCAGAACGTGCTCAAGGAAATCAACACCAACAAGCTGATCGTCGACACCCGCGAAGAGCTGGCCGGCATGTCGGACGCGCAGATCAGCGCCGCCGCAGCCGCCGCCAAGGCCGCCGGCCACGAGGGCAAGTACGCGATCACGATGGTCAACACCACCGGCCAGCCTGCGCTGTCCGTGCTGACCAACCGCGCGGTGCGCGAGCGCCTGTCGAAGATGGCGCTGGAGCGCGGCAGCAACGGTGGTGAATACGACAACCGCGAGCTGGTGCGCCAGCTGGCCAAGCTACGCGCCGAGAAGGCCGTGCTGCTGGGCTACGAGAACTTCGCCGCCTACCAGCTGGAAGACCGCACCGCCAAGACCACCGGCGCCGTGAACGGCCTGCTGGCCGAGCTGGCCAAGCCTGCGGTAAACAACGCGCGCCGCGAAGCCGCCGACATCCAGAAGATGATCGACGCCGAGAAGGGCAACTTCCAGGTGTCGGCCGCCGACTGGGATCACTACACCGACAAGGTGCGCGCCGAGCGCTACGCCTTCGACCAGAGCCAGCTCAAGCCGTACTTCGAACTGGACAACGTGCTGACCAAGGGCGTGTTCTTCGCCGCCAACAAGCTGTACGGCCTGAGCTTCAAGGAACGCAAGGACCTGCCGGTGTACCACGAAGACGTGCGCGTGTTCGACGTGTTCGACAACAACGGCAAGCAGCTGGCGATCTTCGTGGCCGACATGTACGCGCGTCCGTCCAAGCGCGGCGGCGCATGGGCCAATGCCTACGTTCCGCAGTCGAAGCTGATGGGCACCCGCCCGGTCATCAGCAACAACCTGAACATTCCTAAGCCGCCAAAAGGCGAGCCGACGCTGCTGACCTACGATGAAGTGCGCACCGCCTTCCACGAGTTCGGCCACGCGTTGCATCACATGTTCTCGAACGTGACCTACCCGCGCTTCTCCGGCACCAGCGTGCCGCGCGACTTCGTCGAGTACCCGTCGCAGGTCAACGAAATGTGGATGGACCATCCGCTGGTGCTGGCGAACTACGCCAAGCACTACAAGACCGGCGCACCGATGCCGAAAGAACTGCTGGAGAAAGTGGCTGCCGCCGACAAGTTCAACCAGGGCATGAAGACCACCGAGAACGTGGCAGCATCGCTGCTGGACCAGCGCTGGCACCAGCTCAAGCCGTCCGAGATCCCGACTGACGTGCTGGCGTTCGAAGCGGCAGCGCTGAAGGAAGCTGGCGTCGACTTCGCGGCCGTACCGCCGCGCTACCGCACGACCTACTTCTCGCACGTGTTCTCCGGCGGCTACTCGGCCGGCTACTACTCCTACCTGTGGAGCGAGAAGCTGGACGCGGACACCGTCGAGTGGTTCAAGGAAAACGGCGGCCTGCAGCGCAAGAACGGCGACCACTTCCGCAAGACCCTGCTGTCGCGTGGCGGCAGCGCGGACGCGATGTCGATGTTCCGCGACTTCCGGGGCCGCGATCCGAAGATCGAGCCGCTGCTGGAGCGCCGCGGCCTGGTCGGCGTCAGCAACTAAGCAACACCGCAAGCGCAAAACGTCATCCCCGCGAAGGCGGGGACCCATGCTGAGCAAGCAGCACCATGCTGCCACCTAACTATGGGTCCCCGCCTTCGCGGGGATGACGTTTTGGCGGATAGTATTTATCTGAAGAACCGACATGACCGACACCGAATTCGCAGCCCGCTTCGCCGACTGCACCCTGCCGCCGGCCGAGTTCAACCACCGCGGCCACGTCCGCATCGCATGGATCAACCTGCAGCGCCTGCCGTTCGGCGATGCCGTCCGCGCGACCTGCGAAGGCATCCGCAGCTATGCAACCAGCCTGGGCGCCGCCACCAAGTTCCACTGGACCATCACCGAAGCCCTGATGCACCTGCTGCATGCCGGCGGAGCCTCGGACCCGTCGCTTCCGTTCGAGCAATTCATCGACCGCAACGGCCCGCTGCTGGCCGACGCGCGCGGCAGGATTGCCCTGCATTACACCGACGCGGCCCTCGCCACGGACGAAGCCCGTAATAAATTTATTCCGCCCGACCTGGCGCCGCTACCTTCCGCTGCCTGAACCGTGACGGCGCACGGTCCCCAAAAGGAAAACGGTGTATAAATAGCTTTAAGACATCCAATTCCAGAGGAATGCCATGCAGCCCGAAACCGCAACGGAACTGAAGACCCACCTGCAGCAGCTGCACGACAACCTGTCACGCACCGGCGAGGTGGATGCCGAGCTACGCAGCCTGCTGACCCAGCTGGATGGCGACATCCATGCCCTGTTGCTGCAGCGCGAGGCGGGGGAGGTCATTGTCGAACCGGAAGTGGACGACAGCCTGGCCGATCGCGCCCGCGAGATTTCGGCCAGCTTCGCCACGCGCCACCCCAAGCTGGAGCCGGCGCTACGCGAACTGAGCAACATGCTCGCCAGCATGGGCATCTAGCCGGAGCTTAGTCGAGGAGATTCAATAGCAAGGCAGCGTTCAGCGCGGTTTGCAAGGCGCCGACCGATACGATCCAGACGATCAGCTCGGCTTCGAGTTTTGAAAACGACGTGTCGATTTTGGCTTCCAGCCTGGAGAATGCATGCTTCAAAGGAGAAAACTCCTGCTGAAGGCCACTTCCGATCGGAGTATCGATCTCATTGTCACGGGCCCGCAATGCCTCCGCGAGGACTGAAGCGTGTGCCCGTGCCTGCTCATCCGGCACGCCAGACTCCCTTAACGTATCCGCGACTCGTAACGTGTCGATCGGTTGCAGCCGCATGACGGGCTCCGTGGGGTGTATTCGTTAGACCCTTAGACCAGCCGATGTGCTTACAGTTCCGTTCCTCACGGGTTAGCGGGACCGCCGATGCATTCCGCGCCTAGTCGCTCCATCTGCGCACGTTCCGACGGCGATTGGCGCCTGCCATCGCAGGCACGCTCCCAGGTTGGCTTCGCCATGCGTCGGCCCGTGTCCACACTTCATTTACGTTACGCCTGATCCAGATATCGCGCGACGGGTTACGCACCGTTCCTGTCACTAGCAGGACAAAAGCGCGCGGCGTTACGGGCTCGCTGAAATACATGATCTGGTCGCCTTTCACCGCCGCATAGTGATAACTCCCTCGATACCGCATGCGCAGTTCCGTGCCATCCGGCAGATACAGCTCTTTCCACTGGTAGCCAGCGCCGGTGGCCTTGCTCCCGCTTCGCAGCCAATTTTTCAGGGCAAGTGCCAGGACGTGGTCGGGTGAGCGCAGATCGCCGCTCCTGCGAAGCTTCTCAATCACGTCCAGGTACAGCCCTGTGGGGACCTCCACGGTCATTGCCTCGTTTCGCATTCGTTTTTCCTCATTTCTGCTCGCCGACACAATCGTTAGACCACTGCTTTCAGTCGGAAGTTCCACCACATCGAGAAAAACAAACGAGGATAAACGAGCAAATGCCCGGAAAAACGAGGCGTTTGCTGCGAAGCACTCCGCATGCTCGTGCTCACCGCGGATCGCGGATTGCGAGCGGATCCCTTTAATCCGTGAAGAATCTAAAATTCCGCCGGAATGCGCGCGACCTTATCGCAACAGATTGATTCTTAAGCAAATTTGTCCAATGGAATTTGCCGACGCCTCGGGCGAGAGGCCAAATTCCGGTACAATGGCGCGATGAATTCCCCCGTCAACCTGTTTGCGGCCGCTCCAAAGCGGTCGAGCCGCGCCATTGCCGCGCCTTTCCTCCCCATGTCCCGCGCGGAGATGGAGAAGCTCGGCTGGGACGAGTGCGACGTTATCCTCGTCACCGGCGATGCCTACATCGACCATCCGAGCTTCGGCATGGCGCTGATCGGCCGCGTGCTC
The DNA here is from genome assembly GCA_035759315.1 of Telluria sp. Lineage (GTDB taxonomy): Bacteria > Pseudomonadota > Gammaproteobacteria > Burkholderiales > Burkholderiaceae_D > Telluria. Next base: position 14,480 of record DASTVB010000187.1, on the reverse strand, counting down.
GAGGCACAGGGTTTCCGCGTGGGTATCATCAGCCAGCCCGACTGGCATTCGGCCGACCCGTTCAAGGTGCTGGGCAAGCCGCGCCTGTTCTGGGGCATCACGGCCGGCAACATGGATTCGATGATCAACCGCTACACCGCGGACCGCAAGATCCGTTCGGACGACGCCTACACCCCGAACGGCGAGCCGAACAAGCGCCCCGACCGCGCGGTCACCGTGTACGCCCAGCGTGCGCGCGAAGCGTACCCGGACGTGCCGGTCGTGATCGGTTCGATCGAAGCTTCGCTGCGCCGCATCGCGCACTTCGACTACTGGTCGGACAAGGTGCGCCGTTCGGTGCTGCCGGACTCGAAGGCCGACCTGCTGCTGTTCGGTAACGCCGAACGCGCGGTGGTGGACCTGGCCCACCGGCTCAACGCCGGCGAAAACATCCGCGACATCCGCGACCTGCGCGGCACCGCCTTCATGGTCCCCTCCGGCTGGCTGCCTGCCGACGACTGGTCGGTGCACAACTCGACCCGAGTCGACGTGCCCGGCAAGGTCGATGCGATCCACAGCCCGTACCAGGAACTGCCGCAGGACAAAACCGTGTGCGCGACCGAGAACGCGGGCAAGGAAACGGAAGTCATCAAGCCGATCCGCATCATGACGCGCGAAGAGCGCCAGGCCGCGGCGCGCGAGAAGCACAACAAGACCGTAGTGCGCCTGCCGTCCTACGACGTGGTCAAGGACGACCCGGTGATGTACGCGCACACCTCGCGCGTGTTCCACCTCGAATCGAACCCGGGCAATGCGCGTGCAATGGTGCAGGCGCACGGCGAGCGCGACGTGTGGCTGAATCCGCCGCCGCTGCCGCTCGAGATGGACGAGATGGACGGCGTGTTCGACCTGTCGTATGCGCGCAGCCCGCACCCGAGCTACGGCAAGGCCAACATCCCGGCGTGGGAAATGATCCGCTTCTCTGTAAACATCATGCGCGGCTGCTTCGGCGGCTGCACCTTCTGCTCGATCACCGAGCACGAAGGCCGCATCATCCAGAGCCGCTCGGAGCCGTCGATCCTGCGCGAGATCGAGCACGTGCGCGACAAGACCAAGGGCTTCACCGGCACCATCTCGGACATGGGCGGCCCGACCGCGAACATGTACCGGCTGCAGTGCAAGGACAAGGCGATCGAGACCAGCTGCCGCCGCCTGTCGTGCGTGTACCCGACCATCTGCGTCAACCTGAATACCGACCACAGCAAACTGATTTCGCTGTACCGCAAGGCGCGCGCGATCCCGGGCATCAAGAAGGTGCTGATTTCGTCCGGCCTGCGCTACGACCTGGCCGTGCGTTCGCCGGAATACGTGAAAGAGCTGGTCACCCACCACGTGGGCGGCCTGCTGAAGATCGCGCCGGAGCACACCGAAGAAGGCACCCTGTCGAAGATGATGAAGCCGGGGATCGGCGCCTACGACGAGTTCAAGAAGATGTTCGACAAGTTCTCGCTCGAAGCCGGCAAGAAGCAGTACCTGATCCCGTACTTCATCGCGGCCCACCCGGGCACCACCGACGAGGACATGCTGAACCTGGCGCTATGGCTGAAGAAGAACAACTTCCAGCTGGACCAGGTGCAGACCTTCACGCCGACCCCGATGGCGATGGCCACCACCATGTACCACACCCGCAAGAACCCGCTGCACAAGGTGACCGAGGATTCGGAAGTGGTGGAGACGGCGCGCAGCGGCAAGATCCGCCGCGTGCACAAGGCATTCCTGCGCTACCAGGACCCGGAGAACTGGCCGATCCTGCGCGAGGCGCTGGCGCGCATGGGGCGCACCGACCTGATCGGCACGGGCGAGCGCCACCTGATCCCGCCTCCGGGCGCGACCATGGAAGACACCGGCAGCGCGCGGCCGCGGCCGGGCGCCGACGGCGCGCCGCGCCGCCGCGAGCATGCTGCGGCGCCGCAGGGTGCGCGTCCGGGCGCCAAGCCGCTGCCGAAGGGCGTGAAGCCGCCGTCACGCGAGCCGTTCATTGCGCCGCAGAGCAAGGTGCGTCCGTCGATCCTCGACACCATCAAGGCCAAGCCTAAAGCCGGTCGCAAATAAAGATGGGGACTGTCCCTCCGGGACTGTCCCCCGCTTTTTTCCGGCATATGTACACACCCCTCCCGCAGCGGCAGGGGAGGACGGTCCCCGATCCTCACGCATTATCACGACCACGGGCGGGGCGCAATAGCTTTGTCGCCACCGGCCAACTTGTCACATTTTTCTCGACGGCACGATTACAATCAATCGTCGCCTTCCCTTTGACTGGCATCAAATGCAGCTGGCAGCACCCAGGTTCAATTTCCGTGGCCGCGCGCTGAAAGCGGCGCTGTTCGCGGTCGCGCTCGCGCTACCGGCGCTGGCGCAAGCCGTTGACAAGGTGACACTACAGCTCAAGCACAAGCACCAGTTCCAGTTCGCCGGCTACTACGCGGCCAAGGAAAAGGGCTATTACCGCGATGTCGGCCTGGATGTGACGATCCGGGAAAGCAACGATGGCAACCAGCCCGAGCGCGACGTCATTTCCGGCAAGGCCAACTACGGCGTCGGCTCCAGCAGCCTGCTGCTGGCGCGCATGGCCGGCAAGCCCCTGGTCGTGCTGGGCGTGATCTTCCAGCATTCCCCCTACGTCCTGATCCTGCGCCGCGACGGCGGCATGCGCATCGCCGACCTGCGCGGCAAGCGCGTGATGATCGGCTCGCTGACCGACGAACTGACCCAGGCCGACGAGGTGATCGCCTACCTGAAGAAGGAAGGCGTGCCGGTCGACGAGCTGGTACGCGTGGAGCACAGCTTCGACCCGCGCGACCTCGTCACCGGCAAGGTCGACGCCATGTCGGCCTACATGACCAACGAGCCGGACGTCCTCGACCGGATCGGCTTCCGCTACGACGTCTACAGCCCGCGCCTGGCCGGCATCGACTTCTATGGAGACAACCTGTTCACCAGCGAGCGCGAGCTGGCCGACCACCCGGCGCGCGTCCGCGCATTCCGCGAAGCGAGCATGCGCGGATGGCAGTACGCGATGAGCCACCCGGAAGAAATGGCGGACCTGATCCTGGCCAAGTACACCCGCCGCCACGACCGCGAGCACCTGCTGTACGAAGCGCGCCAGATGGAGCCGCTGGTGCAGCCGGTGCTGGTCGAAATCGGCTACATGAATCCGGCCCGCTGGCGCCATATCGCCGACAACTACGCGGACCTGGGCCTGTTGCCGCGCGACGTGTCGTTCGACGGCTTCCTGTATGCGCAGGAAAGCCACGACATGGTGTGGCTGTACCGCAGCCTGGCCGCAGCCGGCCTGCTGCTGCTGGGCGGCGGCGCGGTGCACTTTTCGCAACTGGCGCGCGAGCGCCAGCGCGCCAACGATGCGATCCGCAAGGGCGAGCAGCGCTTCCGCACCATGTTCGAGGAAGCGCCGATGGGCATCGCGATGCTCGATTCGGCCAGCGGCGAGTTCAGGGACATCAATTCGCGCTACGCGGAGATCGCCGGGCGCGCGCCGGACGAGATCCGCAGGAGCCACTGGGCCGACCTGTCGCATCCCGACGACGTGGCCGACGTGGCCGAAGCAATGGAGCAGCTGTCCGGCGGCCATGTCGAAAGCTTCAAGACTTCGCAGCGCCTTGTGCGCCCGGACGGATCGGTGGTGTGGATCGACATGTCGGTGGCGCCGATGGAAAAGGAAGGCAATGCGCCGCTGTACAACCTGTGCATGATCGAGGACGTCACCGAAAAGAAGAAGTCGGAAGCGCTGATCTGGCAGCAGGCCAACTTCGACACGCTGACCCAGCTGCCGAACCGCCGCATGTTCCTCGACCGCCTGGGCAACGACATCCTCAAATGCCGACGCGAGGGGCGCCGCATCGCGATCCTGTTCATCGACCTGGACCACTTCAAGGAAGTCAACGACACGTTGGGCCACCACCAGGGCGACGTGCTGCTGGTGGAAGCGGCGCGCCGCATCCGCACCTGCGTGCGCGAGTCCGACACCGTGTCGCGCCTGGGCGGCGACGAGTTCACCGTGATCCTGACCGACATGGACGCCATCGCGCGGGTGGAAGCGATCGCGCAGCAGATCCTGGACGTGCTGCAGTCGCCGTTCCAGCTGGGCCACGAGTTCGCCTACGTTTCGGCCAGCATCGGCATCACGCTGTATCCGGACGACGCCCAGGAGATCGACGACCTGCTCAAGCACGCCGACCAGGCCATGTATGCCGCCAAGGGCGCCGGCCGCAACCGGTTCAGCTATTTCACGCAGGCCCTGCAGACCGCGGCGATCTCGCGCATGCGGCTGACCAACGACCTGCGTTCGGCGCTCAAGGGCGAGCAGTTCCGCATGTACTTCCAGCCGATCGTGCACCTGGAGACCGGGCGCATCCACAAGGCCGAGGCGCTGATCCGCTGGGTGCATCCGCAGCGAGGCCTGGTCGGGCCGCTGGAATTCATCCCGCTGGCAGAAGCGACCGGACTGATCATCGAGATCGGCGACTGGGTGTTCCGCGAATCGGCGCGCTGGACCAAGCAGTGGCGCGCCGAGGTCGATCCCGAATTCCAGGTGTCGATCAACCAGTCGCCGATCGAATTCCAGCGCGAGGGGCGCGGCTACCAGCACTGGTTCGCGCAGCTCGCCGAGCTGGGCCTGGACGGCAACGCGATGGTGGTGGAAATCACCGAAGGGCTGCTGCTGGACGCGTCCACCGGCGTCACCGACAAGCTGCTGCAGCTGCGCGACGTCGGCATGCAGGTGGCGCTGGACGATTTCGGCACCGGCTACTCTTCGCTGGCCTACCTGAAGAAATTCGATATCGACTACCTCAAGATCGACCGCACCTTCACCCGCAACCTGGCGCCCGACTCCAGCGACATGGCGCTGTCGGAAGCGATCATCGTCATGGCCCACAAGCTGGGCCTGAAAGTCATTGCCGAGGGCGTCGAAACGCCCGAGCAGCGCGATCTGCTGCGCCAGGCCGGCTGCGACTATGCGCAGGGATACCTGTTCGCCCAGCCGATCCCAGCCGACGAATTCGACGCGCTGTTGCGCTCCAGCCGCGCCTGAGAGCGCGTTCCCGCGCATTCTTCCTTCCCTCGGCTACCGCCTGCACACACAATAAAATTAATTTCCGGTAATACGACCCCGGGTGTTAATATAGTGCGCTACAGAAACATATGTGCATAAATTTGCAACATGTGTGGGCCGGCCGAAAGTCGGAATAATAAGAATGACGGGGGCGGTCACGAGCTGCTCCCGGCGGAGATTTTGGGGAGATGTCGTGATCGACATACGTACCTTCTTGCTTGCCTATGCAATCGGCAACATCGGCTTTGCGATGCTGATCGCCGGTTACTCGCGCAATGGCAAGAGCCACGCCGGCATGCACGCGTGGAAGTGGGCCAAGCTGGTGCAGGGCGGCGCGCATGCGCTTGCTTTTGCGTGGACCGACCTCTCATGGAGCATCCTGGACCTGGTGTCCAACGGGCTGCTCATCTGCGGTATTGCGATGGAAGTCGGCGCCTACGCCGTATTCCTCAACCTGCCGCGCTTCAAGCGCGCGCTGTACCCGCTGTGCGCGCTGGCCCTGATCGCATGGCAGAGCCTGCGCATGGGCGGCGCCAGTTGGGCCGACCTGACGGCACTGATGTCCCTGCTGGTCGCAATGTTCACGGCCATGATGGCCTACCTGCTGTTGCGCGACTGGCGCACCTGTTCGTCGCTGCAAAAACTGATCGGGCTGAACGACGTCGTGTTTTTCTGCGTGATGGCGGCGCGCGCCGTGGTGATGGTCGCCGACCCCGAAGGCCTGCTGTTCCCGCCGCGCCTGTTCCTGGTGGTCGCTTTCATTACCGGGTATGGCCTGATGATCGTCAACGGCTTCGGTTTCCTGCTGCTCTGCAAGCAGCAGGATGACCTGAAGATGGAGCTGCTGGCGACCGTGGACAGCCTGACCGGGCTGCTGAACCGGCGCGCCTTCTTCGAACATACGGAATCGGCGCGGGCGCTGGCGGCGCGGCTGCAAAAGCCGGTCTCGCTGATGATGCTCGATATCGACCACTTCAAGCGCCTGAACGACCGTTTCGGCCACGCCACCGGCGACGAGGCGCTGTGCGTGTTCGCCCAGACCGTGCGTTCGGTGCTGCGCGAGCACGATATTTCTGGACGGCTCGGTGGCGAGGAGTTCGCGCTGGCGATGCCGGGCACCGACCTGGCCGGCGCCTTGCAGGCGGCCGAGCGGCTGCGGGTCGCGGTATCCGAGGCGCCGGTGCTCACCGACGGCAATACCTACGTGATGACGGTGAGCGTGGGCGTGGTCGTGGTCGACCCGAACGAGCACATCAACGCGGCACTGGCGCGCGCCGACCGGGCCCTGTACGCTGCCAAGAGCGCGGGCCGCAACCGCGTCGAATCCGGCGAAGCGATCCACCCCGAGCTGCGCTCGCGCGCATGAACGCCGGCTTAACCGAAACGATGGGAGAGATGATGGAGCAACAAAGGTCCGACATTGAATATGCAGGCTTCTGGTCCCGCACCGGCGCGTCGCTGATCGATACCGTGCTGATCCTGATTGTCACGATTCCGCTGCTGGTTGCCGTGTATGGCAGCAGCTATTGGGAAAGCGAATCAGTAATTCTCGGGCCGGCCGATTTCGTGATTTCCTATGTGCTGCCGGCGGTCATGGTGGTTGTGCTGTGGATCCTGCTGTCGAAAACGCCGGGCAAGATGGCGATCGGGGCAACGATTGTCGACGCGCGCACCGGGGGCAAGCCGACGACCGGCCAGTTCGTCATCCGTTACCTCGGCTATTACGTCGCGCTGTTGCCGCTCGGCCTGGGAATCCTGTGGGTCGGTTTCGATCCGCGCAAGCAGGGGTGGCATGACAAGATGGCGGGAACGGTCGTGGTACGCCGCAAGGACGGCGGCGTCGAGCCGGTGCGGTTCGACGCGGCGACCTGAGCGTGATGCCCGGTATGGATCCCAGCCTTCGCTGGGATGACGGCGGATAGACAAAGAAAAAGGGCCCGACATCGTCGGGCCCTTCTTTGTATCTGGCGGAGCGGACGGGACTCGAACCCGCGACCCCCGGCGTGACAGGCCGGTATTCTAACCAACTGAACTACCGCTCCACTACTGCAACTTGTCCTTCATGCCATGTTCCGAAGATGGTGGGTGCTGAGAGGGTCGAACTCCCGACCTACGCCTTGTAAGGGCGCCGCTCTACCAACTGAGCTAAGCACCCATCTGGAACATTCCGACGTTTGTCACCACGTCTGAAGGAGGCCGAATTATAGACCCCTCAAAAATTTTCCGCAAGGGCTCGGCCGAAGTTTTTGAATCGCGGCACTTTTACACGCCCCGGCGAACTGCCGATGAGTTAATCTAAAGTAACTTAAAGTGACTTTAATGCACGGTGCGCGCGAATGAGAAAATTCCTGCTGTTCGGCGGTTTCGGCCTGTTGCCGGTCTGGGTCATCGGTGCGATGACGCTCCACGCGATGAACGACACCCGCCCCGAGAGCGCGCTGGTGTTGTATTACTGGATCCTGGTCCCGATGCTGACGCCGCTGACACTGGGCATCGCGGCCGGAACGATGCTGGCCTACAAGCTCACCACCGGCTCCGAGCGGCGCAAATACCTGATGGGAACGCTGACCTTCGTGGTCCTGGTCGGCGCAGTGTGCACGGCGTTTGGGGTCCGGCATTTCCAGAGCAAGCTGGCCCACGAAAAAGCAAGCCTCGAGCGTGAGCTGGTGCAGGAGTACGTCCAGCAGCATCCGGATGTGGTCAAGGCAGCCGGCCCGGCGCCGCACGTCGCGCAGATCGACGAAGACAGCCGCGGGACGAAGTACTTCATCATCCTGAGCGGAAAACGCAAGCTCAGCACCGTGGTGGACGTCGACCGCACCTCAGGCCAGCCTCGCTTCAGGATGTCCTGCCTCAGCGAGGTGCGGCCCCAGATCGACCTGACCGACACCTGCCGCAAGTGATCCGGCGGCAGGCGGGTTTTGGCGGATTCGGCATAAACATGTCGCAATCCGCCAAATCCTTTACTCGGTAATGCCCCACTGCGAGAGCATCCAGGCCATGTTGAACGCGCCTTCTTGGATCGCGTTGTAGCGGCCGGACGCGCCGCCGTGGCCGGCGCCCATATTGGTCTTCAGCAGCAGCGGATTGGAGTCGGTCTTGTGCGCGCGCAGCTTGGCCACGTATTTGGCCGGCTCCCAGTACATCACCTGGCTGTCGTTCAGGCCGGTCGTGACCAGCATTGCCGGATACGCCTTGCGCTCGATATTGTCGTAAGGCGAATAGCTGCGCATGTAGTCGTAGGCCGCCTTCTCGTTCGGGTTGCCCCACTCGAGGTATTCGCCGGTGGTCAGCGGCAGGGTGGCGTCCATCATCGTGTTCATCACGTCGACGAAGGGCACTGCGGCGTGCACCGCGCGGAACAGGTCGGGGCGCATGTTCACCACGGCGCCCATCAGCAGGCCGCCGGCGCTGCCGCCTTCGATGATCAGGCGGTTCGGGCTGGTCCACTTTTCCTTCACCAGGTATTCGGCGCTGTCGATGAAGTCGTAGAAGGTGTTCTTCTTCTTCTTCAGCATGCCGTCGTCATGCCACGCTTCGCCGAGGTCGGTGCCGCCGCGGATGTGCGCCTGCACGTAGATCACGCCGCGCTCCAGGAGGCTGATGCGGCTGAGGGAGAAGGTCGCTTCGCGCGGCGAGCCATAGGAGCCGTAGGAATTGAGCAGCAGCGGTGCGCTGCCGTCGAACTTCACGCCCTTCTTGTACACGGCCCACAGCGGCACCTTGACGCCGTCGCGCGCGGTCGCCCACAGGCGGCGCGTTTCGTAGCGCGAGGCGTCGAAGCCGCCCACCACTTCCTGGCGCTTGAGCACCTTGCGCGCGCCGGCGGCCATGTCGACGTCCATTACGGTCGGCGGCGTGACCGGCGACTGGTAGGACATGCGGTAGTGGCTCGCGTTGTAGTCGGGCGTGTAGATGGCCGAGGCGAGGTAGACCGGGTCGTCGAACTTCACGGTCTTCCACGATTTCTGGCGGAAGTCGTAGATGCGCGCGCGGTTCAGTGCGTTCGTCTTCTCCGGAACCACCATGAAGTCGCGGAACACGGCGACCGGGCGCACCAGCACCGCCGGGTCGTGCTTCACCAGTTCCTTCCAATGCTGCGGGCCCGGCGTGGCGATCGGCGCGCTGACCACGCGGAAGTTCTTCGCGTCCTTGTTGGTGGTGATGTACAGGGTGCCTTCGCGATGGTCGACCAGGTAGCGGTGGCCCTTCTCGCGGCCCAGCGACTGGAACGCGCCCTGCGGACGGTTGGCCGGCAGCAGGCGCACCTCGGTGGTGTCGGTGGCGTGGATGTCGAGCTGGATGTACTTGCCGTCACGTGTGGATTCCACGTTCAGGTCGAACTGCTCCACCGCCTCGTGCCACACCTGCTGCGGCGCGCCGCCGAGGGTCATGCGGAACAGTCGGTCGGAGCGCTTGGTGGTCGCGTCTTCCTGCACGAAGAAGATGGTTTTGTTATCCAGCGCCCACGCCACCGAAGTGACGCGCGGCGCGGTATCCGGCAGCAGCTTGCCGGTGCGGAGGTCCTTCACGTGCATGGTGTACTGGCGGAAGCCGGTGGTGTCGGTGGTGTAGACCAGGTAGGCGTTGTCCGGGCTGATCTCCATGGTGGAGACCGAGAAGAACTTGTGGCCTTCGGCCAGTGCGTTCTGGTCCAGCAGGACTTCCTCCGGCGCCTTCGGATCCCAGGCCTTGCTCGCGCCGGCGCGGCGGCGGCAGTTGACCGGGTACTGCTTGCCGGCTTCCATGCGGGTGTAATAGTGATAGCCGTTGCGGAATACCGGCACCGACAGGTCCACGTCCTGCATGCGGCCCTTGATCTCGGCGAACAGCTTGTCGGCCAGCGGCTTGATGTCGGCCGTCATCGCCTCGGTGTACGCGTTTTCGGCGTTGAGGTAGGCGATGACTTCCGGGTTCTCCTTCTTCTGCAGCCAGCGGTAGTCGTCGGTGACGACCTCGCCATGGCGGGTCTCCTGCCACGCGGTCTTGGCGGCGACGGGCGGGGTTGGATTTGCGGCAGCCAGTGCGCCGGGGGCGGCAAAGGCGACGGCGATGGACGCCGTGGCGATTCGGGTATTCAGGGATTGCACGTAAGCTCCTCCGGTTATTTTTGTGTCACCATCATAGGGCTGACCATCACAATTCGAAAGCAAAATGTCGACCGTCGATCCCCGCACCTTCCTGCTTGACCTGTTCGCACGCGCGGTAGCTGCGGTCGATCCGGCTGCGCTGATTGGGGCGCACCTGCCGCCGTCGCCAAAGGGACGCATCGTGGTGGTCGGCGCGGGCAAGGCCGCGGCGCGCATGGCGGAGGGCGTCGAGCGCCATTACGGTGACGCTGTCACCGGGCTGGTCGTCACGCGTTACGGGCACGGCGCCGCAACGCGGCGCATCGAAGTGATCGAGGCGGGGCACCCGGTCCCGGACGACGCCAGCACGCAGGCCGCCGAACGGATGCTGGCGCTGGTGTCCGGGCTGGGCGAGGACGACCTGGTGCTGTGCCTGATGTCCGGCGGCGGCTCCGCGCTGATGGCGCTGCCCGCGCCCGGCATCACGATGGAAGACAAGCGCGCCATCACCCGCGCGCTGCTGAAAAGCGGCGCGCCGATCGGCGAGATGAACCGCGTGCGGCGCCACCTGTCTGCGATCAAGGGCGGGCGGCTGGCGCTGGCATGCCATCCGGCGCGCGTGCTGACGCTGGTGGTGTCCGACGTGCCGGGCGACGACCCGGCGGTGGTGGCGTCCGGCCCCACAGTCCCCGATGGCAGCACGGGCCGCGACGCCCTGGCCATCCTCGGCAAATACGGCATCGAAGTATCGGATGCGGTGCGCGCGCTGCTGGATGATCCCGCGCACGATCCGCCCTTGCCTTCCGATCCGCGCCTTGCGCGCAACCGGGCTATCGTGATCGCCACCGCAACGCAGGCGCTCGACGCCGCCGCCGATGCGGCGCGCGAGGCGGGCGTGGCGCCACTGGTCCTGTCCGACCGGATCGAAGGCGAGGCGCGCGAGGTAGCGGCGGACCATGCTGCCATCGCGCGCCGGATACGGGAGCATGGCGAGCCATCGGCGCCGCCTTGCGTGATCCTTTCCGGCGGCGAGACCAGCGTCACGGTGCGCGGCGACGGGCGCGGTGGACGGAACGCCGAATACCTGCTGGCGCTGGCCATCGCGCTCGATGGCATGCGCGGCGTGAGTGCGATCGCCTGCGACACTGATGGCATCGACGGGACCGAAGACAATGCGGGCGCGTTGATCGATCCGGGCACGCTGGGACGCAGTGCGCTGGATGCACGTACGCTGCTCGATGCGAATGACGCATACCGCTACTTCGAGGCGCTAGGCGACCTTGTTGTCACCGGGCCGACGCGGACCAACGTCAACGACTTCCGCGCCGTCGCTATCGATGTGACGGTATTTCCTGATTCGGTTACGAATCCGTAAAGCTACCAGAAAGCCAAGTTTGGATGAGCCGAACACATTTGAGGACACCATCATGATCAATCGAAAATTCGCTTATAGCGCCAACCCGATGCGTACGCCAAAATTCGGGAGTCTCTAGCGAAGGCACATCTGTCGCGCCTGGCAGCAGTAACAAACAAAGATCGGGCCGCCTTTCGTCGAGACGTAGGGAATCACGATAGATATGGGCAGATTCCATGCCGTCTAGAACGTTGCCGCGGCCGCTGCGATATTTTGCGTCCAGTATCATAAAGCGTGTCGTTCCGCGATTGCGGGCGATGAGGACAAAATCCGGGTAACGTTCTTTCGACACGCTCCACGCAGATCTTCCATCCACGGGTTTCTCGGCGTTAAACTTTGCTTGAAATAAGGCCTCAACGATGGTGCCGCAAGGCAGAGTGGTCGATAGGGACATTTCTGCGTTTGCAGCAGCGCTTTTTACCTTCCTCCATTGTAGGGTCCCGAGCTCGCTTTGCAGTTGATCGAGCAAATGAATGAAACACCAGGTTTCGTATATGCCCCAGCTCGGGCTCAGATTGATCTGGGTCGCATCGGCATCACCATATATTCCGGTCCGCAGCATACAAATGCCCTGTCGGTGAGCTCTGCTGTAAGTGGGACTGGCCGCGATTTGCGTAAGACCAGCCGACGATGTTGCTGGGCGAAGGACTGCCGAAAAGGGCAGGCGACGCATAAGATTCGAGGCGGAAACGTCAAGGGAGCGTAGCAAATCGAGTCGTCGCTGCGCGCGGACTTCCTGTTCATCCTTATCTGGACTAAATTTTCCCGACTCGATTAGGACGATCAGCTTGCGAACGGTTGTTTGGAATCGACGAAGAAGCATCTTCATCTCGCGATTAGCGGCTGTGTCGAAGCTGGGGGCTGCTGCTGATGCCATAAACTGTAAGGAATTAACGTCGGCCTCAACATCGAGCCCCAACGCTGCTGCCAAGAGCCGCCGATCCGTCAGTTGGGCCGGACGAATGTGTCGTAGGGCGGATAATGGAACCTGTTGGTACGTGCTGCGAAGTGTCTGGTGTGGCGCCTTGATAAGCGCCTCAAGCGATTGAACGAAGTTCTTTCCAAACTTTTTGATTCGCGAATAAGCTACGAGATTGTTAACGCTTGCCGACGATCCAACGCCAAACTCAGCGGTCGCGGCCGCCTCACCAAGCAGCAAGCTGGCGTCAAAGGTTCGCACCCGCTCAACCATCGACTTAAATTGATCAATTCCGAGCTTAGAGGCTTGGGGGACCACACAAACAGGGAATTGGCGTTCATTACCGTGTTTGTCCACTGCTAGCAGTTCAACCTGACCAGCGAAGAATCCAGCTGACCATCGGTAGTAAATCCCGTGAGCCGACCGCCGAGGCTGGAGTTCTACGTCGTCTATGAACAAGCTATGGATTGGAACCGATGGGATGCGGATCTCATATTCGTAATTTTCCCGAAGTGAAAGCGGGAGATCGTCCGTATCCCTAACAATGGACGTCTCCCCAGGGTTCAACGTGGAAGCGATGTGCAACTGCCAGCACGTCGACGCGTCAGTCATCATCGCCAGAACCGTGCTGTACCAGTTTCACGTAGGTCTAGTAATAGACTTGTGACACGTGCCGAGCTGCGGGTTAAACCCTCTTGATCCAACAGCTTAAACGCATGCATTAGTGCAGTTTCAAATCGACTCGAATGTTCGCCCCGTAATTTTGGAAGAATCTTTGCACAAATAGCGGCATCTAGCGCGGCTTCAGTATCGGGACCGATTTTGGCAATAAACTCGATATAACGCAGGACGTCATCAATGGTTCGCCACGCAAAATGCAAACGTACCGGGGCGAGCACGTCGGACAACCCGCTCAATACGCGTTTAGCCTTTTCCTTAGTAGCAGGATCAAGCGCCGTAGAATTCCATACAGGTGAGTTACTAACTTCTACCTGCCAGAATTCGAGCGTATAGGCGCGATCTAGAACTTTATCCGAAAGGCCATGCGTTGTTTCATCCATATTAAGCGTGCCGATAAGCGCGATGTTAGATGGATACTGAATGCGTTGTGGGATGGTCGAGGCCCCTTCTGGTAGCTGATGGAGGTCGATCCAGCCTCGGGTTTCCATTGCCGACAGAATTGGGGCGAGGTATTGTTCAGGATGAGATAGGTTCATCTCGTCGAGAATAACGACGTAAGGCTGCGCGGGGTCTTCGGCGGCACGCAGAAGCAAGTCTAGGAATGGGGCGCTTCGGTATGCCTGCGTTAGCGGATTTACGTGACCCAGAAGAGGGCTTGGGTCGAACCATCCCGGCTGGACTGGTATAACCCGCACATTATCGTGGTCGTTCTTCTTCGCACCGCATAATGCCAAGGAATACTGAAGAGCCAGTTGAGTCTTGCCAGATCCCGAGATTCCGCAGAGTACCGCGAAGTGCCGCACTGGATGAGCCCATAAGCCGGCGTGCAACTGCCTCACTACTTCATCTGTATAGGTCAGCTTCCCTAAAATTAGTTCATCCAGACGCGTCTTCAATTGTGAAAACGATCCTACGTCTACACAGGAGGTTGCCGGTTCAAGTACGGCGATAATTTCCGTGTGTACGGCTGGCAAACACGACGGAGACCACGTTATCATTTCGGCCCAACGCTCACCTCTGGGCGTGAGCTGGACGTGTCTTTGCGGCAGATACTCGATGACTTCCATGCTGGCAAGCCAGCCGATGATCGAGCTAGGACCATAGTCGGCGGTCCAACCTGGGTTTACTTTTTTAAGATGTTGAATAATCTCCGGCTTCGTTTTAGTGCCTGTGCGCAACAAATCAATAAGGTTGTCGATTCCTAGTACACGAGTGAGAAGATGATCGGCCAACTCATCGGGGTCGCTGGAGCTAAGCAGATTGATTCCACGGGCAGTGAGGCGATAT
>DASTVB010000186.1:0-14679 GCA_035759315.1 Telluria sp. | reverse complement strand
TTCGCCGCTGGTGTAGTTGGTCAGCCCGCGCGCGACCGGCACGCCGCCTTCGCTGACGCAGGTAATGACCGCGCCGCGCCCGAACTCCCCATCGACCGCCACCACCCCCACCGGCAGCAGCGACTTGCCGCCATGAGTGAGCTTCTCGATCGCTCCCGCATCGAGCACGAAGCGCCCCGCCGTCTGCAGGTGATCCGCCATCCACTGCTTGCGCGCCCTCAGGGTGCCGGTCTGCGCCAGCAGCTGCGTGCCGATCGCTTCGCCGTGCGCTAGCCGCGTCAGCACGTCCGGCTCGCGCCCCCAGGCGATCACGGTGTGCGCGCCGGAGCCCGCAGCACGCCGCGCGGCCAGGATCTTGGTCAGCATGCCGCCGCGCCCCAGGCTGCTGCCGGCGCCGCCCGCCATCGCTTCCAGCGCCGGGTCGCCGGCCTTCGCCTCGCGCACCAGCTGCGCGGCCGGGTCCTTGCGCGGATCGGCGCTGAACAGCCCGTGCTGGTCGGTCAGGATCACCAGCACGTCGGCTTCGATCAGGTTGGCGACCAGCGCGCCCAGCGTGTCGTTGTCGCCGAACTTGATCTCGTCGGTGACCACGGTGTCGTTCTCGTTGATGACCGGGACCACGCCGAGGCGCAGCAGCGTGGCCAGCGTGGAGCGCGCATTCAGGTAGCGTTCGCGGTCGGCCAGGTCGGCGTGCGTGAGCAGCACCTGCGCGGTGCCGATGCCGTGCTTGCGGAAGCTGGTTTCGTAGATCTGGGCGAGCCCCATCTGGCCGACGGCGGCGCAGGCCTGCAGTTCGTGGATATCGTTGGGACGGGCGTCGAAGCCGAGCCGCAGCATGCCTTCGGCGATGGCGCCGGACGAGACCAGCACGACTTCCTTGCCCATGGCGCGCAGTGCGGCGACCTGCGTGGCCCAGTTGGCGATGGCGGCCGCGTCCAGGCCCCTGCCCTCGTTGGTGACCAGCGAGGAGCCGACTTTCACGATGATGCGTTTCGCGGCGTGCAGCACGGAGGTCATAGCGTCGCTCCTCCGTCATTCCCGCGCATGCGGGAACCTATGCTGATCGGATCACGGGGCAAGTGCGCGCTCACTATGGGTCCCCGCGTGCGCGGGGATGACATGCTAGCTGCAGGTCCCCGCGTGCGCAGGGATGACGGGTTAGCGGTGGTGCGTTCGGCTGGAAGAAGGACGGATTTCATCGGCGCTGGGCGGTGCGTTGACTGGCGCGGGCCGCAGCGCCAGCAGCAACACGCCGCCAGCCACTTCGAGCACGCTTACAACCAGCAGCGATCCCTGGGGCAGCCCGATCACGCTGGCCACCGCCAGGCGGCCGGCCGGTTGCGCGAGCAGGAACATCGCGGTGAGGTCGCCCAGCAGCGGCTGGTCGCCCTGCTTCGCCGCGCACAGCGCCAGCACCGCGGTAGCGAGCCTGACGCCGACGTAGATGGCGTAGAACTGGCTGTAGCCGTTCACGCCAACGAGAAACAGCCCCATGACGGCGGCCACGCGGTCCGGATCGAGTATCGCAACAAGCGCCCCGAGCGAACTTAGCGTGGCTACCGCATGCAGCACATGCCTGCGCAGCGCCGCTTTCGTCATGCTGGTTTCCCGGCTAGTTTAGTCGATAACCTTGAATCGCGGGTCGTCGGCATCGATCGAGTGGATCGCGCGCGCTTCTTCCGTGATCGTGGTTTCCTCGGCGCGGTGCTCGACCTTGCGCGTCTCTTCGAGGTGCTTGTAGATGGCGTTGACCAGCTCCGGGCAGCCTTCGTGGCTCAGCGCCGAGATCTCGAACACAGGACCCTTGAAGCCCATGCGCTTGACGAAGTCCTTGACCACCTTCTTGCGGTCCGCTTCCGGCACCACGTCGAGCTTGTTGAGCACCATCCAGCGCGGCTTCTCGGCCAGTGCCGGGTCGTACTTTTCGAGTTCCTTGACCAGCGCCTTGGCTTCCTTGACCGGATCGACGTTCTCTTCGAACTGCGACAGGTCGACGATGTGCAGCAGCAGGTTGGTGCGCTGCAGGTGCTTCAGGAACTGGTGGCCCAGGCCCGCGCCTTCGGCCGCGCCTTCGATCAGGCCAGGGATGTCGGCGATCACGAAGCTCTTCTCGTGCGACACGCGCACCACGCCCAGGTTCGGGTGCAGCGTCGTGAACGGATAGTCGGCGATCTTCGGGCGCGCGTTGGACACGGCGGTGATGAAGGTAGACTTGCCGGCGTTCGGCATGCCCAGCAGGCCCACGTCGGCCAGCACCTTCAGCTCGAGGCGCAGTTCGCGGCGTTCGCCTTCCTTGCCCTCGGTTTTCTGGCGCGGCGCGCGGTTGGTCGAGGACTTGAAGTGGATGTTGCCCCAGCCGCCCTCGCCGCCCTTGGCCAGCAGTTCGGTCTGGCCGTGTTCGGTCAGGTCGGCGATGATCTCGCCGTTGGTTTCATCGACGATCAGGGTGCCGACCGGGATGCGCATGTAGACGTCTTCGGCGCCTTTGCCGTAGCAGTCAGAGCCGCGGCCGGGTTCGCCGTCCTTGGCCTTGTGCACCTTGGAGAAACGGAAGTCGACCAGCGTGTTGATGTTGCGGTCTGCCACGGCCCAGATCGAGCCGCCCTTGCCGCCGTCGCCGCCGTCAGGACCGCCGAACGGGCGGAACTTCTCGCGGCAGAACGATGCGCAGCCGTTGCCGCCATTTCCGCCGATGACTTCGATTCTTGCTTCGTCGATGAACTTCATGATTTTTACCGCTCTTAAAAAAACAAAAAGGCCCTACCGTTGGCAGAGCCTTTCAGTGGAAGGCTTGCGCCTTACAGGATACGACAGGTCGTGCTGTTACGCTGCTACTGCTTCAGCTGCGACGACGGTCACGAACTGCTTCGAGCCGACGCCCTTTTTGACGAACTTGACAGTGCCGTCAACCAGCGCGAACAGGGTGTGATCCTTGCCGGTGCCAACACCGACGCCAGCGCGCACCGGGGTGCCGCGTTGACGGATGATGATGCCGCCTGCATTGATCGTCTGGCCGCCGTAAACCTTAACGCCAAGGCGCTTTGATTCTGAGTCGCGGCCGTTGCGGGTAGTACCGCCACCTTTTTTGTGTGCCATTTAGATGCTCCTTAAGTACTGGGATGTCGGATCGCGGCGATTAGCCGTTGATCGAAACGACCTGGATTTCGGTGTAGTTCTGGCGATGGCCCTGGCGTTTCTGGTAGTGCTTACGACGGCGCATTTTGAAAATGCGGACCTTGTCGTGGCGACCTTGGGAAACTACCTTCACCAGTACCGTAGCACCGTCAACCAGGGGCGCACCAAATTTAATGGTGTCGCCCGCGCCTACTGCGAGGACTTGATCGATGGTGAGTTCGGAACCAATGTCAGCCGGTATCTGTTCTATTTTAAGTTTTTCGCCAGCGACAACTTTGTATTGCTTGCCACCGGTTTTTATGACCGCGTACATGATTTGAAACCTCATCAAATGTTAATCGAGACCCACGGCTTGACGCCGGGGAACCGCAGATTATACATGGGATGGGATTTCGAGTCAAAAGGCTTGTTAAGCGCGGGAGGTTCGTGGTATGTCGGCAACGAGCGGCCGGTGGCAGGCGCCGGCCGTACAGACGAGTTGGTCGGCCGGCGGGCGCGAACTGTTGCCATTGTCGTATAATCGCCGCACTCAACGAATAACGCAGGTCTGCCTTGTCCTCCGCCAACACCGCCGCACAGAACAACATTGCCCACGCGATCACCGCCGACATGGAAGCCGTCAATACGGTGATCCGCCAGCGGCTGCATTCCGAGGTCAGCCTTGTCAACCAGATCGCTGAATATATCATCAGCGCGGGCGGCAAGCGCATCCGGCCAGTGCTGGTGTTGCTGGTGGCTAACGCCTATGGCTACAAAGGCAAGGCGCACCACGAACTAGCCGCGGTGGTGGAGTTCATCCACACCGCCACCCTGCTGCACGACGACGTGGTGGACGAATCCTCGATGCGCCGCGGCCGCCAGACCGCCAACGCCCTGTTCGGCAACGCGGCCTCGGTGCTGGTGGGCGACTTCCTGTACTCGCGCGCCTTCCAGATGATGGTTGCGCTGGACAATATGCGGGTCATGCGCATCCTGTCGGACGCCACCAACGTGATCGCCGAAGGCGAAGTGCTGCAGCTGCTGAACATGCACGACCCGGACGTGACTCAGGAAAGCTACCTCAAGGTAATCCGCTCCAAGACCGCCAAGCTGTTCGAGGCGGCGGCCGAGCTGGGCGCGCTGATCTCGGGCGCGACCGATGCGCAGATCGAAGCGGCCGGTGAATACGGTCGTTCGCTGGGTACGGCGTTCCAGTTGATCGACGACGTGCTGGACTATGCGGGCGACGCTTCCGAAATCGGCAAGAACGTCGGCGACGACCTGCGCGAAGGCAAGCCGACGCTGCCGCTGATCTACCTGATGGAACACGGCACCACCGAGCAGCGCGAACTGGTACGCAGCTGCATCGAAACCGGCGACGAAGCGCAATTCGACGCCGTGCTGTCCGCGATCACCAGCAGCGGCGCGCTCGACTACACCCGGCGCGCGGCGGAAGGGGCGGCCCAGCGCGCGGCCGGCGCGATCGCCGACCTGCCCGACAGCGTGTACAAACAATCCATGTTAAGACTCTGTACATTCGCTGTTGACAGGAACCACTGACACTTGCAGAATTAGAACTGATCAGAATCGCGAAGCACACCGTCGGGGTGTAGCTTAGCCCGGTAGAGCGCTACGTTCGGGACGTAGAGGCCGGAGGTTCGAATCCTCTCACCCCGACCAGGATTTCCCTGTAATCAGGATTTTCAAAAGCCCCAGCCAGTGGGGCTTTGTCGTTTTCAACGTGGCCGCCGCCTGCCTCCGCACGCCCGCGCAGTCCCCAGCGCCAGCCCACCCTCCGATCCCTGGCGCGAACGCCGAATGTTGAGGGTGCCGAAAACAAATAGTCCGGCCAGCAGCATCGGCAAGACATTCGGTTCCGGTATTGGCAGCGATGGTCCAACCCTGCTTATTACCTGGTTCACGGTTCTCCACTCGAGCGTCAGGTATTCCGCCGTATTGTTTTCCCACGTGAGGAGGTAGTCCGCCTCCTGCTGACTGCTCGACGGAAATTCATCGCCATGTACGCGAAGTTGGCGGATGCTCCCCGCGCCGGGCAAATCGGGAGTCAGATAGGTATGGAAAATGGTGTCTGTCTGATAAGGGATGACATTTGGATCAGCCCATATCCCGCTCATCAACATGTGACCCGAAATCGAAAGCCGGGAATATGGGGTGACGACCAGTGTGACGACTTGTTCAGACCGTGCGCTCGCTTCGATCCCGTCGCCAGCTCCAGACAGGTCGATAAGCAGGCTGCCGTTACCAGCTGTACCGTCGACGGCGGCGGTGACCGAGGATTGCACCGCACCGATGTGTGCCGAAGCAGGACTGAATGGTGCCGGGGTGCGCGTGTCGGACCAGTACTCGTCGGCTGTCCTCATATAGGCCGTGAGGTTCGTGCGCATGGTAAGCACGTCGGTGCGCGCGGCGATGCCATCGTCAGGCGCGAGATCGATAGTCGTGAACGCGACGCGTGAGATATTGATGGTCGTGACCATATCGGCGCGGGACAATGGCGATGCCATTAAGGCGATGCCTGCGCAAAGTGCGCATAGGCTACGAATGCGCGTGCTCATACGGCCTCCTGCCTGCGCGCGCGACGGCGCCAGCCTGCCACTACCAGCACGCCCGCGCCTAGCATTGGGAACATGGCAGGCTCGGGCACGGCGAGAATTTGCACGCCACTCGTCAGGTAGGCGTCGAAGGTGAGGAGCACGGTTTCGTCACTGTGATTTGCGAAGGTGAGCATATAGTCCTCCTCCTGGCGCGTGCTGCTCGCCTCGTCGATTCCAAACAGGCTGAGTGTGCGAGTAATGCCGGTAAACTGCGCGCCCGAACGGATTCCGATGTTGATGAAGCCAGTCGAGTTGAAATCAAACGCAAGAGGCTCGGGATTCCATTCGACGGTCTGTATCAGCTGGCCGCGGATAATGAGCTCGGAGTGTGGATACAATTCGACCACGCCATCCTGAGACGCGCTTGCGTTGGCATGTATTCCGCTGGGGTACGCGGACACGAAAGCGTGCGTGTCGAGTTCGCCGAAAGTGCCCGAGGTACTCGACCTGGCCATCGAATCTCCTTCGTTGACCTGAACACTGGCCGGCATGCCGGGAGCTGCCGCCACCCCGTCAAAGTGGAAGATCTGATCGGCTGCCACCACGTCGGTGAACATGTTGTAAGTCGAGGGAATAATACGGAATCCCGCCGTCGAACTGTCACCTGGCGTCAGGTCGATCACGCTGAAGATGACATTCGAGTTGCTCATGCGGGACTCCAGGCCCGCATGGGCGTAACCGGGGATGAGGAAAGCGCCGGATAAGGCAAGTAAGATACTGCCCATTATTCTTGAGTTCATGGGACCTCCATGACAGTCGAGGTGGGACAGGCTTTCAGGTGCGATGTGCCCTGAGAGGGTGCGCGAAGCATGACAGGAGCGAAATAGCTTGCCGGGGAACGGTGACCGACTGCTGGCGCGTCGGTGCACATTGCACTCGTTCCGGACCGCGGGATTGTTCGGCCAACCCTCGCAGGATCCATCCAATTCAGTATAGGACACGGGTCGGCTTATGCAGGCATAAAAGATTCGCATTAAAGCCGGCATGTGAGGGAACTGCCGAGCCTCGATCGAGGCCACGAGCGTGCCCGGCTTCCGGCCTTCGCAGATCAGACCACCTCGCTTCGGCCATACCACTAGCTCCTCTTCAGGAGCTTTTTTGTGCCGCGGAACAACCGCTTTTTCCCCGTCTGCGTCTACAATCCCGGGTTTGCTTGGCATTGCCCAGCAGCATTTCCAACCTGACAACGACGTATGACCACTACCAATCCGGCGGCAATGCCAGACGCGCCCGCCACTCCAAACCGCTCCGCAGCATCGCGCTGGTCTTTCCCGATTCCTGGCAGCTCCGTCGTCCTGGCGACCTTGTCGATCCTGGTGTGCAGCGCGCTGATCGTGGTGATGGGGCTCAGCATGCACCCGACCCTCAAGGAATGGGGGACGTCACTGCACGACATCGTGCGCTGGCGCTATGGCGAGTACCTGTTCTTCATTGGCACGACGCATATCGCGCTGCTGCAGCTTCGCCGGAAGAACTGGATACGCGCGGGCCTGATCTTTGCCGCGGGCGTGGCGTGGGCCAGCTTCTACGGATCGTCCGTCTACTTCCTCAGCAACCTCGGTGGCGATTCTCTTTCCGAAGCGCAGAGTTTCGACATTGCCGAAGCAAGGTTCTGGCTGCAGACGCTGAACGCGACCATCAACTCGAGTTTCGAGTGGTCGATCATGGTGTATTACATGGCCGCGGCACTTGCCACGTATTTTTCGCTGCGCTTCGCCCTGCGCCAGAAGGCGATCACCGCACGCTACTATTCGCATGTCAAATATGCGGTCGCCGCGCTGCTGGTCGGCGTGGCGCTGTACTTCACGCTCAGCGACGTCGTGAAGCTGTTCATGGAGAACACTGCGGTGTATTCCGGGGCACGCAACAAATTCAACAATGCCGCGCCGGTTCTGGCGTCGCCCTCGAAAGGCGTCGACCTGATGGTGTACGTCGGCGAGTCGACTTCCGCGATGAACATGGGCATCTACGGGTACCCGCGCGATACGACGCCAAAGCTGCAGAAGCTCAAGGATACCGACCGCAACCTGGTCGTGTTCAACAACGTGTTCTCTACCCATACGCACACCAGCCCGTCGCTGATGGAGGCGCTGTCGTTCGGGGTCGACCGCAACGAGTACTACCTGCCGATCGAAAAGCGCAAGCGCGTGTCGATCGTGGACCTGTTCGTCGCGAACGGCATGCGCACCGTCCTGTTCAGCAGCCAGGGGCAGACCGGCACGTGGAGCATGGCCTCGTCGATCATCTTCAAGCACGCGCGCTCGACTTACAGCACCAACACCCGCTTCGCCGGCAACAACGAGTACATGATCGCCAAGCCCTGGGACGGTGAGTTCTTCCAGAAGCATATCGGGACCGCTTTCGCGGAACGCGATGCGCGTCCGCAGGTCGCTTTCCTCCACTCGTATGCAGGCCACGGCGAATATTACGAATACGTTCCGCCGGAATTCCGCAAACACCTCGACGACGGTTTCGGCATGCACCGCGAAGGCGCCGCTGCCGGCGCCGAAGGACCACTCCCTGGCCCGGTAGAGGACTACGATTCGACAATCAGGTACATCGATCACAACGTGTCGCAGTCGATCGAATGGGCGCGCCGGCAGTCGCGCCCGATCGTGTTCGTGTATTTCTCGGACCATGGCGATGCACCGTATGCCGGCCAGGCGCACGATTCTTCTCAGTTCGTGCACGAGATGGCGCGCGTGCCGTTCATGATCTTCTTCAACGATGCGGCGCGCCTGCGCATTCCGGCGACCTACAAGAAATACCGCGCACTGGCTGCCCTGGGCCGCGACGCCTCGCTGGAACAGCTGTCGTCCACGCTGCTGGACCTGGTCAACCTGCGCCTGAAAGATGGCGAGGCCCGCAAGGTCATCGAAATGCCGGTTATCGGTGAAGAGGTAACGCATCCGCCCATCGTCGTGCGCGAGACTTCGTCCGGCGTGACCTATGTGAACATCAATCGCAAGGCCGCCCCCGCGCCGGCCGCCGCGGCAAACGCGGAGGACCGCAGCGACGCCGCGACGCGGCTGTACACGGCAGCCGGTGACACGGCGAAAGACGCAGGCCGCCTTTGCTTCCGCGACGTGGATTCGGTCGAAAAGCTGG
Source organism: Telluria sp. (assembly GCA_035759315.1). Lineage (GTDB taxonomy): Bacteria > Pseudomonadota > Gammaproteobacteria > Burkholderiales > Burkholderiaceae_D > Telluria. Next base: position 5,842 of record DASTVB010000186.1, on the reverse strand, counting down.
TCCGGAGCCGGCTGGTGGCAGGCTGCATCGAGCTCACCGTGGGCGCGAAAGCCGACGGCAAGCCAATGGTTATCGACGCGGCCGGCAACGATACCGGCATCCGCATGGAGGACGTGCTGAAAGTCGTTTCCCTCAACCGCATGGGCTTGTGGATCCGCGCGCCTCAACTGCGCAGCGGCGCGCAGTGCAACGCACTGACCGATTACCTCGGCGGAAACGGCGCACCGGCTCATCCGGTGATGGTTGAATTCCCGTCCGGATCGCATGCGAATGCGGCGGAACTCAGGTCCTGTTCGGGAAGGCTGGGGAAATTGGGCGTTGCCACCTCGTACCAGGTTCCCGATGCGGAGGCGTCGGCGTGCGCGCGCGTGCTGGCGGAGGGCGGGCGGTTCAATGCGGCGCGCAGTTGCTCCAGGCTGCGCAAGGACCTGGCGGCTGCTAAGCGCAGCCGGATGTTCACCGACATCGGGTTTGACCATGGGGCGCAAAGCGCCATGGAGGCGGTCAAGGCGGCGCGGGACTTCAAGTGGAATACCTGGAATGTGGCGCCGGAATCGTACGCTGGAGCGGTCTCGGAGCGGTACAGGATGGCGGTGCTGAAGGCGGAGCCGCCGCAGGAATAATGGCTCTGGGGGGCTTCGGTTAATAAAGAGCGGGGGACGGTCCCCTGTGGGGCCAGTCCCCTTCCCCTTTCCTTCCCCTTGTGGCGAAAACGCAAATGGGACGCGGCTATCCGCAGGGGTCTTGGCCCATCTTAAGAATCAATCTACACAAAAGATTAACACTCACTGGACCAGCAAATTTTCCGGGCCGTAGGCTCCCGGGATCCAGTGATGCAGAAAAATCGAGTCCTCGACAACGTCGTCGTTGCCGCGCGCCCTGAACGGGTTCCAGCAAAGGCGGCCGTTCGCCCCCTGAATACCACCTCGATCGTCCTGGCGATGCTGGCGATCTCCGTTTGCAGCGCGCTGGTCGGCATCGTCGCGCTGAACCTGGTCCCCGGCGTGCGCGAATCGCTGGCGGGCGTGCGCAATGCGGCCGCGCAGCGGATGGGCGAGTACCTGTTCTTCATCGGCACCACGCACCTGTCCTTGCTGCTGCTGCGCCAGAAGAAATGGATCAAGGCCAAGCTGATGTTCCTGGCCGGGATCCTGTGGGTCAGCTTCCATGCGCCGCTCACCCGGTTCGTCACCAACCTCGGCGGCGATTCGTTCTCGGAAGCGCAGGCCTTCGACGTGGACGAAGCCGTGTTCTGGGCACAGACCCTGCACGAAGCGATCACGCCCAACTTCAGCTGGAAGGTCCTGCTGTGCTACCTGGTTGCCGCCGTCGCCAGCTACCAGGCGCTGCGCGTGCTGCTGCGGCGCCGCGAGGTCACCACGCGCCACTACTCGTACATCAAATTCTCGCTCGCGGCCACGGTCATCGGCGTGGCGGTCCACCACACGGTCAGCGAACCAATCGCACTGTTCATCAAGAACACCGAGGTGTATACGGAGACCCGGAAGAACTTCACCAATCCCGCGCCGGCGCTGGCGGCGGGCGGCGGCAAGGTCGACATGCTGGTGTACATCGGCGAGTCGACCTCCACGATGAACATGGGGATCTACGGCTATCCGCGCGACACCACCCCTGCCCTGCAGAAGATCAGGGACAGCGACCCGAACCTGCTGGTGTTCGACCGCGTGTTTTCCACCCACACGCATACCAGCCCGTCGCTGCTGGAAGCGCTCTCCTTCGGCATCGACGGCGGGGACAACTACCTGCCGATCCACAAGCGCCGGCGGCTCTCGCTGGTGGACCTGCTGGAATCGAACCGGATCGGCACCACGCTGGTCAGCAACCAGGGCCAGACCGGCACCTGGAACATGGCGTCCTCGATCATCTTCAAGCATGCGCGCGCGATCTACGGCAGCGACACGCGCAAGGTTGGAAACAACGACGACAAGGTCGCCAAGCCGTGGGACGACGTCTTCTTCCACCAGAAGATCGGCGAAGCGTTCCAGGGCAAACCCGCAGGTGCGCGGATCGCCTTCTTCCATTCCTACTCTGGCCACGGCGGCTATTTCGCCAATATCCCGGCGGCCTACCGGCACCGTGTCGACGAGCGCTTCGCGCCGGCTCGCGGCGTGGCGATCCCGTTCCGAGAACGGGTCGAGGAGTACGACGCCGCAATCCGGTACATCGACCAGTCGGTCGCGCGCGCGGTGGCGTTCGTCCGCGCGGCGCCGCGGCCGATGCTGCTGGTGTACTTCGCCGACCACGGCGACGCGCCGTTTGCAGGGCGCGCCCACGATTCCTCGCAGTTCATCCACGAGATGGCGCGGGTGCCCTTCATGGTCTACTTCAACGACGCCGCGCGCCTCCGCATGCCGCATACGTGGGAGAAGTACCGCGCGCTGGCGGCGTCCGGTAACGATGCGACACTGGCGCAGCTGCCGTCCACGCTGCTGGACCTGCTCGGACTGAAGATCAAGGCCAGCGAGGGAGCGAAAGTGATCGAGACGCCCGTCATCGGCGAGCACGCGACCCATCCGCCGATCGTGGTGCGCGAAACCGCTTCCGGCCTCAGTTATGTGGACATCAACCGCCAACGCACGGCCACCGCCGCGCCAGCCGTCGAGCGCAGCGACCATGCATCGCGTTCCTACAGCGCGACCAGGAACAAGACCAACAGCGCAAGCCGGGTTTGCTATCGCGGCGTGGATTCGATGGCCACGCTGGTCCGGAGCCGGCTCGTGGCGGACTGCATCGAACTGGCGGTCGCGATCGGGAGCGACGGCAGGCTGTCGGTGTCGAGCCTGGCGGGGATGGATTCCGGCCTAAGCCTGGACGATGTGTTCGAAGTGGCGGCGGCCAACCGCATGGGGGTGTGGATCCACGCGCCGGACCTGCGCACGCGGGCGCCCTGCGACGCGCTGGCACGGCAGCTGCGCAGGCTGCGGGCGCCCGGCAATCCGGTGCTGGTCGAATTCCCGGCAGGCGCGCACGCGAACGCGGCGGACCTGGCGCCCTGCGCGGCCAGCCTGGTCGGCACGGGCGTGGCGACCTCGTACTACGTGCCCAGCACGGAAGCGGTGTCGTGCGCGCACGCGTTGGCCGGCGGGCGCGCGTTCGGCGCGCGGCGCAGCTGCATCCGCCTGCGCAACGACGTGGCTGCGGCCCACCGGAGCGGACTGTTTACCGACATCGGATTCGACTACGCGGGAGTGCGCGCGATGGAAGGCTTCCGCGAGGCCGGCTACTTCAGGTGGAACACCTGGCACATGCCGCCGGGCGATTATTCCGGCGCCGCGTCGGAGCGCTTCAAGATGACGATCCTGAGCGTGGAGGACGGCCAGGAGCCTTAGCCGGCGCCGTCCTGACCACCAGCCGGCCCTTCATGGTCGGATGCAGGGTGCAGATGTAGTCGGCATCGCGCTGGCTGCGCACCACCATCGACCATGACTTTCCGGTGCCGATCTCCGGTGACGTGAAGCCGGCCGTGGCGGAAGCGACGGTATGCGGGAACGGGTCCCTGTTCTTCCATGTGACGCGGTCGCCCGCTCTCACTTCCAGCGTGCGCGGCGTGAACTCCATCGCGTCGATGACGACGACGTGTGCGCTGCCCGCCCTGGCAAGGGCGCTGGCGAATACGGCGGCAAGCGCCGCCAGGTGACGGGTGCGCATCGTGGTGGTCCTTATTTCATCGAGGACTGCATCTGCCTGGCGTGCTGCAGGTGGGCGTCGATGGCCGGGCGCACCTTGACGATCAGGTCCTTGAGTTCCGCGTTCTTCGCGTTCGGGATCAGTGTCTTGTCGATGGTATCGAGCACCGCCTGGTGGTAGGTGACTTCGTTGTCGACGTAGGCCTTGTCGAATTCGGCGCCCTTCAGCTTGCCGAGCTTGTCGAGCGTGGACTTGCCGCCGGCGCGCAGCGATTTGCTGGTCTCGTTTTCCATTGGCGTGACGCCGAGCTTTTTCACCAGTTCGCCGGCCTGCTTGTTGACGCCGGTGTGGTCGGTGACCATCCGCTGGCCGAAGTCGCGTACCGCCTTGGTCGAACCCTTCTTCTTGGCCATCTTGCCGGCATCGATGTCGACCGAGTTGGCGGCGACCACGATCGCGGCGATCTCCGCGTCGTTTGGCGCCTGTGCATGCGCCGTGCCGCCGAATACGAGTGCCAGTGCTGCGATGAATGCTGCAGGTTTGATGTTCATTTCCTTGTTCCCCTTCGCTGGTTTGAAAATCGCGTTCCGCCACCGCGGCTTACGCGTCGTCCTGGCCGGCCTGCCGCAAAGCGGCCAGCGTGATGGCCACGATGCGGTCGCACCGGGCCCCGTCGAAGCCGAATGCATCTTCGACGGCAAAATCGAATTCGCGGTGCAGCGACTCGCGCAGCATGCCGCGGGCGCGGAAAAAGCGCGTGCGCACGGTCGCTTCGGGAATTGCAAGCACCGCCGCCACCTCCTCCACGCTCATCTCCTCCACCGCGCGCAGCACGAACACCGTGCGGAACACTTCGGGCAGGCAGTCCACCTGGCGTTCGAGCAGCTGGCGGAACTGGGCGCGCTGCGCCTCCTGCTCCGGCCCCTGGATAGATGGCTGCTGCGGCATGCCGGCCTCCTGTTCGTGGTCTTCGCCATACGCGGCGCCAAGATCGATTACTTCGGCGCGGCGCGACATCTTGCGCGAGCGGGCGATCGCTTCGTTGACGACGATCCGGGTCAGCCAGGTGCGCAGGCTCGCCTCGCCGCGGTAGGCGCGCATGTTGCGGTAGGCCTGGAGATAGGCGTCCTGCAGCGCGTCCTGCGCTTCAGCGTCGTCCTTGACGATGCTGCGCGCGGCCCGGAACAGCAGGCGGTTGTGGCGCCGCATCAGCGTCTCGAAGGCGCCTGGCGCGCGGGCGCAGACCGCGGCGGCCAGTTCAAGGTCGTTCAGGTCCGGCTGAGGGCTTGCGATGCTTGCTTGCATGGAGCTTCCTTGTGTCGTCAGCCATTGGATGACCGGAACGCGCGCGGCGTTCCCGGATTACCAAAAAAATATCACGCCCGGGGCGGAAAGTGCGGGAAACGGGGCTGGCGAAACAGGGATGGCGCGGATGGGGCGCCTGGGGATCAGCGCCCCTTGGCGGCCTTAAGCAGGCAGTTCGACAGCAGGTCGAAGTGATTCAGTGCGGCGGCGGTCAGCTCGACCTGCTTGCGGCGGGCGTCGTCGGTATCGGACAGGGTGACCCAGCCCTTTTCGCGCATTGACTTCAGGCGCGAGTGGACCGTGGCGGGGGCGCCGAATTCGCTCATGCCCATCAGGTCGCGCACCGACAGGCGGGCCTGGTCCTGGCCGACGCGGGCGACCAGCGCAAGGATGCGTTCTTCCAGCGGGTCGAGCGGCGGCAGCGACGGCAGGCCGCGCAGGGCCTCGGACAGCTGCAGGAAGCGCAAATAAATATCGGCGGGACGGGAACGGCGACTCATGGTCGGCTTTATACCATTATTTCCTTAAACCAGCGATTTCCGGATATGCTGTGGCAGCCTGCCGACTTCCGGATGAACATAAATGCAACAGCCCTCCGCCGATCACCAGGTCCGCTTTGAAGTTTCGATGGTCCTGGCCACGATGGTCGTCTTCCTCCTTGCGCTGGCGGTCAATGAGCTGCTGTTCAGGTGGCTCGAATTTGTGCCGGGAATCAACTGGATCTACCTGCCCGCCGGCGTGCGGCTGCTGTGCACCCTGCTGTTCGCGGAGGCCGGCGTGGCCGGCCTGCTGCTGGTGTCGTGGCTGGTGAACTTCTTCTGGTTCTTCCCGAACGACCCGGTGCGCGCCTTCGCCGGCGGCATCGTGGCCACGGCCGCGCCCTGGCTGT
>DASTVB010000185.1:0-6249 GCA_035759315.1 Telluria sp. | reverse complement strand
GGTCGGAATGCGCATGCCGCCCAACTACGGGCGCGAGTACACCGAGCGCTTCGCCGGGGTGTACGGCAAGCTGGCCAAGGAGTACAAGGTCGCGCTGGTGCCGTTCATGCTCGATGGCGTGGCCGAAAAGCCGGCGCTGTTCCAGGACGACCGCCTGCACCCGACCGCGCCGGCGCATCCGATCATCCTGGCCAACATCTGGCCGCAGTTTTCCAAACTGGTCGGCGCACGATGAAATATCCGGCACTGCAGTTGTTCAGCCAGGTCCTGCCGGAGCTGGAACAGTTCGACGCGATCATCGACGTGCGCAGCCCGTCGGAGTTTGCGCTCGACCACCTGCCCGGCGCGGTGAATTACCCCGTGCTGAGCGACGCGGAACGCGAGCGCGTCGGGACCCTGTACAAGCAGGTCAACTCTTTCGAAGCGAAGAAAGTCGGCGCGGCGCTGGTGTCGAAGAACATCGCGCTCCACCTCGAGCAGCACCTGCTGGGGATGCCGCGCGAATGGAAGCCGCTGGTGTACTGCTGGCGCGGCGGCAACCGCAGCGGGTCGATGGCGCATGTGCTGGCCCGCATCGGCTGGCCGGCCATCCAGCTCGACGGCGGCTACAAGGCCTACCGCGCCCACATCAGCAGCGACCTGGCCGAACCGCCCAAGCTGTCGTTCCGCGTGGTGTGCGGCACCACCGGCAGCGGCAAGAGCCGCCTGCTGGAAGTGATGGACGCCGCCGGCGCGCAGGTGCTCGACCTCGAAAAGCTCGCCGCGCACCGCGGTTCCGTGCTCGGCCACCTGCCGGACGAACCGCAGCCAAGCCAGAAGCTGTTCGAAACCCGCATCTGGGACAAGCTGCGCCGCTTCGATCCTTCGCGCCCCGTGTTCGTCGAATCCGAGAGCAAGAAGGTCGGCAACCTGAGGGTGCCGGATGCGCTGATGGACACGATGCGCCAGTCGCCGTGCGTGGCGCTGTCGCTGTCGCTGGAGGATCGCGTGCGCCTGCTGATGGAGGACTACAGCCACTTCGCCGCCGATCCGTCCATCCTCAACGCCCAGCTGGACTGCCTGGTCAAGCTGCACGGGCGCGAGAAAATCGATGCCTGGCATGCGATGGCCAACAGCGGCAGGATCGAGGAGCTGGTGGCGGTGCTGCTGGACCAGCATTACGATCCGGCCTACCTGCGTTCGATCGACCGCAACTTCGTGCAGTACGGCGAGGCGATGGCGCTGGAGTTGCCGGGGATCGCGCCGGAGCACTTCGCGGCGGCGGCCGAGCAGCTGGGGGAGCTGTCCCCACGGGGGACCGTCCCCTGATCTTCAGGACGATCTGCCCGGGTTTAGCAAAGACCGGGGGACGGTCCCCTGCGGGGACAGTCCCCAAACAAAAACGGCACTCCGAGGAGTGCCGTTTCATTTTGCTGCCATCGCTTAGTCGGCGGCGTTGGTCGCAGGCGTCGTGACCGGACGCTTGATCTTGACCTTGGCTTTCTTCTTCAGCGCTTCGACGTAGCCGTAGACTTCCTGCTGCGCGATCACGTTGCCGATCTGCTGGGCTTCGGACTTGCGGCGCTCGACGTCAGGAGCCGACTGCTGCACCTTGTTGATGCGGTAGATCGCGTAGCCCTGGCCCGGCAGCTCGACGCCGACGTATGCCGGCAGCTTGCTGGTGTCCGCCTTGAGCACGGCGATCGCGCCGGCCTGGTTGAACGGAGGCTGCTGGGTGCGGGTGACGATCTTCGGTTCGCCAAAGCCGGTGGCGTCGCCGGAAGCCTTGACGGCGGCCAGTTTCGCTTCGCCGGCGGCCTTGGCCAGGCGCACTTCTTCTTCCACGGTCACGCGCTGGCGGATCGCATCCTGGACTTCGGCCAGCGGACGCACGGTCGCAGGCTTGTATTCCACCACGCGGCCCGAGATCATCGTGTTCGGCGCGATTTCAACCGCTTCGGTATTGCGCTTGTTCTTGAGCGAATCGGCCGAGAACAGCGCCTGCAGGAACTTGGCGTTGTTGTACGGCGCCGCGCCGGCTGCCGGATTCGGCGTGCGGGTCACGTTGGCCGCTGTCTGCACCTGCAGGCCCAGCTTGTCGGCCGCCGGTTTCAGGCTTTCCGACTGCTCGTACACGGTGTTGGAGAAGGTCTCGGCCATCTCGGTGTACTTCTTGCCCGATTTCTGGTTCTTCAGTTCGGCCATGATCTCGGCCTTCACTTCGTCCAGCGGACGCACCGATGCCGGCTTGATGTCGGTGACGGTGATGATGTGGTAGCCGTATTCCGATTCGACCACGTTGCTGATCTCGCCCTGCTTGAGCGCGTAGATCGCATCTTCCACCGGCTTGACGAAGGCGCCCTTCTCGGTCACGCCGAGGTCGCCGCCCAGTTCGGCCGAACCCGGGTCCTGCGAGTTCTCGCGCGCCAGGCGGGCGAAGTCGGCCGGGTTCTTGCGCAGCTGCGCAAGCAGTGCGTCGATCTTGGCGCGCGCCGCGGTCTTGACCGCAGCCGGGGCGTCCTTGCTGGCGTTGATCAGGATGTGGCTGGCGGTACGCTGTTCTTCGGTTGAGTAGCGCTTCTTGTTCTGCTCGTAGAAGGCCGCGACTTCGGCGTCGGTGACCGCGACCTGCGATGCGACCGCCGAATTGTCGAACACGACGTATTCGATGCGCGCCAGTTCAGGCACCTGGAACAGCGAAGGGTTCTTGTCGTAGAAGGCCTTGACCATGGCGTCGGTGACCTTGACCTGTGGCGCGAACTGCGCGGCCGGGAACATCAGTTCCTGCGCTTCGCGCTGCTGTTCGCGGATGTCCGACAGGCGGTTCGACACGCTGCGCGGTGCGAAGGCGCTGCGCTCGATCGAGCCGGTGACCTGTTCCAGCGCGAGCTGGCGGCGCACCATCTGGTCGAGGCCGGCGGTGGTCAGGCCCTGCTGCAGGGCGGCGTTCTTGTACTGCTCGACGTCGAACTTGCCGTCCGGGCCGACCAGGGTCTTGGCGTAGAACGAGGCCAGGGTGGCGTCGTCCACAGTCATGTGATTGCCGGCGATTTCGGCGTCCAGCGCGCGCTGCGCGATCAGGCCGTCGAGCACGCGCTGCTTTTCCTCGGGCGTGTCGACCATCTTCGGGTCGAACTGGGCGCCCAGCGCTTCGCGGTAGCGGTCGATCGTCTCGCGCTGCGCGTTTTCGAACTCAACCTGGGTAATCTTGCGATCGCCGACGGTGGCGATCGTGTCCGTGTTGCCGCTGGAATCGTAGGTGCTGACGCCGACCAGGACGAAGGACGGGATGATCAGCAGCATCAGCAGGACCATCATCAAGCGCTGGTTGTTACGAACAAAATCAAACATGGGCAGACAATTCGTGTTGGGTGGATCACATGGAACAGAGGCGGACCTGGTCCGCCTCCACGCGACAGCGGCGCCGCAGTGCGGCGCCTCCTGCATTCGGCCACTTCCAACGAGTCGAAAGTGGCGCTGGAGTATAGCATGGTGCCAAGTGGCATTCCAATTAACTACGTGCCTGGATGCAGCCGATCGGATCAGACAGCGCCCCGTACCTGGATCCATAGCTCGCCGGGATGACGACGGACCCGCAGGTATCGGTGACAGATAAAAAAAATGGCCCGCGCGAGGCGGACCATTTTCTCTTTCTGGCGGAGCGGACGGGACTCGAACCCGCGACCCCCGGCGTGACAGGCCGGTATTCTAACCAACTGAACTACCGCTCCAGAAACTTGTGCTGCCTCGGCGATGGGTCATCGCCGAAAGACAATTAGTTTACAGCATCTTTAAGCGCTTTACCAGCCTTAAATTTAGGGACTTTCGCCGCATCGATCTTGATGGCTTCCTTGGTGCGCGGATTGCGGCCGGTGCGCGCCGCGCGCTCGCCTACCGAAAACGTACCGAAGCCGACCAGCGTGACGCTGCCGTCGTTTGCGAGCGTGGTGGTGACTGCGTTGAGCATTGCGTCGAGTGCGCGCGTTGCCGATGCCTTGGTGATGTCCGCCGATTTGGCGATCTCTTCGATCAAATCTGTTTTGTTCACTACGTATCCTTGGGAGAGAAAAACCGCAGCGCGTATTAGACTCGGCGCGCGCATTTGGTGTCAAGTGTGAGGCTGGAATGAAACACCCGCTTGACGCCTGGCGCGGCGCGCGCCAAATGCTAGCGCAGCACCGCCAGCTTGTGCTTCTGCCCACCCTTGTAGGTGGACAGGGTCAGCGCGCCGTGACGGATGTCGCCGGCGGCGTCGAACTCGATCGGGCCGGTCACGCCCTGGTACTTGATGCCCTTGAGCTCAGGGAGGTAGCGCGCAGGCTGCGATGAGCCGGCCTGCTGCATCGCCGCGGCCAGCACCATCACGGCGTCGTAGGCGTACGGTGCGTAGGTCTGGATGTCGGTGCCGTACTTCGCCTTGAAGCGCGCCACGAACGCATCGAACACCTGCGCCTGCGCGCCGTCCACGCCGCCGGCCACTGCGCACAGCACCTCGCCGTCGCGCATGCCCTCGCCGGCCAGGCGCGGCAGCGCTTCGGTGCAGATGCCGTCGCCGCCCATAAAGCGGGTCGTGATGCCGAGCGCCTTCATCTGGCGCAGCATCGCGCCGGCGCTGGCGTCCATCCCGCCGAAGAAAATCAGGTCGGGCTGTTGCGCACGGACCGCGGTGAGGATTGCCGTGAAGTCAGTGGCCTTGGGCGTGGTGAATTCACGGGCGACGATCTTCACGTCCGGATTGGCGGCGCGCGCGCCCTTCACGAACTGGTCTGCCACGCCCTGGCCGTAGGCGGAGCGGTCGTCGATCACGGCGATGCTGCGCGCGCCAAGCGGACCGGCCGCATGGCGACCCAGCGCGGTGCCGAGCATATTGTCGTTCGCGACCACGCGGAAGGCGGTGGCGAATTTCTGCATGGTGTAGGCCGGCGTGGTGGCGGACGGCGAGACCTGCGGGATGCCGGCCTGGCTGTAGATGCGCGAGGCCGGCACGGTGGTGCCAGAGTTGGCGTGGCCGACCACGCCGCTGACGCGCGCGTCGACCAGCTTTTGCGCCACCGCGGTGCCCTGCTTCGGATCGGCCGCGTCGTCCTCGCTCTGGAGCTTGAACACCACCTTCTTGCCGTCGATGACAACGCCGCGCGCGTTCAGGTCCTCGATCGCCAGCGCGGCGCCGTTTTCCATGGCCTTGCCGAGGTGGGCTATCTCGCCCGACAGCGGGCCGGCGATGCCGATCGTGACCACGTCCTCGCTGGCGGGCCGGGTGCATCCGAGGAGTGTCAGGAACAGGAGGGAGAGTAAGGGTGTAGAAGGCTTCATCTGGATCGGGGGCGGGACAAAGCGGGCAGGATAACACGGCGGACCGGGGCGAACGGTTTGGCGGAATCGAACATGATTATGCCGAATCGGACAAAAGTAACAGCCGTCGTCCGCGGCGCGGGAGCCGCCTTCCTGGCCCGGCGGCCACCGTCATCCCAGCGAAGGCTGGGATCCATGCGTCGGTGGCGATGCGGCGGCGTGGCGCGCGGCCCCTCGCAAACGTCATCCCAGCGAAGGCTGGGATCCATGCGTCGGCGGCAATGCGGTGGCGTTGCGCGCGGACGCTCGTACCCGTCATCCCAGCGAAGGCTGGGATCCATGCGTCGGTGGTGCTGCGGTAGCGTGGCGCGCGGACGCTCAGTATGGATCCCAGCCTGCGCTGGGATGACGGCGGAGCGCGGGGATGACGGTGGAGCGCGGGGGTGACGGTGGAGCGCTGGGATGACGGGAATGGCGAGGACGAAAAAAAGCGCCGATAGTTCGGCGCTTTCGATTGTTGCGGGCTAAAGAGCGGGGGACGGTCCCGTTCCGGGACAGTCCCCTTCCCTTTGCTTAGTGCTTGACTACTTCGGTGGCGCCGTCGACCGGGGCGGTCACCGGAACCGCGGGCGCGGCTTCGACGATCGGGGTCGGTTGGCGTTCCAGCGCGATTTCCAGCACCTTGTCGATCCAGCGCACCGGCACGATCTCGAGCTTGTTCTTGACGTTGTCCGGGATTTCGGCCAGGTCCTTCACGTTCTGCTCGGGGATCAGCACCGTCTTGATGCCGCCGCGATGCGCCGCCAGCAGCTTCTCTTTCAGGCCGCCGATCGGCAGCACTTCGCCGCGCAGCGTGATCTCGCCCGTCATCGCCACGTCCGCACGCACCGGGATACCGGTGAACACAGACACCAGCGCGGTGGTCATCGCGATACCGGCGGACGGACCGTCCTTCGGCGTCGCGCCTTCCGGCACGTG
>DASTVB010000184.1:0-4082 GCA_035759315.1 Telluria sp. | reverse complement strand
CTTCAAGACCTCCGAGCTGCGCTATCTGCAGACCCGTATCCTGTTCCTCGGTTCGGGTCCGCTGGCCAAGGAATGCAGCGACCTGGCCATGCAAAGCAACAGCTACCACCGCTATGACATCGCCGGCTTCGTCCCCATCCCGTCCGAAGAAGTCTGCGTACCTACCAACAACCTGGTGAAGATGAAGGATGGCGACTCGATGGTGACCCTGGCGCGTGCCTATAACGCCGCCGAGATCGTCGTGTCGGTCCAGAACCGGCGTGGCGGCTTCCCGATCAAGGAGCTGCTCGACTGCAAGCTGCAGGGCATCAAGGTGACCGATGCGGCGACCTTCTTCGAACGCGAAACCTGCCAGATCCGGGTCGACTCCCTGCAGCCAAGCTGGCTCGTCTTCGGGGGCGGCTTCGACCAGAGCTTCATGCGCACGTTCATGAAGCGCAGCTTCGACATCATCTGCAGCATGATCATCCTTGCGACCGCGTTTCCGGTGATGCTGGTGACGGCGCTGCTGATCTACCTGGAAGACCGCGCCCCTGTCTTTTATTCGCAGGAACGTGTCGGCAAGGATGGCGCGACCTTCAAGGTGCACAAGTTCCGCAGCATGCGCAGCGACGCCGAAAAAGGCGGCAAGCCGCAGTGGGCCGCGCAGAACGATCCGCGCGTCACCCGTGTCGGCAACTTCATCCGCAAGACGCGTATCGACGAACTGCCGCAGATCGTCAACGTCTTCAAGGGCGAAATGAGTTTTGTCGGTCCCCGTCCGGAGCGTCCGTATTTCGTCGAACAGCTGATCGAAGTCGTGCCCTACTATCACGTGCGCCACAGCATCAAGCCGGGGATCACCGGCTGGGCCCAGGTCCGCTACGGCTATGGCTCTTCCGCCGAAGACGCCTTGCAAAAGCTGCAGTACGATCTTTATTATGTGAAAAACAACAGCCTGTTCCTCGACGTGCTCGTGTTAATCGATACGCTCAAGGTCGTGCTGTTCCGCAGCGGCCGCTGAGTCCGGCCACATGCGGGTAATCGTTGCCGTCATGGGTGGTGCAGGTTGATTAACATAGCCGCGTATACCTATTCGATCGCCGCGCTGGCCTTCCTGTCCCTGGGCGCATTTTTGCTCACGAGCGGCCGCAGCCGCCGGCATGTGCCCATACTCACCGTGGCCAGCCTCGTCACGGCATGCTGGGCCGCCGCGCTTGCCTGGCAGGCGACGCAGTCGACTGCCTCGCCAGCGCTGACCGGCACCCTGGGCTTGCTGCGCAGCGGCGTCTGGACGGCCTTCCTGGTCATCCTGATCGACAACTTCAAAAAAGAAAACAGTCCGCTGCCCTTTGGGTTGCGGCCCTCCGTGGCGCTGGTCGCCGGCGCCTACCTGGTGTTGCTGGTGCTGGTCGCCAGCGGCGACGCGGGCAGCCAGCTGCTCCTGAGCATTGGCCTGGTGCCGGGTGTCACCTCGAACGTCGGGGTCTCGGTGCTCGGCATGCTGCTGGTCGAGCAGCTCTACCGCAACACGAACGAGCAAGGCCGCTGGGCGATCAAGTTTGCCTGCCTCGGTATCGGCGCCATGTTCGTGTTCGACTTCTACCTGTACAGCGATGCCATGCTGTTCCGCGAAATCAACGGCGATATCTGGGCGGCGCGCGGCATCGTCAATGCCCTCATCGCGCCCCTGATCGGGGTGTCGATCGCACGCAGCGCCACCTGGTCGTCCGCGCTGGCCGTGTCGCGGCGCGTGGTGTTCCACTCCGTGGCGCTGTTCGGGTCGGCGATTTATTTGCTGGCGATGGGCCTGGCCGGATATTACCTGCGCTACCTGGGCGGCAACTGGGGCACGGTGATGCAGGTCACCTTCCTGTTCGGCGCGCTGATCCTGCTGGGCGCCATCCTGTTTTCCGGCGCACTGCGTTCGCGCCTGAAGGTTTTCATCAGCAAGCATTTTTATCGCTATAACTACGACTACCGCGAAGAGTGGCTGCGCTTTACCCGGGCCTTGTCCGACCACGGACCGGGACTGGCTGCGCGTACCATCGAAACGGTGGCCGGGCTGGTGGAAAGCCCGGGCGGCGCGCTCTGGGTGCGACGCGATTCGGGATGCTTCGAGCCGCACGCCAACTGGCGCCTGCCGGCGGTTCCCGTCGCCGAGCCGGCCGATTCGGCCTTCTGCCATTACCTGGAAACCAAACAGTGGGTGGTCGATCTCGAGGAATACCGGCGCGAGCCGGAAAAATACGAGGGCGTCACGCTGCCGCAGTGGCTGTGCGATATCCCGCGCGGCCGGCTGGTCCTGCCCCTGATTACGCACGGCCGCCTGTTCGGCTTCATGCTGCTGCTCGAGCCGCGCAGTTCCATCGTGCTCAACTGGGAAGTGATCGACCTGCTCAAGATTGCCGGCACCCAGGCGGCCAGTTACCTGGCCCAGCAGGACGCGGCGATGGCGCTGATGGTCGCGCGCCAGTTCGAATCCTTCAACCGGATGTCGACCTTCGTCGTGCACGACCTGAAAAACCTGGTGTCGCAACTGTCGCTCATGATGCGTAACGCCGAGAAGCACCGCGACAACCCGGAATTCCAGCGCGACATGATCGACACCGTGAATTTTTCCGTGCAGAAGATGCGCCTGCTCCTGCAAAAACTCAGCCGCAGCGAGTCTCCCGAGCACGTGGCGCCGCTGGCGCTGGCCCGTCTGGTCAAGCAGGCCGTCGCGTTGAAGGCCGCCTACGAGCCCAAGCCGGTGCTGGAGATCGAGGACGCCGCGCTGAAGGTGGTGGCCGATGCCGAGCGCCTCGAGCGTGTCATCGGACACCTGATCCAGAACGCGATCGAGGCGACGCCGCCGGACGGCAGCGTGTCGGTCCACCTGACGCGCCAGGAGGGCTCGGTGCTGATCCGCATCGCCGATTCGGGCGAAGGCATGAGCGAGGAATTCATCCGCGAGCGCCTCTTCAAACCTTTCGACTCGACCAAGTCGGCCGGCATGGGCATCGGGGTCTTCGAAAGCCGCGAATATATCCAGGAGCTGGGCGGCCAGCTGGTGGTGGCCAGCACCCCGCGCGTAGGCACCACGTTTACCATTTTGTTACCGCTCTACACAGCAGAAACCCAACTTGCCGAAAGCGCCGCATGACGGCCAGAGGATCGCAGTGACACAGAACAAACCTAAATTATTGATCATCGAAGACGACCCGGGCCTGCAGAAGCAGCTGCGCTGGAGTTTCGATGCCTACGACGTCGTCGTCGCCGGCGACCGCGAAGCGGCGCTGACGCAAATCAGGCGCCACGAACCGGCCGTCGTCACCATGGACCTGGGCTTGCCGCCCGATCCGGACGGCTCGACCGAGGGCATGGCGACCCTGCAGCAGATCCTGGCGCTGGCGCCGGATACGCGCGTCATCGTCCTGACCGGCAACCAGGACCACGGCAACGCGGTCAAGGCGATCGGCCTGGGCGCCTACGATTTCCACCAGAAGCCGTGCGACCCCGAGGTGCTCGGGCTGGTCGTGCAGCGCGCATTTTTCCTGCACGCGCTGCAGCAGGAAAACCGCCGCATGCAGCAGTTGCAAGCCGATTCGCCGACCGCGGGCATCATCAGCCGCGACCCCGGCATGCTCAAGCTGTGCCGCAGCCTGGAAAAGGTCGCGCCGACCTCGGCCTCGGTCATGCTGCTCGGCGAAAGCGGTACCGGTAAAGAGGTGCTGGCACGCGCGCTGCACCAGTCCAGTCCGCGCGCCAACCAGCGCTTCATGGCGATCAACTGCGCCGCGATTCCGGAAAACCTGCTCGAGAGCGAACTGTTCGGTTACGAAAAGGGCGCGTTTACGGGCGCTGCGAAACAGACCAAGGGCAAGGTCGAGCTGGCGCACGGCGGCACCTTCTTCCTCGACGAGGTGGGCGACTTGCCGATGTCGCTGCAGGCGAAATTGCTGCGCTTCCTGCAGGAGCGCGTCATCGAGCGCGTCGGCGGCCACGAGGAGATTCCGGTCGACGTGCGGATCGTCTGCGCGACCCACCAGAAGCTCAAGGAACTGACCACGCAAGGGCGCTTCCGCGAAGACTTGTATTACCGCCTTTCCGAAATCGTGCTG
>DASTVB010000183.1:0-16305 GCA_035759315.1 Telluria sp. | reverse complement strand
ATACGATCCGGAGACCCTGCGCGTCCTGATGCTGGCCTGGGTCGGGCTGTTCGGCCTTCCGTTCTACTACCTGATCTGGACCTATGTGTTCCCGCAGCCCTACGGCAACCTGACGCTGTACGCGATCGGGATGGGCATGTGCCTGCTGGTCGTGGCCGGCCTGCGCTCCATGCCGCAGCGCTGGCGCATGTTCGTCATGTTCGCCGCCGTCACCTACACCCTCCCGTTCCTGTTCACCTTCATGTACCTGATGAACACCGGCTCGCCGGTATGGAGCCAGTCGATGCTGATGGCGCTGGTGCTGCTGTTCCACTTCCGCCTGCGCTGGGCGCTCGCTTCCTACCTGGCCGGCGCATCGCTGGCGGTGGCCGCCTGCTCAGTGGCGCACGGCGAATTCTGCTTCGTCAGCAGCCGGGTCGTGCTCGAACAGTTCCCCGTATGTGCGTTCACGGTGCTGGTGATCGCCTTCGCCAAGGTAGGCCGCCGAATGCTGGCGCAGGAAAAGATGTCGGGGATGGCGCAAGGCCTGGCCACCGTATCGCACGAGCTGCGCACGCCGCTGGTCAGCGTGGACGCCAATGTTCGCGGCATGATGCGCATGCTCGCGCGCGACCAGGAAGACCCAGCCGCGCTGCGCGACGCCCTGTCGCGCATCCAGTTCGAAGTGCGCCACATGAACCACCTGGTCGACCTGTTCCTGCTGTCGGCGACCGCGGTTACGCGCACGCTGGACGCGACCGAGATGGTTCCGATGTCGGCGGTCATCCACAACGTGATGAAGCGATACCCGTTCGCCTCAAGCGACCAGCGCGATGCGGTCCGGATCGAAATCCGGAGCGACTTCTCGTTCGGCGGGCAGCACGAGCTCGCGGTCGTGATCTTCCTGAACCTGCTGCGCAACGCGTTCAAGGCGCTGCACCGCGCCGGCAAGGGCCGCGTGCGGATCGTGGTCGACGGCGCGCGCCGCACCCCGCGCGTGCTGTTCATCGACACCGGCTGCGGCATCGCCAGCGCCGAGCTGCCGCACATCTACCAGCGCTTCTACACCTACCCGCCCGGCTCCGGTTCCGGCATCGGCCTGACCCTGTGCAAGGACATCATGGATGCGTGGCACGCCAGCATCCGCTGCCTGTCGCGCGAGCACGCCTACACCATGTTCGTACTCGAATTCCCCGCCAACCCGAAGCTCGCGCCGCGCCCGGCCACCCGCTTCGACACTCCGCCGCTACCATGTCCCTACCCATCTACCAGCACCCCAGCCTGACCGTCCTCGTGGACGACAGCGACAGCTTCCTGCGCAGCCTGTCGTTCCAGCTCGACCCGACGCTGGCCAGCGTGGGCTTTCACGACACGCGCGCGGCGCTGTCCTGGCTGCGCGAACACTCGCGCGGGGCAAACTGGCAGCACGCGCCGCTGTCGGCCAGCTTCGACACCAACACCCGTTCGCTGGAACAGTGCAGCGTGGCGATCGACATCGACCAGATCCACCGCATCAGCTTCCAGCCGGAGCGCTTCCACACGCCGTCGGTGCTGGTGGTCGACTACTCCATGCCGCAGATGAACGGGATCGACTTCTGCAAGGAGATCGCCGGCCTGCCGTGCAAGAAGATCCTGTTCACCGGCGCGGCGGACGAGAAGATCGCGGTGGAGGCGTTCAACCGCGGCCTGATCGACCGCTTCATCAAGAAGAGCGACGACGACGCGCTGGAGCGCCTCGAGGCGGATATCCAGACCCTCCAGCAGGAATACTTCGCCGACCAGTCAGGCCCGCTGCGCGAACTGCTTGCACTGAATGGCTACGGCTTCGTGTTCGACGACGCCTTCGCGGAACTGGTGCGCGACATCAGCGCGCCGCTGCGCGTAGTGGAGCACTACCTGTTCCCCAACCCGGGCGGGCTGCTGATGTTCGACGCGGAGGGGCGGGCCAGCCTGATGGTGGTGGAGACCGACGCGAGCATGCAGGCCCATGTCGAGGTCGCGCGCGACAACAAGGCGCCGGCCTCGCTGCTGGCGGCGATCCACGCACGGCACCTGGTGCCCTTCTTCCATGACGGGGATGGCATGTACAGCGCGGCGATCGGCGAGAACTGGCTGCGCTACTGCAAGCCGGCGCAGGCCTGCCAGGGCGCGGAGCGCTACTACTGGGCGATGTTCGACCTGCCGGACAGCTACCTGGCGCATCCGGCGCGCTCGTATGCGGACTTCATGCGGGAAAACAGCGCGATGCGCCACAAGCACGCCGCCTGACCCGTCATCCCCGCGAACGCGGGAAACCATAGTGAGTGTCTGAACTGGACCCTCTCCGATTCAACGGAATCAGCATGGGTCCCCGCGTGCGCGGGGATGACGGGAAATCAGGCCTCGCGGAGGGTCTGGAGCGGCGGATGCTTCAGCACGTTGCGCAGCCCCAGCCAGCCGCCGGTGACCGCGCACAGCGCCCCCACCGCCAGCCCGGCGATCCACACGTTCGGCGACAGCGTCCACTCGAACTTGAACTGGTAGGTCGCCAGCGCCCAGCCCATCACCGTCGCGCCGCTCGCCGCCAGCAGGCCCGCCAGCGCGCCCACCAGCGAAAACTCGATCAGCTGCGCCCATGACAGCTGCCCCTTGGTCGCACCCAGCGCCCGCAGCAGCCCCGCCTCGCGGCGCCGCTCGTCGGTCGATCCCATCAGCGCGGCATACAGCACCAGTACCCCGGACGCCAGCGTGAACCCGAACAGGAACTCCACCGCCGACACCACCTGGTCCATCACGTCCTGCACCTGCCGGATGATCGCCGAAACGTCGATCACGGTCAGGTTCGGATAGGTGCGCGTCAGCGAATCGCCCAGCGCCGAGCCGCCCTGCGGCAGGTGGAAGGCGGTCATGTATGTCGCAGGCGCATCGGCCATCGCCGCCGGGTTGATGATGACGAAGAAGTTGGCCCGCATCGAGCCCCACTCCAGCTTGCGCAAGCTGGTGATCTTCGCATCCACCGGAATGCCTGCCATGTCGAAGTGCAGCACGTCGCCCAGCTTCCACCCGAGCGTCTTGGCGATCCCCTCCTCCACCGAGGCCTCGCTGGTGCCCGGCGCGTCGCTGAACCACTTGCCGGCCACGATCTCGTTCGCCTTCGGCATCTCCTTCATGGTGGACAGGTTGAACTCCCGCTCGGCCAGCCGGCGCGCGCGCTCCTCCTGGTAGGTGGCCTTGGTGATCGCCTTGCCGTTGACCGAAGTCAGGCGGCCGCGGATCATCGGATAGATCAGCGGTTCACTGACGTTGGCGGCCACGATGCGGCGCTCGACGTCGTCCTTCTGGTCCGGCTGGATGTTGATGACGAAGCGGTTCGGCGCGTCGGGCGGCGTTGCGGTGCGCCACGCGGCCATCAGGTCGCTGCGCACCACGGTCAGCAGCAGCAGCGCCATCAGGCCCAGCGCGAGCGACACGGTCTGCACCACGGTGGTCCCGGGACGGCGACGCAGCGAGGTGATGGCGAAGCGCCACGACTGGCTCTTCGACACATTGCGCAGCGCGCGCAGCGACAGGAGCCCGAGCCACGAAACCAGTCCGAACAGCGCGAAGCCGGCCAGGAAGCCGCCCGCCACCACCGCCGACAGCATCAGGTCGCGCGCCTGCCACAGCAGCAGCGCGCAGAAGGCGACGATACCGAGGCCATAGGTCGCCAGCGCGGCCGGCTTGGGCGCCGCCGCCTCGCGCCGGATCACGCGGTTGTGCGGCACGTTGCGCAGCTGGAGCACCGGCGGCAGCGCGAAGCCGGCCAGCAGCACCATGCCCGTCGCGAGGCCCTGCAGGGCCGGCACCCACGAAATCGGCGGCAGGTCGTTGGTGACGAACTTGGCCAGCGACTCCACCAGTACGTAGTGCGCGCCAAAACCGACCGCCACGCCGAGCGCGCTGCCGGCCAGGCCGACCAGAAGGAATTCGACCAGGTACAGCAGCGTGACCTGGTTCTGGGTCATGCCCAGGCAGCGCAGCATCGCGCAGGCGTCCAGGTGGCGCAGCATGAAGCGGCGCGCCGCCATCGCCACCGCGACCGCCGCCAGCAGCGCCGACAGCAGCCCGACCAGCGACAGGAAGCGGTCTGCGCGGTCCAGCGTCGACTTCATCTCGGGCCGGCCTTCTTCCAGCGATTCGATCCGCACGCCCTTCAGGTTGTCGCGCGCGATGCGCGCCTTGAGCCAGGCCTGGTAGCCGGACACCGCCGACTTGTCATTGATGTCTTCGCTGGCCACCAGCATGCGGTAGGTGGCGCGCGAGCCGAAGTCGGTCAGGCCGGTGGAGGCCAGCTGCGACAGCGGCATCATCACGCGCGGCGCGAAGTTGACGAAATTCGGTCCGCGGTCCGGCTCCGCCGCGATCAGGCGCGCGATGCGGAAGTGGCCGTCGCCCAGGCGCATGGTGTCGCCGATCCGGACCTGCAGCGTGGTTGCCAGCGCCGGGTCGATCCACACCGTGCCCGGCTCCGGGATACCGTCGGCGAATTCGCCCACGCCCTGGGTCGCCTCGGCGATGTCGCTGGAAAGCTTCATCCGCCCGCGCAGCGGGTACAGGCTGGAGACCGCCTTGACGGAGGCCAGCTGGGAGTGCGACTGCTCGCCCTCGCCCACCTGCGCCATGCTCGGGAACACCACGGTATCGGCCAGCACCAGTCCGCGTCGCTCGGCCTCGGCTCGCCATTCCGCGCGCACCGGCGCATCGGCGCTGACCAGCAGGTCGGCGCCCATCAGCTGGTGCGCGTCGCGTTCGAGGCCGGCGCGCATGCGGTCGATGAAGAAGCCGACCGCCGACAGCGCCGACACGGCCACCACCAGCGCCACCAGCAGGAAACGGAGTTCGCCGGCGCGCCAGTCGCGCAGGGTCATGCGGATCGACTGGCGGATCATGCGGCGCTTTCGTTCTGCGCGAAGTACGCGTCGACTTCGGCGAGCATGGCGCGCTTCTTGTCGCCGTCGAGGAAGGAGGCGGTGAAGCTGTTGCGCGCCAGTTGCTGCGCGTGTTCGCGCGTCAGCGGCAGGGTTTTGAACACCGCCTCGAAGTTTTCGTTCATGTAGCCGCCGAAGTAGGCCGGGTCGTCGGAATTGATCGTCACCAGCAGGCCGGCGTCGAGCAGCTTGAGCAGGTTGTGCTGGCTCATGTCGCCGAACACGCGCAGCTTCACGTTCGACAGCGGGCACACGGTCAGAGCGACCTGCTCGCGCGCCAGTCGCGAGGTGAGGCCTTCGTCTTCGAGGCAACGCACGCCGTGGTCGATGCGTTCGACCTTGAGGATGTCGAGCGCGTTGCGGATGTAGTCGGGCGGTCCCTCCTCGCCCGCGTGCGCGACCGCGTGCAGGCCGTGCGCATGCGCGCGTTCAAACACGCGCGCGAACTTCTCGGGCGGGTGGCCGAGCTCCGACGAATCGAGGCCGACGCCGATGATCTTGTCGCGGTAGGGCAGCGCCATCTCGAACGTGGCCATCGCATCTTCTTCCGAAAGGTGGCGCAGGAAGCACATGATCAGGCTCGCCGATACCGGGCTGTCCTGGCAGGCGCGGTGGATGCCGTTGACGATGTGGGCGAACGGGACGCCGCGCGCAGTGTGGGTCTGCGGATCGAAGAAGATCTCGGCGTGGCGCACATTGTCCTGCTCTGCGCGCTTCAGGTAGGCCGCGGTCATGTCATAGAAGTCCTGCTCGTGCAGCAGCACGCTGGCGCCAGCGTAATAAATGTCGAGGAAGGATTGCAGGTCCGTGAAGGCGTAGGCGCGGCGCAACTCTTCCACCGAGGCATAGGCGAGCTTGACGGAGTTCCTTTGCGCCAAAGCAAAGATCAGTTCCGGCTCGAGTGAACCTTCGATGTGGATGTGCAATTCTGCCTTTGGCATGCCCTGCACCAGGCGGATCAGCTCGTCATTCATGTCATTTCTCCAATAGTGCATGAGTGTAGCGCATTGGGGGACGTCGGGGACTGTCCCCGCAGGGGACCGTCCCCCGGTGTTTTGAAGGCTACCGATAACACCCGAACACCGGGGGACAGTCCCCTGCGGGGACGGTCCCCAGGCTGTTCACCCATGTTTCGCGTGCGCCACTTTGAAATGAAATCGTGCAATATCAATCAAGGCTTTTGCATGTACGCACCGGCAACGTTGACGTCAATCAACGCGCTCGCGCCATGCTGCGGACGAGTCCCTCAACAACGCTTTTGGATCGAGAATTTGCCTTGTGAATCAATAGCTTGGAACTGTTACAAATACTTATCAGTTATCGCTTTGACTTCCTAAATCATCGGGCACATAATCAATTTCATAGGCGTAAGAAGACGTTGACTCCACACGCTGAAGCCCGTCGGACCGGGTACATAAAACACTTACCGCGCACCTCGACAACACTGGTGACGCCGGCCAAAAAAGAAGTACCTCCACCGCGGGCTCCAGGCAGGATGCCGGGCTTTCCGCACACTCGACTGCCAGCCAGTGATTAGTTTTAACTTAAAAGGACATTCAACATGACCATTTTTGACAACTACGCTGCTCGGTACGAGCGTACCCGCGAAGAGGAGTACTCCCTCGCGGAGTACTTGCAACTGTGCAAGAAGGACCACCTGACCTACGCCAGCGCGCCGGAACGCATGCTGGCGGCGATCGGCGAACCACAGCTGGTGGACACCCGCAACGACACCCGGCTGTCACGCATCTTCTCGAACAAGGTGATCAAGATCTATCCCGCGTTCAAGGAGTTCTACGGAATGGAAGAGGTCATCGAACAGGTGGTCTCCTACTTCCGCCACGCCGCACAAGGGCTTGAAGAGCGGAAACAGATCCTTTACCTGCTGGGCCCTGTGGGCGGCGGCAAGTCCTCGATCGCGGAGAAGCTCAAGCACCTGATGGAACAGGTGCCCTTCTACGCCATCAAGGGTTCGCCGGTGAACGAATCGCCGCTCGGGCTGTTCAACGAGGAAGAGGACGGCACCATCCTCGAGGAAGACTACGGCATCCCGCGCCGCTACCTGCGCTCGATCCCGAGCCCGTGGGCGGTCAAGCGCCTGCACGAGTTCAACGGCGACATCAACAAGTTCCGCGTGGTCAAGCGTTACCCCTCGATCCTGCGCCAGGTCGCGATCTCCAAGACCGAACCGGGCGACGAGAACAACCAGGACATCTCCTCGCTGGTCGGCAAGGTCGACATCCGCAAGCTGGAAGACTATTCGCAGGACGATCCGGACGCCTACAGCTATTCCGGCGGCCTCTGCCTGGCCAACCAGGGCCTGATGGAGTTCGTCGAGATGTTCAAGGCGCCGATCAAGGTGCTGCACCCGCTGCTGACCGCGACCCAGGAAGGCAACTACAAGGGCACCGAAGGCTTCGGAGCGATCCCGTTCGAAGGCATCATCCTGGCCCACTCCAACGAATCGGAATGGAAGACCTTCCGCAACAACCGCAACAACGAGGCATTCCTCGACCGTATTTACATCGTGAAGGTGCCGTACTGCCTGCGTGTGACCGACGAGGTCAAGATCTACGACAAACTGCTGCGCAACTCCTCGCTGGAGCAGGCCCCGTGCGCGCCCGGCACGCTCAAGATGATGGCCCAGTTCGCGATCCTGTCACGCCTGAAGGAACCGGAGAACTCGTCCATCTTCTCGAAGATGCTGGTGTACGACGGCGAAAACCTCAAGGACACCGATCCCAAGGCCAAGTCGATCCACGAATACATCGACTACGCCGGCGTGGACGAAGGCATGAACGGCCTGTCGACCCGCTTCGCGTTCAAGATCCTGTCCAAGGTCTTCAATTTCGACAATACCGAGGTCGCGGCCAACCCGGTGCACCTGCTGTATGTACTTGAGCAGCAGATCGAGCGCGAGCAGTTCCCGCCGGAGCAGGAGCAGAAATACCTGTCCTATATCAAGGAGCACCTGGCCCAGCGTTACGTCGACTTCATCGGCAAGGAGATCCAGACCGCCTACCTCGAGAGCTACTCCGAGTATGGCCAGAACATCTTCGACCGCTACGTGACCTTTGCCGACTTCTGGATCCAGGACCAGGAATTCCGCGACCCGGACACCGGCGAATCGTTCGACCGCGAGCAGCTCAACGCCGAACTCGAGAAGATCGAGAAGCCGGCCGGCATCTCTAACCCGAAAGATTTCCGCAATGAGATCGTCAACTTCGGGCTGCGGGCGCGCGCGACCAACGGCGGCAAGAATCCTGCGTGGACGTCGTACGAAAAGTTCCGCTCGGTGATCGAGAAAAAAATGTTCTCGAATACCGAAGAACTGCTGCCGGTGATTTCGTTCAACGCCAAGGCCTCGGCCGAGGACGCGAACAAGCACGCCGACTTTGTCGCGCGGATGGTGGAAAAAGGCTACACCGCCAAGCAGGTGCGCCTGCTGTGCGAATGGTACCTGCGCGTTCGGAAATCCTCGTAACGATGGAAAGGGGACTGTCCCCGCAGGGGACCGTCCCCCGGTGTTCGGGCTCAGTGGCAACGATAAAACACCGGGAGACAGACCTGCCGCGTTCGCGCCTGCGGGGACAGTCCCCTTCCCCGTTTGCGTAAGCGGCGTATATTGGAGATGTAGGCGCCAGCGCCCACACGAACCGAAGCAGGAGGCCCGTTTTGACTTACCTCATCGACCGACGCTTGCAAAGCAAGAACAAGTCAGCAGTGAACAGGGATCGCTTCCTGCGCCGCTACAAGGCGCAGATCAAGGATGCGGTCGGGCGCGCCATCAAGGGCCGCTCGATCACCGACATCGAAAACGGGGAACGCGTGTCGATCCCCGTAAAGGATGTGAACGAACCCCACTTCGGCCACGCCCACGGCGGCGTGTGGGAAGTCGTCAACCCGGGCAATACCGAATACCAGAAAGGCGACCAGTTCAACCGACCGCGCGGCGGCGGCGGCAGCGGGCGCGGACGCGCCGGCAACAGCGACCAGACGGTGGAAGACGATTTCATCTTCGAGCTGTCGCGCCAGGAATTCATGAACTATTTCTTCGAAGACCTCGAGCTGCCGAACATGGTCAAGACCCAGCTCACCTCGACCACCGAATTCCGCACCCAGCGCGCCGGCTTCAACATCGCCGGCACGCCCTCGAACATCCACGTGCTGCGCTCCCTGCGCGGCGCGCTCGGGCGCCGCATCGCGGTGGGCGGCAAGCCGCGCCGCGAAGTCGAGGGCCTGGAAGACGAGCTGCAGATGCTGCTCGACGACGGCACGCCGGAAGACGATCCGCGCGTGGTAGTGCTGCGCGAACGCATCCGCCACCTGCATACGCGCCTGAACGCAATTCCCTTCATCGACCCGTTCGACCTGCGCTACAGCAACCGCATCAAGATTCCCAAGCCGTCCACGCAGGCGGTCATGTTCTGCATCATGGACGTCTCCGGTTCGATGGATGAAACGCGCAAGGACACCGCCAAGCGCTTCTTCATCCTGCTGTACCTGTTCCTCAAGCGCGCGTACGAGCACATCGAGGTGGTGTTCATCCGCCACCACACCGCCGCCGCGGAAGTGGACGAGGACGAATTCTTCCACTCGCGCGAATCGGGCGGCACGGTGGTGTCGTCCGCGCTGCACCTGCTGAACAAGGTGATCCAGGAACGCTACCGCCAGGGCGACTGGAACAGCTACGTGGCCCAGGCCTCCGACGGCGACAACTGGGACAACGACTCGGTGCTGTGCAAGCAGCTCCTGGTAAACACCATCATGCCCGCCGTGCAGTACTACACCTACGTGGAAATCACCGACGGTCCGCCGCAGAACCTGTGGGAGCAGTATTCCGAAGTGCGCGAGCACCACCACAATTTCGCGATGCAGAAGATCGTCACGCCGGCCGACATCTACCCCGTATTCCGCGAGCTGTTCAAAAAACAGCCGAAATAGACCATGCCAAAAGACCCGCCAAACCCGCGCGCGCTGCCGGAACAGTCAGAGTGGACCTTCGACCTGATCGAGCAGGCGCACGAAGAGATCCGCCGCGTCGCCAAGGGCTTCGGGCTGGACACCTATCCGACCCAGCTCGAGATCATCACCGCCGAGCAGATGATGGACGCCTACACCTCGGTCGGCATGCCGGTCTCGTACAACCACTGGTCGTTCGGGAAGCACTTCCTCGCCACCGAAAAAAGCTCCAAGCGCGGCCAGATGGGCCTGGCCTACGAAATCGTCATCAACTCCAACCCCTGCATCGCCTACCTGATGGAGGAGAACAGCCTGACCATGCAGGCGCTGGTGATCGCGCACGCGGCCTACGGCCACAACTCCTTCTTCAAGGGGAACTATCTGTTCCGCACCTGGACCGATGCCGAGGCGATCGTCGACTACATGGTCTTCGCCAAGAACTACATCGCCGAGTGCGAACGCCGCTACGGCATCGACGAAGTCGAGATGCTGCTCGACTCCTGCCACGCGCTGCAGAACTACGGCGTGGACCGCTACAAGCGCCCGGCCAAGCTGACGCTGGCGCAGGAGAACGCACGCCTGAAGGAACGCGAGGAGTACGCGCAGTCGCAGGTCAACGCGCTGTGGCGCACCGTGCCGCGCAAGGACGAACTGGCGCCGGACGTGCGCGCGCCGCGCTTCCCGCCGGAGCCGGAGGAAAACCTGCTGTACTTCATCGAGAAGTACGCGCCGCTGCTGGAACCTTGGCAGCGCGAGATGGTGCGCATCACGCGCAAGATCTCGCAGTACTTCTACCCGCAGCGCCAGACCCAGGTGATGAACGAAGGCTGGGCCACCTTCTGGCACTACACCATCCTGCAGCAGCTGCACCAGGAAGGCATCGTCGGCGACGGCTTCATGCTGGAGTTCTTGCAAAGCCATACCAACGTGGTGTTCCAGCCGGCCGCCACCAGCCCGTATTACAACGGCATCAACCCGTATGCGCTGGGCTTCGCGATGATGTCGGACATCCGCCGCATCTGCGAGGATCCGACCCCGGAGGACCGCGAGTACTTCCCCGATATCGCCGGCAGCGACTGGAAGAAGACGCTCGACTTCGCGATGCGGAACTTCAAGGACGAGAGCTTCATCGCGCAATACCTGTCGCCCAAGCTGATCCGCGACTTCCACTTCTTCGCGGTGCTCGACGACGACCGCAGCGACAAGCTGACCATCTCGGCGATCCACGACGAAGCCGGCTACCGCGACGTGCGCAAGATGTTGGCCGACCAGTACAACATCGGCAACCGCGAGCCGAACATCCAGGTGTGGTCGGTGAACACGCGCGACGACCGCGCGCTGACGCTGCGCCACACTCAGTTCCAGCGCCGGCCGCTGAACGCGCAGGCGCACGAAGTGCTCAAGCACGTGGCGCGGCTGTGGGGCTTCGACGTGCGGCTCGAAACCGTGGATGCGCAGGGCAGCGTGGTGAGCACGCTGGAATGCCGGCGCGAGAAGCGCAACCACCGGTTCTAGCAGACGGGGACCGTCCCCAACGGGGACTGTCCCCCGCTCTTTGGCATGCCTTGCGGGCCAGCCGCCCCCCTCGTGCAGCGCACTAAAAATCAGGGGACAGTCCCCTCTGGGGACAGTCCCCAAGCCCTGCCAAATTTTTTTGCAGCCGCGCCGCCATGCGCACAAATATGGAGTAAGATTCCCAAATCTCACCGATTGTTGCACACCGGTTTCCGCCGACGTGAAGCCGCCCCGGAACGCCACGCCGCTCCGCTAACCGCCACTTTCAAACGTACGCGCACGTAACCATAATCTGGTTATAGTTGGTATGGAAGGTAGCATCCTGACAACTCCATTCTGGCAGGGCGTTTGCGAGAGTGAGAACGCGTTCCAGGGCGCGCATTGATGGCGCGAGATTTCGGAACAGGTATTGTCCGAAGGGGGTTCCGCCCTCTGCGGAATGCCCCCCGTTGCCCCTTTGTCATGGGCAAAAAAGTATGTGAAAAAAAGAATTTGTAGTTATAATTCTTTGATGTCCCGGATGCGGCCGCTGGTTTCGTCGTGTTTAGAGGGTTTGGTAGTAGGAGAATAAAGAGTAGGTATTGGAGAAAGCAGGTATGAATTTTTCGCACGAGAAAGAAACCGGGAAGAATTTCACCGGCATCACCATCGTCGTCATTTTGCATGCCATCGTGGCTTACGGGATCATCAGTGGTCTCGGCACGCGCATGGTGACGAAGATGGCCGAAGTCGTTGAGACGAAGATGATCGAAGAGGTGAAACCACCTCCGCCGCCTGACCTCCCGCCGCCGCCACCACCACCGGAAATGAAGGCGCCACCGCCACCGTTCATTCCGCCGGTCGAAGTGAACGTGCAGCAGCCGCCGCCAGTGCAGAACACGATCTCGGTCGCGACGAACACCCCGCCGCCGACCAACGAACTGTCCCGCCCTGCTCCACCGGCACCGCCTGCGCCACCAGCGCGCACCGGCCCGGCGAACGTACCGGCAGTGGTCGACTTCAACACCTGCGCCAAGCCTGAGTATCCAAAGGCGTCGCAGCGTAACGAAGAGACCGGCACCGTCGTCCTGCAGTTCCTGATCGGCGCAGACGGTGGTGTGAAAGAATCGCGTATCCAGAAATCGAGCGGCTTCCGCAATCTGGACCGCGCAGCACAGAGCGCACTTGGCCGTTGCCGTTTCAAGCCGGGTGAAGTCGATGGCAAACCGCAGGAAGGCTGGACAAGCGTGCAGTACGTTTGGACGTTGGATAGTTAACAAGAACCGAGGCAGGTCACTGCCTCAACTGTAAGAGTTTCGTTGTCGAATAACGTTCAGCGAACTGTTTATTATTATTTTTGGAGGAAGCATGTTTAAGAATACCCGTTTGTCCGCTCTGCTGGCGGCTGTACTGTTCTCGGTTACGGCAGCTGGCGCACTGGTGTCCGCACCAGCGTTCGCTGACGCTCCTGCTCCTGCAGCTGCAGAAGCTCCAGCGGCAACCGAGCCAGCGGCAACCGACGCAGCAGCAGCTCCAGCTGCTGACGCAGCCGCAACCGACGCTGCAGCAGCTCCTGCTGACACCGCAGCTGCCGGCGCTACCGAAGAAGAAGTGCACAACCCATACGGCTTCCAGGCTGTCTGGGACGGCGGCGTGGTTTCGCGCGGCACCCTGATCATCCTGACCCTGATGTCGATGGGTTCGTGGTACATCATCGTCACCAAGCTGCTCGACCAGATGAAGATCTTCAAGCAGTCGAAAGAAACCCAGGCCAAGTTCTGGAAAGCTTCCTCGATCGCTGCTGGTTCGGCATCCCTGAAAGAAGGCTCGCCATTCCGCTTCATCGCTGAAACCGGCACCAAGGCAACCGCGCACCACGACGGCGCCCTGCTCGAGCAGATCGACCTGTCGACCTGGGTCACCATGTCGATCCAGCGCGCTGTCGACAAGGTTCAGTCGAAGCTGCAGGATGGCCTGTCGTTCCTGGCAACCGTTGGTTCGACCGCACCGTTCATCGGTCTGTTCGGTACCGTTTGGGGTATTTACCAGGCGCTGATCGGTATCGGTATCTCCGGTAACGCATCGATCGACCGCGTTGCAGGTCCAGTTGGTGAAGCACTGATCATGACCGCATTCGGTCTGTTCGTGGCAGTTCCAGCAGTTCTGGGTTACAACTGGCTGGTGCGTCGTAACAAGTCGGCTATGGAAGACATCCGCTCGTTCGCTGCTGACGTGCACTCCGTGCTCGTGTCCGGCGTAATGGCAACCGCGAATGTGAACGCCAAGAAAGTTGGGTAAGAATCATGTCGATGTCCGTCGGCTCCGATAGCGGAGATGAGGATCAGGTGATGTCAGAAATCAACACGACGCCCCTCGTGGACATCATGTTGGTTCTCCTGATTATCTTCCTGATCACTAGCCCGGTGGTCCTCAAACTGCAGAAAGTAGCACTGCCGGAAGAGGTCAACCAGGTGGTGGTTCCGAAACCAGAGAACGTGAATATCACGGTAAACAAGGATGGTGATTACTACTTCAACCAGACTCGTATTCCTGATACCGACGCTCTGTTCGAATTCCTGAAAAAGGAATCCGTAAAGATGCCGCAGCCCGCCGTGTATGTTCGTGGTGACCAGAACGTTCGCTACGAATCTGTCGGCAGGGTGATCTTCCAGGCACAACGTGCTGGGATCCAGAAGGTCGGCTTCCTGATCGAGCCACCTGACAAGGGTTAAACCCCTCAGGCTGGGCAGGACGCGCAAGCGCCCTGCCCTCCGGTCCCAACATAAAGCAAAGGAAACACCATGAGTATGAATGTAGGCGGTGGAGGCGCTCCAAAGGCGGATCCGGAACCGATGATGGAAGTGAATATGACGCCGCTGATCGACGTGATGCTTGTGTTGATCATCATGCTGATTATCACGATTCCAAAGCAGCAGCACTCGGTCAATCTGAACATGCCGGTGGGTACCCCACCACCACCAACGGCTCCGCCGGTTGTGGTGACCATCGACGTGGACTTTGACGGCACGATCCTGTGGGATAGCCAGATTGTTCCTGACCGCGCGACCCTGGACGCAAAGCTGGCCTCCGTGGCAGCGATGCCGGACCAGCCGGAAGTGCACTTGCGTCCGAACAAGCTGGTACCATACAAGGTCGTTGCAGGTGTGATGGCTTCGGCCCAGCGCCTGGGCGTCACCAAGATTGGTATGGTCGGCAACGAGCAGTTCCAATAAGCGTTTTTAGCTAATTCCGAACACGGCAGGGTCTCCCTGCCGTGGTCGTTTCTGAAGGAAAAATTTAAAAATGTCCAAGATTCGTCTCGCTCATTTCGGCCTCGCACTGGCCGCCCTCGGTTTCACCGCGGCCGCGCCGCTGGTTGGCCTCGCGCCAGCCGCTTATGCTGCTGAAACGCTGCGCCCGGAAGTCGGCAAGCCGCTGCAGGCTGCCCAATCCCTGATGAAGGCCGGCAAGAACAAAGAAGCGCTCGCGAAATTGCGTGAAGCGGATGCCGTCTCCGGCAAGTCCGCCAACGAGTCCTACCTGATTGAACGCGTGCGCGCAGGCGCCGCATCGGCCGCCGGCGATTACAGCCAGGCTGCCCGTTCGTTCGAGATCCTGCTCGACTCCGGCCGCCTGTCGGCCAGCGAGAAGGCCCAGTTCTCCGAAGGCCTGGTCGGCATCTACATGCGCGCCAAGGACTACGGCAAGGCCAACGCGGCGATCGAGCGCCAGCTGAAAGAGCGCAACGATCCGAAACTGCGCGGCTACCTGCTGCAGAACTACTACGCCCAGGGCAATTCGGCAGCGATCCTGAACGTGGTGCGCGGCGAAGAAAAAGCCGGCCGCATCCCGAGCGAAGACATGTACGGCATGGTTGCCAACATGCAGAACAAGTCCGGCGACAAGGCGGGCTACGTGGTCACGCTGGAAAAGCTGGCGCGCCACTATCCGAAGCCAAGCTACTGGGCCGACCTGCTGAACCGCGTCGAGCGCAAGCCAGGCTTCTCGTCGCGCCTGTCGGTTGACGTGTACCGCCTGAAGCTGAAGAACGGCCTGCTGAAGAAGCCTTCCGAGTTCATGGAGATGGCCCAGCTGGTGCTGCAGGAAAAAGCGCCTGCCGAAGCGCAGCGCGTGGTCGCCGCCGGCTACGCCGCCGGTGCACTCGGTGTGGGCGCGGAAGCGGCCCGCCACGAGCGCCTGAAGGCCCTGACCGACAAGGAAGCGGCTGGATTCGTGGCCAGCGCACCTGCGCAGGAAGCCGCGATCCGCAAGGAAAACGACATGCCAGGCCTGCTGCGCCTTGGCTATGGCCTGGTCCAGTCGGGCAAGTCCGAGCAGGGTCTGAAGCTGATGAACGAAGCGATCAAGTCGAACGGCCTGGGCGAGCGCAAGGACGAAGCCAAGCTGCGCCTCGGCGAAGCCTACGCTACCGCCGGCAACCGCAAGCAGGCAGAAGCGACCTGGCGTTCGGTGGGTGGCAAGGACGGCTCGGCCGACCTGGCGCGCTACTTCATCATGACCAAGTAATCGCCGGTACGTCATCCCCGCGCAGGCGGGGATGACGGGTTTGAAAAGCGCTGTCTGCCCCGCAGTCAGCGCTTTTTCTCTTTCTAATCGTATAATCAATACTTTACCCTCCCCCATCCGTACATGAAGGTATTCCGCGGTCTCCCCAATGACCGTGCCCGCGCCCCCTGCGCGCTCACGATCGGCAACTTCGACGGTGTCCACCGCGGCCACCAGGCATTGCTGGCGCGCGTGCGCGCGGCCGCCGGACGCTTAGGGCTGGAAGCGGCCGTGATGACCTTCGAGCCGCACCCGCGCGAATTCTTCGCCGAACGGATGGGCGACCTGTCGAAAGCCCCGAACCGCATCGCCACCCTGCGCGACAAGCTCGAATCGCTGCGCCTGGCCGGCATCGACC
>DASTVB010000182.1:0-2855 GCA_035759315.1 Telluria sp. | reverse complement strand
AGGCCGCGGCGCCGAAGGAGGCGGCGGCGCCTGCGCGCCAGCAGGTGGGCCGGCCCGCCGGCAACCGCCCGCCCGACGTCGCGCCGCTGTTTGAACAGCCGGGCGTGCTCACGCCGCGCGGCAAGTTCGTGCTGGAGCCATCGCTCCAGTTCGGCTACTCCTCGAGCAACCGGGTCGCGCTGGTCGGCTACACCATCATCCCCGCGCTGCTGATCGGCCTGGTGGATGTGCGCGAGGTCAAGCGCAACACCACCACCGCCGCCCTCACCATCCGCCGCGGCCTGACCAACCGCGCCGAGGCAGAAGCGCGCATCCCCTACATCTACCGGTCCGACTCCACCGTCAGCCGCGAAATCTTCACCGGCACCGCCGTCGAGCGGGTATTCGACACCAGCGGGCACGGCATCGGCGACGTCGAACTGGGCGCGCGCTACCAGCTCAATAACGGCGGCGCCGACCGTCCGTATTACATCGCCGGCGTCAAGGTCAAGACGCGCACCGGCGAAGACCCGTTCGACGTCGTCACCGACTGCCAGCGCCGCTGCGTCGGCGAAAACGTCACCGGCACCGGCCTACCGCTGGAACTGCCGACCGGCTCGGGCTTCTACTCGCTGCAGCCGAGCCTGACTTTCCTGCTGCCGGCCGACCCGGCAATCTTCTTCGGCAGCGTGAGCTACCTGCACAACTTCAAGCGCAGCAACGTGCGGCGCACCGTGCAGGGCGGCGAAAAGGAATTCCTCGGCGAAGTGAAGCCAGGCGACGTGATTGGATTTAATTTCGGGATTGGACTGGCGCTGAACGACCGGGTCGCCCTGAGCCTCGGTTACGACCACCAGACCGTTGGCCGCGTGCGCCAGGGCGGCAACACCGTGCCGGGATCGGTGCGCACGCAGCTGGGCACCCTGCTGCTTGGCTACTCGTACCGCGTCTCCGAGAAACGCACCATCAACCTCGCTGTTGGCGCCGGCGTCACGCGCGACACGCCCGACGTCGCCCTCACCCTGCGCGTCCCCTTCACCTTTTAGCGGAGCCAGGGGACTGTCCCTTCGGGACTGTCCCCCGGTCTTTAATCACAGGTATCCGTACTGCGTGCAAAGGAGCTGGGGACAGTCCCCACAGCATACTCCCGGGGGTATATGTGGTTATAGCCTGCCGGCCGGCATACCCCCAGGGGTATGCACATCCATGCTATTGAGCGAAGACGTCCGCGCCCTTCGGCGTCACGAACTTGAACTGGGTATCGGCCAGCTTGGGGTTGCGCTCGAAGCGCGAGAACTTGAGCACGCTGGTCTGCCCGAACGAATCGCGCAGCTCCATCGCTTCCGGCACGCCGTTGCGCAGCCCGATCAACACGCTCTCGAAGGCCGGATCCTTGGCTTTCGGCGTCGCCTTCAGCCACTCCAGCCCGTCGCGCGTGCCGCCTTCGGCCAGGTCGAAATTCTTGTCCAGCTCATTACTGCCGAACAGGATCGCCGCCGGCGACGATCCGAGCGCGTCGCCCAGCTTGCGTACCGTGACCTGGTTCAGGTCCTTGTCGTACACGTACAGCTTGTCGCCGTCCGCCTGCAGCACCTGCTCGTATGGCTTCTGGTAGGTCCACACGAACTTGCCGGGCCGCGCGAACACGAAGCTGCCCGACGACGGCGCCACCGGCTTGGCCTTGGAATCGGCGCGCCGCACCTGCTGCTGCGTGAACTCGCCGCGTGCGGACTTGGTGGAGGAGACAAAGCTCTTGAACTGGTCGAGCGCACTGGCGTGCGCCGCGCCTGCCGCCAGCGCCGACAGCGCCAGTGCGGCCAAAGACTTTTGAATAATCGACATCGTGATCCTTACTCTGCGTTTGCGGTCGGAACAAGGATATCGCGATTCCCGTTTGACTGCATGGACGATACGACGCCGCTCTGCTCCATCTGCTCCAGCAGGCGCGCCGCGCGGTTGTAGCCAATGCGCAGGTGGCGCTGCACCAGCGAGATCGACGCACGGCGGTTCTTCAGCACCACCGCCACCGCCTGGTCGTACAGCGCATCCGA
The DNA here is from genome assembly GCA_035759315.1 of Telluria sp. Lineage (GTDB taxonomy): Bacteria > Pseudomonadota > Gammaproteobacteria > Burkholderiales > Burkholderiaceae_D > Telluria. The sequence goes on along the minus strand of DASTVB010000182.1, from coordinate 825 downwards.
CTCGCCGCCGCCTTCGCCGGCCGGCGCGCCATCGGCGCCGCCGCCCTCTTCCAGCGTGCCGCCTTCGAGGATGCCTTCGACATAGTCCGGTGCGCCCATCGACTGCAGGTGCTTGACCACGCGGTGCACCTCGTCGTCGGACACGAAGGCGCCGTGCACGCGCACCGGCAGCCCGGTCCCCGGCGGCATGTACAGCATGTCACCCATGCCCAGCAGCGCCTCCGCGCCCATCTGGTCAAGGATGGTGCGCGAGTCGATCTTCGACGAGACCTGGAACGCGATGCGGGTCGGGATGTTCGCCTTGATCAGGCCCGTGATCACGTCGACCGAAGGACGCTGGGTCGCCAGGATCAGGTGGATGCCGGCCGCGCGCGCCTTCTGTGCGATACGCGCGATCAGCTCCTCGACCTTTTTACCGACCACCATCATCAGGTCGGCCAGCTCGTCGATCACGATCACGATGGTTGGCAGCTTCTCGAGCGGCTCCGGCGCGTCCGGCGTCAGCGAGAACGGATTCGGGATGTGCTCCTCGCGCTTGGCCGCTTCCAGGATCTTGGTGTTATAGCCGGCCAGGTTACGCACGCCCAGCTTGGACATCAGCTTGTAGCGGCGCTCCATCTCGTTGACCGCCCAGTTCAGCGCATGGCCGGCCTGGCGCATGTCGGTGACGACCGGCGCCAGCAGGTGCGGGATGCCTTCGTAGACCGACATCTCCAGCATCTTCGGATCGATCAGGATCAGGCGCACGTCGGCCGGGTCGGATTTATAGAGCAGCGACAGGATGGTCGCATTGATGCCGACCGACTTGCCGGAGCCGGTGGTACC
>DASTVB010000181.1:0-11885 GCA_035759315.1 Telluria sp. | reverse complement strand
CTGGGTCTGGCCCTCGAACACCCACAGCAGGCTGTTCTGCAGCGGCGTATTAAAGTTGGGCACGTCCTGGCCCGCAGGGCGGCGGAACTAGCCGTTCCACGAGTGCACATATTCGTGCGGCAGCAGGTCGCGTCCGGCTTCGCCCTTGGCCCACTCGGTGAAGTAGCCCGGCTTGACGCCGTTTTCGCTCGACTGGTGGTGCTCGCGCCCGATCCCGCCGAATTCGTCGGACAGCGCGAACAGGAAGTCGTAGTGCTTGTAGTGGTAGGAGTCGAACAGCTTGTAGGCCTGCTTCACCATCTCGCGGTGCGGCGCGATCTGCTCCGGCTTCGCTTCCAGGCTCTCGGCATTGTCGGCCACGATGTTCAGGTGCACCGGCACCTTCGCGCCCGGGTCGAGGTCGATGCGCTTGAAGTAGCGGCCCGCGAACAGCGGCGAGTCCACCAGCGTCTCGAGGTCGGTCGGCTTGAAGCTGACGTCGGAGCCGGTGCGCGACGCGGTCTCCAGCGCGGTGCCGTACTGCCAGCCTTCCGGCAGCTTCAGGTTGGCCTGCACCGGGATCTGGCGGGTGGCGTAGCCGGCCGGGTAGAGCGACATCGACAGCCACTGCACGCCCAGGATCTCCGGCGTCATCGTGATGCGGCCCTGCGACGGTTCCACCGGCGACAGGTATTCGTACTGCGCTTCGATGCTGGTCGCGCCCTCCGGCACGGTGATGTGGAAGGCGTGCACATTGACCGGGTCGCGCGTCCATTCCACCGGCTTGCCGCCGGCGGTGATCCGCAGCCCGGCCATCTGCATCAGCGGCCCGCTCGGACCGTGGTTACCCGGCACCCATTGCGGATAGAGCAGGGTCATCGCGCCCGGCTTGGCCGGGATGGTCGAATGGACGCGGAAAATCTTCTGGCCGACGTTGGTCGCGTCCACCTTCAGCACGATGGTGCCCGGGTAGGGCGTATCGGCGGCGGCAGGGATTGCGGCGTGGGCGGAAAAGGCGATCGAGAGGGACAGGGCGAGGGCGGAGAGGGCGCGGCGGCTCATATTTTTGACAACGATCAAAGGCATGAAAAGGGGTTGCGAGTGTAGCACGGGGACCCTGAAAATTTTTATTGAAAAGGTCTTGAAACGCTAACTGGTCAGCCCTACATCGGTTCCAACGGATGCTCCACGGAGGTCCGTCAACTTATCGCTTAACTTTGAAAAGGATATTTCATCATGCGTACTTTCGATCTCACCCCTCTCTATCGTTCCGCTATCGGCTTCGATCGCCTGGCAAGCCTGCTCGAGTCTTCCCGCGCTGAATCGGCCCCTAGCTATCCTCCATACAATATCGAACTTGTCAGCGACGACAACTACCGCATCGTGATGGCGCTGGCCGGCTTCGACCGCTCCGAGATCGACATCACCGCGGAGCGCGACAGCCTGGTCGTGGTCGGCAAGAAGCAGAAGGACGACCAGCAGAAGACCTTCCTGCACCGCGGGATCGCCGCGCGCGACTTCGAGCAGCGCTTCCAGCTGGCGAACCACGTCAAGGTCACCAGTGCCTCGTTCGACAACGGCATGCTGACCATCGAACTGGTGCGCGAAGTGCCGGAAGCGCTCAAGCCGCGCAAGATCGCCATCGACGGCAACAACGTCCAGGTCCTGGAGCAGCGCCAGGCAGCGTAAGCGCCACGCGGTAAACACAAGCTGTAGTTGAGGAGGGGGCCGGCGCGCGAGTGTCTGGCCCCTTTCGCGCTCAGGGGACTGTCCCCCAAAGGGACCGTCCCCGGGTGTTTGATATGCGTCCCGGAGCATTCAAACACCCGGGGACAGTCCCCGTGCGGGGACAGTCCCCCACCGCCCCAAACTTAAGCAACATCTAAGTCTGATACCCCAATATTGGCCCATAGATTAATCACCATTCCATCCAGGAGAACGTATGCAAACCGAAGGTGTCTCGACCATCACCGCCAAACGTCTCACGCTCGCACTCGTCACGGCAGGCGCAATCGGCGGAGCGGTTGGCGCGATCACAGTGAATCACAATAATGCGGTGGCCTCGGCGGCCGCCCCCGTGGCCGCGCCCGCAGCGGTCGTCGCCACGGCTCCTGCGGCCGCGCCGATCGCCGCGCCCGCCCCGGCCGGCGTGATGCTGCCGGACTTTACCCAGATCGTTTCGCGCATGGGCCCCGCCGTGGTCAACATCAGCGTCAGCGGTTCGACCAAGACCGCATACCGCGGCCCGCGCATGGATCCGAACGATCCGTTCTACGAATTCTTCCGCCGCTTCCAGGACCCGCGCCTCGATCCGCGCGAAGGCGGCCGCCAGCTGGTGCGCGGCATGGGCTCCGGTTTCATCATCAACGCGGACGGACTGATCCTGACCAACGCGCACGTGGTGCGCGACGCCAGCGAGGTCACCGTCAAGCTGAAGGACCGCCGGGAGTTTCGTGCGAAGGTGCTGGGCTCCGACCCCAAGACCGACGTTGCCGTGTTGAAGATCGACGCGAAGAATCTCCCGGTGGTACCGATCGGCCGCTCGAACGACCTGAAAGCCGGCGAGTGGGTGCTGGCGATCGGCTCGCCATTCGGCCTCGAAAGCAGCGTGACTGCCGGCGTGGTCAGCGCCAAGGGCCGCTCGCAGGTGGACGATTCGAACGTGCCGTTCATCCAGACCGACGTGGCGGTCAACCCCGGCAACTCCGGCGGCCCGCTGTTTAACACCCGCGGTGAAGTGGTCGGCATCAATTCGCAGATCTACAGCCAGACCGGCGGCTACCAGGGCCTCTCGTTCGCGATCCCGATCGACGTGGCGTTCCGCATCAAGGACCAGATCGTCAGCACCGGCAAGGTGCAGCATGCGAAGCTGGGCGTGACGATCCAGGAAGTGAACCAGGCCTTTGCCGATTCCTTCAACCTCGATACGCCGGAAGGCGCGCTGATCGCCAACATCGAAAAGGGCAGCCCGGCCGAGAAGGCAGGCCTGAAAGTCGGCGACGTGGTGCGCCGCCTCAACGGCCAGGTGATCGTAGCTTCTGGCGACCTGCCTGCGACGCTGGCGCTGGCCCGTCCTGGCGACAAGATCGCGCTGGAAGTGTGGCGCGAGGGTAAACTCATCCAGGTCAACGCCAAGCTTGGCAGCACCAGCGACAAGCTGGCGGCGGTTGAACCTGACCAGTCGGAAAGGGCGGACAGCAGCGCCAGGCTGCCTCTGGCGCTGCGTCCTCTCGAGCCGATCGAACGGCGCCGTTCGGGCATCGCGAACGGCCTGGTCATCGAAGACGCCGGCGGCGCGGCGATCGACGCCGGCGTGATGCCGGGCGACGTGCTGCTGGCCGTGAACGGCAAACTGGTCAACACGGTCGAGCAGGTACGCGACGTGGTCGGCAAGTCGAAGAAGTCGGTGGCCTTGCTGATCCAGCGCGGGAATGACAAAATCTTCATTCCGGTCCGGATCGGTTAATGTAGAACCGGGGACTGTCCCTGTGGGACTGTCCCCCGCCTTTGAGGTGAACGGGGACTGTCCCTCCGGGACTGTCCCCTGCCTTTTGATGTGCAGCCTAAAAACTGAAAAACAGGGGACATGTCCTGGCGCCTAGCCACTTAAGGACAGTCCCGGGAGTAGTCGATGCGGCTGTTGCTGGTGGAAGACGATACGATGATCGGCGAAGTGGTGCTCGACCTGCTCAGGTCCGAGCACTACGCCGTCGACTGGGTCAAGGATGGCGCCATGGCGGATACCGCCCTGCAGACCAATACCTACGACCTGGTGGTGCTTGACCTGGGGCTGCCGAAGAAGGATGGCCTCGAAGTCCTGCGCACGCTGCGCTCGCGCAAGGACCGCACCCCGGTGCTGGTGGCAACCGCACGCGACGCGGTCTCCCAGCGCATCGCCGGCCTCGATGCGGGCGCCGACGACTACGTGCTCAAACCCTACGACCTCGACGAACTGCTGGCGCGCATCCGCGCCCTGGTGCGGCGCGCCTCCGGCCGCGCCGAGCCGCATTTCGAATACAAGAACATCTCGATCAACCCCGCCACCCGCGAAGTGGCGGTGGACGGCAACCCGGTTACGCTGTCCGCGCGCGAGTGGGCGGTGCTGGAAGCGCTGATCGCCCGCCCCGGCGTGGTGCTGTCGCGCGCGCAGCTGGAGGAAAAACTGTACAGCTGGCGCGATGAAGTGAGCAGCAACGCCGTGGAAGTCTACATCCACGGCCTGCGCAAGAAGCTTGGCAGTGACCTGATCCAGAACGTGCGCGGCGTCGGCTACATGGTGCCAAAGCTATGAAGATGACGCACTCGCTGCGCGGGCGCCTGCTGTGGTTCCTGCTTGCTGCGATCTCGATCACGGCGCTGGCCCAGGCGTCGATCGCGTACCGTACCGCGCTGCGCGACGCCGACCAGATCTTCGACTACCACATGCAGCAGATGGCGCTGACGCTGCGTTCCGGCGCGCCGATCACCAACCAGTACGAATACGGCACCGATCCCGGCGCGCGCAATGACGAGCTGGTGGTGCAGGTGTGGACCCCGGACGGCGTGCAGGTGTTCCGGACGCTCTCGCGCGCACGCCTGCCGCAGCGCGCCGTGCTGGGATTTTCCAACGTGGAGGCCAACGGCACCACCTACCGCGTGTTCTCGGTCCAGACCAATTCGCAGACGGTGCAGGTGGCGCAGGACCTGGCGGTCCGCCGCAACATGGCGGGCAATCTCGCGCTGCGCACCGCCGGCCCGATCCTGGTGATGGTGCCGGTGCTGATGCTGGTGGTGTGGTGGGTGGTCAGCGGATCGCTGGAACCGGTGGCACGCGCCCGTGCGCAGGTCGCCGCGCGCCAGGCTGAAGACCTGTCGCCGGTATCCGAGGCGGGCCTGCCGGACGAGGTGCGCCCGCTGGTGCAGGAACTGAACCTGCTGTTCTCGCGCGTGAAAACCGCGTTCGACGCGCAGCAGCACTTCGTGGCCGACGCTGCACACGAGCTGCGCACGCCGCTGGCTGCGCTCAAGCTGCAGGCCAAGAGCCTGGAGCGGGCCGAATCGCCGGAAGCGCGAAGCCTGGCGGTCGAGCGCCTCACCTCCGGCATCGAACGTGCAACGCGCCTGGTGGAGCAGCTGCTGGTGCTCGCGCGGCAGGAAGCAAACGACGCGCGCATCGCCGCGGAACCGGTGCAGCTATCGGAGCTCGCGCGGCGCGCGGTCGGCGATATGGCGGGCATGGCCGCCGCAAAGAGCATCGACATTGGACTGAACCGCGCCGACGAGGCAACCGTGCCCGGGCATCCGGACGCCCTGATGATCATGCTGCGCAACCTGGTCGAGAACGCGGTCAAGTACACGCCGGAGGGCGGAACGATCGACATCGAGGTGCGCGATACGGACGCCGGCGTGGAGCTGGTGGTGGAAGACAGCGGGCCGGGAATCCCGGTGGAGGAGCGCGAGCGGGTGTTCGATCGCTTCTACCGCATCTCGGGCAGCCCGGCGGGCGGCAGTGGCCTGGGCCTCGCGATCATCAAGTCGATCGCCGCGCGCCACAACGCCACGCTGACGCTGTCGCGCTCCGACAAGCTCGGCGGCCTTCAGGCCACAGTCGCCTTCCCCAAGATCTAGCTGCGAAGATGAAGCGTGCCATCGTCATGGCTGCATGCGCGGTGGTGGCGATAGCGGCCATCGTGGGCGGAATATGGATCAGGGGCGAGCTTGCGTTTGACAGCTGCCTCGATCGTGGTGGCCGGTGGAACCACGGAGTGTCCGCATGCGAAGGCGCGACCGACTAGGCGTTCTTCCCATTCTTGGCCCGATACCCTCTACAGGCCGCCTGCGCAACGCACCGTCGTGCCGGTGATATAAGAAGCGGCCGGAGACAGCAGCCAGACGATCGTTGCCGCGATTTCCTCAGGCGATGCCAGGCGTTGCATCGGGATCCTGGGCGCGACGCGGGCCGGCCGATCCGGCTCGCCTGCGCTGGCGTGGATGTCCGTCAGCGTCGAACCGGGTGCGACCGCGCACACGCGGATGCCGTCGGCTGCCACCTCGCGCGCCAGGCCCAGGGTGTAGGCCTCGACCGCAGCCTTGCTGGCGGCATAGTGCACGTATTCGTTGGGGCTGCCGGTTACCGCTGCCAGCGAAGAGACATTGACGATGACGCCTGGCGCTCCAGACTCGCGAAATGAGCGCAACGCTTCACGGCTGCAGTGCATTACTCCGAATACGTTGGTACGAAATACGGCTTCGATCGTCTCATGGTCGGTATCCATGAACCGGCGAATGCGTCCCGTAATCCCGGCATTGTTGACGAGGGCAACTGGCGCGCCGAGATCCTTTTCGACCGTTTGGAACAGGCGCTCCACCTGGTCGGCTGCGCCAATATCGGCCTGGAATGCCGCAGCCCGCCCGCCCTTGTTCCTGATCGCAGTCACAAGAGCCTCGGCGGCGGCAGCGTCGCGCTGGTAGTTGACGGCCACCGTATAACCGCTGCCGGCGGCCTGGCGGGCGACCGCTGCCCCGATCCCGCGCCCACCTCCGGTAATGATGAGTACTTTATCCATGCACCGAATCTAGATGAAAATCCCGGCGCCCGCAATCATTGGGGCGCCATTGCCCGAGCGGCTACACGGCCGCCGACATGGACGGTGTCGCCTTCGATGCCGGTCACGATCAGGCAGGGATTGCGCTGTGTTGCGCCCTGGTGCACGCGCACGGCACGGCCAAACAGCACAGTCAGTGCACCCGCTGCGACTCCGGTCGCGCTGTCTTCCAGCGCCGGATCGAGATGGTTGAAGTTGCGGCCCTCGATGTCGCCATCGTCGCGGACACAGTACGCATAGATTCCATTCACACCGGAGGCTTTGCTCCATGCGGCGATCGCATGCAAATCGGGGCGCAGGGCATGCAGCGTGGCGACATCCTTCACCTGGACCAGCAGCTTCGGGCTTCCTACGGACGCGACGCGCGCGTCGCCGACCAATTCCACGGAAGGCGCGGACAGCAGTTCGCGCAGGAGCGCGGTCGAGACCTGGACGTCGGATGCGTCATGGCGCTGGAGCGACACGGAACAGGTATCGCCATTCTTTCGCAATTCCATCCGCTGCCCGCGCATCGCGGTGCTGACCGTGACCGGCGTGTCGTTCGCCAGCAGCGCCGCGGCGGCAATCGTCGCGTGCACGCACAGCGGACTGCGCGCGTGCGGATAGTAGAAGTCGAGGACGAATCCCGCAGGCGCGTCGTCCACCGCGTCCACGAACACGCAGGTTTTGCCGCTGTCGCGGGCGAACTGCTGGCGCTGGTCGCCGGAGGGGGATCCTTGCATTACGACCAGGGCGGGGTTGCCCTGATCGTCTTCCGCACCGAAGCACAGGAATTCGCGCGTGTTGGCCGCTTGGGCCAGGTTGCTGGATTGCGTCACGCGTCGTCTCCGGGTTGTTAAATAATTCATTTTATCCATATTTCTTCGGCGTTGTCGCGGCAGGGCAACGGACCTGCGCGGCAGGGTGAGGAGGTCCCTTTGGGGTGTCCCTGGTTCCTTGAATATGTATGTCGATGCGTTATACTGTGTTTTTATACAGTAGTTGCCCGCACCGCCCCCCGATTCCCATGGCCATCCTGCCGGACTATGCAGAGCTCTTTTGCCTGACCAATTTCTCCTTCCTCCAGGGCGCCTCGCACGCCGAAGAGCTGGCGGAGCGCGCGGTCAAGCTGGGCTACTCCGCGCTTGCCATCACCGACGAGTGCTCGCTGGCCGGCGTGGTGCGCGCGCATGGCGTGGCGAAGAAGCACGGGCTGCCCATCATCATCGGCGCGCACTTCCACCTGCAGCAGCACGACGGCCGCCCGGCGCTGTCGCTGATCGCGCTGGCGCAGAACCGCAACGGCTACGGCAACCTGTCCGAGATGATCACGCTGGCGCGTACACGCAGCGAAAAAGGCAGCTACCTGATCCACCCGGACGATTTCGCCGCGCCCGCGCCCGAATACGCGCACCTGAAAGGGCTGCCGGACTGCCTGCTGATCCTGCTGCCGACCTATCCCGGCCATGAGCCGCTCGACGTCGACCGCCTGCACATGCAGGCGGCGTGGATGGCGGCGCATTTCCCGGGCCGCTGCTGGATCGGCCTGAACCTGCTGCACCGCGCCTTCGACGAGGCGCACCGACTCACGGTGGAAGAAGTCGCGCTGCAGCACCGCATGCCGGTCACCGCGGTCGGCAACGTGTGCATGCATGTGCGCTCGCGCAAACCGATGCACGACACGCTGTGCGCGATCCGCATCGGCAAGCCGGTGGCCGAATGCGGCTACGAGCTGGCGCAGAACGCCGAGCAGCACCTGCGCGCGCGCCTGCGCCTGGCCAACGTCTATCCGCCCGAGGCGCTGGCCGAGACCATCCGCATCGCCGGCCTGTGCACCTTCTCGCTCGACGAACTGCGCTACGAATACCCGGACGAACTGGTCCCGCCCGGCCAGACCGCAGCCGCCTACCTGCGTGCAGAAACCTATATCGGCGCGCACAACCGCTTCCCGGCCGGGATTCCTGCGCGGGTGCAGGGCCAGATCGAACACGAACTGGAACTGATCGCCGAACTGAATTACGAACCGTACTTCCTGACCGTGTACGACATCGTGCGCTTTGCGCGTTCGGTCGGCATCCTGTGCCAGGGCAGGGGATCGGCCGCCAACTCCGCCGTCTGCTACTGCCTCGGCGTGACCGAGGTGGACCCGGCGCGCGGCAACCTGCTGTTCGAGCGCTTCATCTCGCGCGAGCGCGCCGAGCCGCCCGACATCGACGTCGATTTCGAGCACCAGCGCCGCGAAGAAGTCATCCAGTACATCTACAACAAGTACGGACGCAAGCGCGCGGCGCTGGCGGCCGTGGTGATCTCCTACCGGCCCAAGAGCGCACTGCGCGACAGCGGGAAGGCGCTCGGCATCGACTTGGCCATCGTCGACAAGGCAGCCAAGGCGCACCACTGGTTCGACAACCGCGCCGACCTGCTGAACCGGCTGGCCGAAACGGGCCTCGACCCGGAAGCGGAGCTCACCCAGCAATGGGCCACGCTGGCCACCTACCTGCTCGGCTTCCCGCGCCACCTGTCGCAGCACCCGGGCGGCTTCGTGATCGCGCGCGGCAAGCTGTCGCGCCTGGTGCCGATCGAGAACGCCGCGATGGAAGACCGCAGCGTGATCCAGTGGGACAAGGACGACCTCGAAGAACTGGGCCTGCTCAAGGTGGACGTGCTGGCGCTGGGCATGCTGTCCGCGCTGCGGCGCACGATCGACCTGGTGAGCACGCGGCGCGGCACCGAATTCTCGATGCAGGACATCCCGGCCGAGGACAAGGCCACCTACGACATGATCTGCAAGGCCGACACCATCGGCGTGTTCCAGATCGAGTCGCGCGCGCAGATGAGCATGTTGCCGCGCATGCTGCCGCGCACCTTCTACGACCTCGTGATCGAAGTGGCCGTGGTGCGGCCCGGCCCGATCCAGGGCGGCATGATCCATCCCTACCTGCGCCGCCGCCAGGGCCTGGAGCCGGTGGATTATCCGAAGCCCGAGATGAAGCTGGCGCTGGAGCGCACGCTCGGCGTGCCGATCTTCCAGGAGCAGGTGATGCAGGTGGCGATGCTGGCAGCCGGCTTCACGCCAGGCGAGGCGGACCAGCTGCGCCGCGCGATGGCGGCCTGGAAGCGCAAGGGCGGCCTGGAAAAATACTACGACCGCATCGTCAACGGCATGCTGAAGCGCGGCTACACCATGGAATTCGCCGAGAAGATCTTCAGCCAGATCCAGGGTTTCGGCGAATACGGTTTCCCCGAATCGCACGCCGCCAGCTTCGCGCTGCTCGCGTACGCCAGCTCCTGGCTCAAGTGCCACGAACCGGCGGCCTTCCTTTGCGCGCTGCTCAACAGCCAGCCGATGGGGTTCTACAGCCCGTCGGCGCTGGTGCAGGACGCGGTGCGCCACGGCGTGCAGGTGCGCCCGCTCGACATCGCGATCAGCGGCTGGGAGTGCACGCTGGAAGAACTGGACGACACCGGCACGCGCCAGCCGGCGGTACGCCTCGGGATGTGCATGGCGCGCGGCATGCGGCGCGAAGTCGCGGCACTGATCGAAGACGCGCGCGCGATCCGTCCGTTCGAAAGCGTGGCCGACCTGTCGCGCCGCGCCCAGCTCGACCGCCACGACCTGCAGGTGCTGGCCGCCGCCAACGCGCTCAAGTCGCTGGCCGGGAACCGCCGCGAAGCGCTGTGGCAGGCGGTCGGCGCGGTGGCCGACAAGGACCTGCTGCGCCCGACCACGCCGGTGGAAGAAGTGCCGCTGCTGGCGGCGCCGAGCGAAGGCGAAGACATCGTCGGCGACTACCGCTCGCAGGGCCTGACGCTGGGCCGCCATCCGCTGGCGCTGTTGCGCGAGCAGCTATATAAGAAGCGCTTTTTGCCGGCGTCCGACCTCGCCAGTTTCCAGCACGGCCAGCTGGCGCGCGCCTGCGGCATCGTCACCGTGCGCCAGCGCCCGGGTACCGCCAAGGGCGTGCTGTTCCTGACGCTGGAGGACGAAACCGGCAACATCAACGTGATCGTCTGGCCCAAGCTGGTGGACGAGCAGCGCAAGGAAGTGCTGGGCTCTGCGCTGCTGGGCGTCTATGGCATCTGGCAAAGGGAAGGGGAGGTGCGCCACCTGGTCGCCAAGCGGCTGGTGGACATGTCGCACCTGCTCGGCAAGCTCACCACCCATAGCCGCGACTTCTGCTAGGGGAGCCAAGCGCCTAGGCCGACGAAAGCAGGACCAGGCCGGCCGCGACCACGATCGAAGCGGCGATCCGCCTGGCGCCGAAGCGTTCGCCCAGGAACAGCGAGCCAATGCAGGCCGCGAACACCACGCTGGTTTCCCGTAGCGCGACCACTTGCGCGATGGGCGCGACCGACATCGCGAGCAGCGCCACAGCGTAAGCCGATATCGACAGCACGCCGGCCGCCAGGGCCGGTTTCCAGTGCGCGACCGCGAACGCGGAGAGCACCGCCTTGCTCCTGGTGCAGGCAAAGCCCACCATGCCCACGCCGGTCGAGATTTCGAGCCACGCTATATACCCCAGCAGGGAACCTGACCTACGGATTCCTTCGCCGCTCAATACGCTGTAGCCTGCGATCGAAATGCCGGTGCAGACTGCCAGGAAGAGCGCCTTGCGATTGGTCGATGTTCCGCCCGAAGCCAGTAGCAGCACTCCGGCCGAAATGAGGCCCACGGCCAGCAGCGATATTCCGCCCACGGCCTCGCCCGCGATCCATGCGCCAGGGAGCAGGACTAGCATCGGTGCGATGCCCCGCGCAATCGGGTACACCTGGTTCATGTCGCCGACGCGATAGGAACCGATCATCAATGCGAAGTAGGCATAGTGGATGGCCGCGGCGCCGGCCAGGTAGGGCAAGGATTCCGCCGATGGCGGCGCAACAAATGCTGCGACGACGATGCCGGCCACCAGCCCGATCAGTCGGATCGACGACAGCATCAGGGCGCGGTCGCCGCTATTTTTGAGCACGGCATTCCACGACGCGTGGGCCAGCGCCGACACGAGCACCGCGGCGTAGGCGGCGCTAACCGGCATACCCCGCACCGGGGGTGACGACGAGTTGGGCCGTGGCCAACGCGGCGGGGCCATCCGGGATCGGCATGCTATTTGTCTTATAAATGGATAAGCCGGAGATTGTAAGTGTTGGTGGCGGCCGAGTGGTGACTTGTTTAGCCGCAGCTCTAATTTTTTGACAAGTGGGTGAGGAGGAAGTGCCGGAATAAGGTATAATTTCAATTTCCCGCGCGTGCCGTTCTGGCACACCCTAGCAAATGACCAAATTTGTATTCGTTACTGGCGGTGTGGTGTCTTCCCTGGGTAAGGGAATCGCCGCTGCCTCCCTCGC
>DASTVB010000180.1:0-2556 GCA_035759315.1 Telluria sp. | reverse complement strand
ATGTGGAGCGACGTCGGCATCCTGCGCACCGGCGATGGCCTGCGGCGCGCGCTCGGCACGCTCGACGAGCTGGCCGCGCGCCTGGCCGCCACCGGCGTGCAGGATGGCGAGCGCGCCACGCGCGACATCGTCTCGCGCGGGATCTACGCCGAAATGCGCGCCGGCCGCACCACGCCCAATGGCGGCGTGTACATCCAGATGTCGCACCTGGGCGTGGACAATGTGCGCAAGCAGTTCAAGGGCATGGTCGAGCGCTGCGGCGACTGCGGCTTCGACCTGGCCGGCGGCCAGGTCGAAGTGGTGGCGACCGCGCACTACATGATGGGGGGCGGGGTGTTCCGGCCCGACTGCACGACCGACCTGCACGGGCTGTTCGCGGCCGGCGAGGATACCGGCGGCGTGCACGGCGCCAACCGCCTGGGCGGCAATGGGGTCGCCAATTCCACCGTGTTCGGCGGGATCGCCGGCGACAGCATGGCGCGCTGGACCGAGCTCAATCCGCTCTGGCGCGCGCCCGACGAAGCGGCGCTGGCGGCCAGCGTGGCGGCGCACCAGGCGCCGTTCGCGCAGGCCGCGGGGGACCTCGGCGCGATCCGCGACAGCCTGTACGAATGCATGTGGAGCGACGTCGGCATCCTGCGCACCGGCGATGGCCTGCGGCGCGCGCTCGGCACGCTCGACGAGCTGGCCGCGCGCCTGGCCGCCACCGGCGTGCAGGATGGCGAGCGCGCCTTCAACCTGGCCTGGCACGACTGGATCAACCTGCGCAACCTGATCGCGGTCAGCCAGGTGATCGCCGCCGCCGCGCTGGAACGCGAGGACTCGCGCGGCGCCCACTTCCGCGAAGACTTTCCCGAACCGGGGGCGCTCGAAAGCTCGAGCTATACGGTGGCGCGCGCCGCCCACGGCCAGCTGGCCCTGACCCGCGAGCCGGTCCATTTTGACCGGGTAAGCCCCGGCCACACCATCCTGGAGGACCAGGACGCCGCCACACCGGCCTGAGCAAGAACGCCGCCAAGTTATTTAAATCATCTAGTTGAATTGCATGGGGAGTTGGGCTAGTATTACCCCGTCACACAGGCGTTCAGCGATCGAAGCAAAAGCATTCAGGCGGGGTCGGAAAAAATTGCGAAAAGCAAAGCCTCCCCCGGTCACCAATCCTTGGAGGAGACTTTCCATGCAATTCAGATCCGTTTTGTCGTTTGCCGTGGGCAGCTTGCTGTTGTCCGCAACCGTAGCCAGCCATGCCGAAGTAGCCGAGTTGAAAATCGCTGGCCAGTACGGCATCAGCTACCTGCCCCTGATGATCATGGAGGAACAGAAGCTGGTCGAAAAGCACGCCAAGGGCGCCGGCATCGACGGCCTCAAGGTCACCTGGGCCAAGTTCGCCGGCGGTAACGTGATGAACGACGCGCTGCTGTCGGAAAGCCTGCACTTCGCCGCCGGCGGCGTGGCCCCGCTGGTGACGCTGTGGGCCAAGACGCGCGGCAGCTACGACATCAAGGCGGTGTCGGCGCTCAACTCGATGCCGCTGTACCTGAATACCAGCAACCCCAAGGTCAAGTCGATCAAGGACTTCACCGACAAGGACAAGATCGCGCTGCCGGCGGCCAAGGTGTCGATCCAGGCGGTGACGCTGCAGATGGCGGCCGAGCAGGCCTTTGGCGCCGGCCAGCAGAACAAGCTCGATGCGATGACGGTGTCGATGAGCCACCCGGACGCGCAGGCAGCAATCCTGTCCAATTCGAGCGAGGTCACCGCCCATTTCAGCTCGCCCCCGTTCCAGTACCAGCAGCTTGAAAAGCCCGGCATCCGCACCGTCCTCAATTCCTACGATGTGCTGGGCGGCCCGGCCACCTTCAACCTGGTGTGGACCACCTCCAAGTTCCGCAACGACAATCCGAAGGTGTACGCCGCCTTCGTCAAGGCGCTCGACGAATCGATGGCGCTGATCAACCGCGACAAGCGCTGGGCCGCCCAGACCTACCTGCGCCTGTCGAAGGACAAGGACAGCGTCGAGGACATCCTCAAGATGCTCAACGACCCCAACGTGAAGTACACGACCACGCCGCAGAACGTGCTCAAGTACGTCGACTTCATGCAGAAGATCGGCTCGATCAAGGCCAAGCCGGAGTCGTGGAAGGACCTGTTCTTCCCCAACGTGCACCCACTGCCCGGGAGCTGATCCCAGCCTGGCGCCGCCATCCGCGATTCAACCCTGATTGATACCGAAGGAAGCCATGGACATGAGACACCTCCCCACGCCCGACCCCACGCCGCTGCTGGACGTGCGTGATGTCACGCTGCAGTACAAGACCAAGGAACACCTGGTGACCGCGACCTACCGCGTCAACTTCCAGGTCTTCAAATCCGACCGCTACGTACTGCTCGGCCCTTCGGGCTGCGGCAAGTCGACCCTGCTCAAGGCGGTCGGCGGCTACATGGCCCCGACCGAGGGCGAGATCCGGCTCAAGGACAAGGTGGTGACCCGGCCCGGCCCCGACCGCATGATGGTGTTCCAGGAATTCGACCAGCTGCTGCCCTGGAAGACGGTCA
>DASTVB010000179.1:0-27203 GCA_035759315.1 Telluria sp. | reverse complement strand
GCTGGGACTGTCCCAAGCCTTCCTTCGATCTGCCAATAAAAGTCAAAGGCAGGGGACAGTCCCGGGGGGACAGTCCCCAACGGGCCGGGCTGTTTTCCAGTACACTTGCGCCTACAGCAACAGATTCACGGACCAACCGCCATGCCCGCAGTACCCGACGAAATCCTCGACTACACCACCTCGTGCGCCCTGCCCACCCCGTGGGCCCAGTTCACCTTGCACGCCTTTGTCGAGCATTCGACCGGCAAGGAACACCTGGCCATGACACTGGGCGACATCGGCAACGGCGAGCCCGTGCTGGCGCGCGTCCATTCCGAATGCCTGACCGGCGACGTGCTGTTCTCCCAGCGCTGCGACTGCGGCGCCCAGCTCGAAGGCGCGCTGAAGCGCATCGCCGACGAGGGCCGCGGCATCCTGCTCTACCTGCGCCAGGAAGGGCGCGGGATCGGCCTGGTCAACAAGATGCGCGCGTACCGCCTTCAGGAAGCCGGCGCCGACACGGTGGAAGCCAACCTGCAGCTGGGCTTCCACGCCGACGCGCGTAATTACGCGCTGTGCAAGCCGATGTTCGAACATTTCAGGATTGCGTCCCTGCGCCTGATGACCAACAACCCGCGCAAGATCGAAGCGGTCGAAAAACTGGGCGTGACGGTATCCGAACGCGTGCCCCTGATCGTCAACCGCAACGCCTTCAACCACCGCTACCTCGATACCAAGGCCGCCAAGCTGGGCCACATGATGACGCCGGCCGACGCAGCGCTTGCTCAAGACGGTGAACTGTAAGTCCTAAATACGTTATGCTGGTGGCAAGAGAGCTACCACACCGCCACCATAACGCATGAAATTCCAGATCACCGCAGTCCTGCTGTCCTGCCTTGCCGCGGCCGCGTATGGCGCGCCGGCGGCCATCAATCCAGCCAAACCCGCAGTGCCCGGCGCTACCGTGCCCGCCAAGCCCGCCCTTCCCGCCAAGCCGGGCGCGACCGACGACGCAGAGACGCCGGCCAAGGACGAGGAAGACGCGCTGCCGCCGCCCTCCTCCGCCGCGCAAAAAGTCTATTCCGCCGCCAAGGCCGACCTGCTGCAGATCCGCATGCTGCTGAAAAGCGGCCGCAGCCAGTCCTCGGTCGGTTCCGGCTTCATGATCGGCACCAGCAACCTGGTGGTCACCAACTACCACGTGGTCTCGCAGATGGCGATCGATCCCGACATCTACGTCGGCGAATGGGTCGACACCGACGGCAAGAGCGGCCCGGTGGAGCTGCTGGCGGTCGACGTGCTGCACGACCTGGCCGTGGTGCGCATCAACCGCAAGGGCACCGGCTTCTTCAACGTGCCGGAAAAACCGGTCAAGCTGACGCAGGGCCAGTACCTCTACTCGCTGGGCAATCCGCTCGACTTGGGCTTCGCGATTTCCGAAGGCGCGTACAACGGCATCATCATGCGCAGCTTCTACGACCAGCTGCTGTTCACCGGCCCGATCAACTCGGGCATGAGCGGCGGCCCGAGCGTGACCGCGGACGGCACCGTGGCCGGCATCAACGTCTCCAAGCGCCGCGACGGCGAGCTGGTGAGCTTCCTGGTCCCGGTCAAGTACGCGCAGGAGCTTTTGGCGCGGGTGGCGCGCCAGGCCAAGCCGCCCGCCGAATTCAATCCCTTGATCGGCCAGCAGCTGCTGGCGCACCAGAAGAACATGATCGACCGCCTGCTGGACAAGCCGCTGTCGATCAAGACTATGGGCCCGTACAACGTCCCGGTGCGCGAATCGGAGCAGGTGCGCTGCTGGGGCGACACCAGCGTCAAGGCCGAAGCCAGCTTCACCGCCGACACCATCAATTGCGCCATGGAGTCGGCGATCTACATCTCCGAAACGCAGCAGACCGGCCAGATGTCGATGAGCCACCAGTACGTGCGCTCCAAGACGCTGGACCAGGTGCGCTTCGCCAGCCTGGCCAGCACCCTGTTCCGGGTCGATAACCTGGGGTCGAACAAGGACACGCGCCTGACCGCGCCTTCGTGCACCGAGAAATTCGTGAAGACGCGCACCCTGCCGTTGCGCGCCGTGATGTGCGTGCGTGCCTACCGCAAGTTCGCGGGACTGTACAACTTCACCCTGCTCACCGCGTCCACCGACGACGCGCACGCCAGCCTGCAAAGCCGGCTCGACCTCGCCGGCGTCTCCTACGAGAACGGCATGCGCACCAGCCGCGCCTTCCTTTCGGCGCTGGGACGCGGGGGCCGCCAATGAACGGCCCGTTCTACATCGAGACCCTGGCGCGCAACGGTGACGTGCTGCACCGGCACCAGGTGCCGGGCCTGCCGATCCGCATCGGGCGCGGCTATGACAACGACTACATCGTCGACGACGCCTTCACCGCGCCCAACCACGTGGTGATCGAGGCCGACGACGCGGGCGGGCTGGTGATGCGCGACCTCGGCACCCGCAACGGCGTAGTCCACCAGGGCAAGCGCCATGCACAGCTGCCGGTGGACGGCAACACCGTGGTGCGCATCGGCCACACCTCGCTGCGCGTGCGCAGTCCGCAGCACGCCGTCGAACCGGAACTGCTGGACCGCACCATGCACCGCTGGGAAGGCGCGCTACCCGGCATGCTGGGCATCCTGCTGATCACGATCTTCACGCTGTTCACGCTGTGGCTGAACGACACCGAAGAATTCCAGCCGATCCGCTACCTGCAGGCTGCAGCCATGGGCATCGCGGGCGGGCTGACGTGGGCCGGCATCTGGGCGGTCGGCAACCGCCTCTTTGACCGCCACGCGCGGCTGGGCCGCCACCTGTTCATTCTTGGCAGCGCGCTGGCCGCCGCGACCGTCTTCAAGATCGTATCGACCGTGACGGCGTATGCGCTGTCGTGGGACGAAGTGGTGCGTTACGGGAGCCACGTCGCAATCGCAATCGGTTGCGTGATGATCTACTTCCACCTGCGCACCATCAAGCCGCACCATCCGCGCAAGTTCGCGATCCTGAGCGGGTCGCTGTTCGTGCTGGGATCGGGACTGACGCTTCTGTCGAACCAGCAGGTCTCCGGCCAGCTGGCGGACGAGCACTACATGTCGGTGGTGTTGCCGCCGGCGCTGCGCGCGAGCGAGGATTATCCGGTCGATGCGTTCATGGCGGACGTCGCCGCGCTCAAGCCGGAACTGGACGTGGAACGGACCGAGAAGGTGCGCGACGCCTTCGGCGACGACGAAGAAGAAGAGTAACCCCCTGCCTCCGTAACACGCGAGACCCTCATCCCAGCGGAGGCTGGGATCCATGCCGGACGTCCGCAAAGACAAAACCATTCAGTCATCTCGCTATATTCCCAGCCTCCGCTGGGATGACGAACGTGGCTTTGACACTTGCCGGCGGATCGGCAATCATGCGGAATGCTCAGATCGCGCCTCCACTTCGTCATCGCCGCCTCCTGGCTCCTGTTCTGGGCGCTGATGGTGTCGGTCGCGGTGCAGGACTATGCGCGCGACGGCGGCAACCGGTACTGGCAGCCAGTCCTGTGGGAGACCTCCTCGCTGGTGGTCGGCTTGCTGCTGATGCTGTTCCTGCGCCGCGCGACACGGCGCCACGATCACCTCATCTCCACTCCACCGAAATGGTTCCTGGTGCATCTGGCCTGGCTGCCGGTGCTGTCGACGGCCTTCGTCCCCCTCACCTTCGGGATCCGTCACGCCGTCTACCGGATCATGGACATGCGTTACGAGCACGAACCATGGGGCGAGTTGTTCGTGTACGAGGCGATCAAAGTCTCGGTGTTCTTCGGCCTGTTCATCGTGATCCTGTTCGGCATCCTGTCGTTCACCGAACTGCAGCAGGAACGCCTGCGCGCAGAGCAAGCCAAGGTCCTGCTGCGCCAGGCGCAGCTGCAACAGCTGACCCAGCAGATGCAGCCCCACTTTCTGTTCAATGCGCTCAACACCATCTCCTCGCTGATGCACACCGACGTGGCGCGCGCCGACACCACGCTGACCCAGCTGTCCGACGTGCTGCGCGCCACGCTCGACACCGGTGACCGGCAGGTCGCGCCCCTGTCCACGGAACTGCGGATCGTGCGCGGCTATGCGGGCGTGATGGAGCAGCGCTACGCAGGCCGGGTGCGCATCGACTGGGACGTGGACGACGCCGCCGAAAAATGCAGTGTGCCGGTCATGAGCGTGCAGCCGCTGCTCGAGAACGTATTCAAGCATACGGTGGAGCGGCGCCGCGGAATGACGGCAATTGCCGTGCGCGCTCATTGCACTGATGGATTCCTTAGCATACAGGTCGAGGACGATGCCGGAGAACTGGCACTGTCGTCGGCGCCGAGCGGGATTGGCCTGGCCAACCTGCGCGCCCGCCTCGCGGTGCTGCATGGCGATGCCGCATCGCTTGAGCTCACCCGGTTGGAGCCGGCCGGCGTGCGCTGCGAAATGAGGTTGCCATGCGCGTGCTGATCGTCGATGACGAATTGCCGGCGCGCGACAAGCTGCGCCGGCTGCTGGAGCAGGAGCCCGGCATCCAGATCGTGGCCGAGGCGGGCGACGCGATGGAAGCGCTCGAACTGGCAGCGCGCCACAATCCGGATGTCGCCTTCCTCGACATCCAGATGCCGGAGGTGAGCGGCATCGAACTGGCGGCCTCGCTGCCGCAGCCCTCCCCGCTGGTGGTCTTCGTGACCGCATTCGACCGCTACGCGATCGACGCCTTCGATACCGGCGCAATCGACTACCTGCTCAAGCCCTACGACCAGCCGCGCCTTCAGCGCGCGCTCGCACGCGCTCGCGAACGCCTCGCTGCACGCACTGTCCAACCCCAGCCTACGCTGCCGGTCTCGCAGCTGCTGGTCAGCGAACGCGGCGTCACGCGCGTGATCCGCGTGCCCGATATCCAGTGGATCGAAACCGCCGACAATTATGTTGTGCTGCACACCGCCAACGGACAACCGCTGCTGCGCCAGACCCTCGCCGGCCTGCTCGATCGGCTCGGCGGCGGCTTCGTACGCTGCCACCGCCGCGCCGCGGTACAGGTCTCGTGGATCGAGTCCATCGTCGCACTCGGCAAGGGCGACTGCGAACTGGTGCTGCGCGGCGGCGCCCGCGTGCCTTGCAGCCGCCAGTACCGCGATGCCATCACCGGAAAAGCCTGAGCCGCCTCATTCAGCGAAGGCTGGAAGTATGAGGTTGCGCATCCGCCGTCATTCCAGCGAAGGCTGGAATCCATACTGACGTTGTGGGGCGTTTCAATGTCACTCGGCTTCGGATGCTCAGTATGGATCCCAGCCTTCGCTGGGATGGCGGCATCGTCCGGCTCGCCCCGGCTGGCGCCCGTCTCGCCCCATTTCGCTGGAACCGGGCGCATCGCGCGGCTACGCTTGACTGGTCATCCACCTTCGACCGATACGATCATGGACAAGCCGCAGCGCCACTACTTCCTCGACTGGGCACGCATCATCGCGTTCTTCATCCTGATCCTGTACCACACAGGCATGTACTACGTGACCTGGGACTGGCACGTGAAAAGCCCGTTCGCCAGCGGGATGCTGGAACCTTTCATGTTCCTCTCCTCCCCATGGCGCCTGGGACTGCTGTTCTTCATTTCGGGGGTGGCGTCCGCCTTCCTGCTGTCGAACACCCGGGCCGGCGCATTTGTGCGCCAGCGCAGCTGGCGGCTGCTGCTGCCACTGGCTTTTGGCATGCTGGTGATCGTGCCTCTGCAGCCGTATTACGAGGTGGTCGAAAAAGTCGGCTACACGGGCAGCTTCCTTGAATTCATGCGGCTGTACGTGACCGGATTCGATGGTTTCTGCCGCGAAGACTGCCTGATCCTGCCAACCTGGAACCACCTCTGGTTTGTCGCCTACCTGTGGGTGTACACCGTGCTGCTCGCAGCACTGGCGACATTGAGCGGAAGCGCCCGGCTGGAACGCTGGGGCTCCGCGCTGGCGCGCCTGCTCGGAGGGTGGCGCGCCATCGTGCTGCCGGCCGCAGTGCTTGCGGCGTCGCGCAACATGCTGGCCTATCGATTCGAGACCACCCATGCGCTGGTCGACGACTTCTACAGCCACGGCGTCTATCTCCCGCTGTTCGCAGCCGGCGTCCTGCTCGCCCGTGAGGAGCGCTTCTGGAAGACCTTGCAGGCACTGCGCGTGCAGGCGCTCGGGATCGCCCTCGCCTGCTGGGCCTTCCTGGTCTATTACCATCTGGTGGTGGACCACAGCGCGCACAGCGCTGCGTTGATGGAGGTGTTGCGCCCGACAGAGGATGTGGTGTACGGGCTGTGCCAGTGGAGCGCCATCGCGGCAGCATGCGGTTTCGCCCGCCGCCACCTGAACCAGGACGGGCCGCGCCGGCAGTACCTCACCCATGCCGTGTTCCCGGTCTACATCCTGCACCAGACCGTGATTGTCACGCTGGCGCACAATATGCAGCCCCTTGGCCTGGCGCCAGCGATCGAAGGTCCGGTGATCGTGGCGCTTACGCTTGCGCTGTGCTTCGGCGGCTATGAAGTGATGCGTCGCTTCGCGCTGACGCGTCCCTTGTTTGGCCTGGGCGAGGCAGCTGCGCCGGCTAGTGCCCCCCGGACTGCACCGGCGACGCCTGCGTACTGAAAGGCGGCCCTTTCAGTTCGACGTTATTGCCTTCCGGGTCCTGGATGTTGATCGACGGGCCGCTGCCCTCCGCGCCGTAGCGCGACAGGACCTGGCTGGCCTTCACGTGGTTTGCTTCAAGATGGCGGAAAATCTCCGGCGGATCGAAGGGCTCGACACGGAGACAGAAGTGATCGACATTGTGCCCATCCCGCTGCGGCGGTGCGCCCCCGGCTTTCCCCAAAGGGCTGTCCACGGGAACCAGGTCGAGGATGCAGCTGCCGGCACGCAGCTGGATCAACCCGATCTCGTCCACACGACGCTCGACCGAGCAGCCCAGCAAATCGCAGTAAAAGGCAATCATCGCATCGGCATCGTGCACGCGCAGCACGATGTGGTCGATATGTTTAATCCTGATCATACGGTCTCCTTTCGGAACTACACGGTCAGATGCGCCCCCGCCGGAATGCGGCAAGGAAGCGCTTCGCTTCCTCCGGCGACAGCACCACGACCGGGTCGGCGTGATGGGCATAAAGATAGCGCGGCCCGCCCAGCCGGTCGGTCAGCTTTGCATTCAGGAGGAAGCTGGTGCCCTCCGGATAATCTTCACGCAGGCGGCGCGAGCACTGCACCTTCAGCGTCGGAGCAAACGCCTGCCCCGCCATCGGGCGGATCACAAGCTCGCCGGAGCGCGGGTCGCGCACTGAATGCACGGCGACCTCGCGGTAGGCGTAGGTGTCGCGCGCCATTATGCTGGCACCGCAGCGATGCGTTGCACGGGCGCTTCGCGGATCGGCAGGTTCGCAGCCGCTGCGGCCAATGCGAGCGCAATGTCCGCGTACCACATCCAGTTGTAGTTGCCGAAGTTGACGAACGCCAGTCCGCCCAGCCAGGCGCCGAAGAAGCCGCCGATCTGGTGCGACAGCAGCGTCAGTCCGAACAGCGTGGCAAGGTAGCGCGTGCCGAACAGCTTGCCCACAAGTCCGGCAGTCGGGGGCACCGTCGCCAGCCAGGTGAATCCGAGTGCACCAGCGAACACATAGAACGTCAGCGCGGTCTTCGGCGCGAGCAGGTACAGCACGACGATGACGGCGCGGCTGGCGTAGATCCACGCCAGCAGGGACTTCATGCGATAACGCGAGGACAGCGCGCCGGCGAACAGCGAGCCCGCAATGTTAAAAAGGCCGATCAGGCCGATCGTGGTGGCGGAAACGCCCACCGGTAGGTTGCACAGCGCGACTTCGCCCGGAAGGTGGGTAACGAGGAAAGCGATATGGAAACCGCAGGTGAAGAAGCCAATGTGCAGGCACCAGTAGCTGCGGTCGCGCAGCGCCTCGCGGATCTGGCGTCCAAGACCAATTCCCGGGGCCGCCTGTACCGGCGTAGCCGCGGTCTCTTTGCTCATGCCGGCGCTGCGACGCAGTGGCCACGCGAGCGGGATGGTCAACAGCGTGGTCGCGGCCATGGTCAGCATCGCGATCACCCACCCGACGCTGCTTATCATGGCCTGCATGAGTGGCGCAAAAACGAACTGCCCGAACGATCCGCCCGCATTGATGAAGCCGGCCGCGAAGCCCCGGCGCTCCGGCGGCAAGCGCTGTGAAGTCGCACCGATCAGGATCGAGAAGCTGCCCGCGCCCGCACCGGCCGCCGATAGCACCCCCATAGTCATGATCAGGCCGAACTGGGAGTCGACAAACGGTGTCGCGGCCAAGCCGGCGGCCAGCATCACCGCCCCCACGATCAGCACCCTGACAGTGCCGTACTTGTCGGCCACTGCGCCGAACACCGGCTGTGCCGCACCCCACATGAACTGGCCGATCGCCATCGCAAAGCTGATCGAAGCGATGCCGAGCCCGGTGGACGTATTGATCGGCGACAGGAACAGGCCGGTTGTCAAGCGCGCGCCCATCGTGATCATCAGGATCGCAGAAGCTGCGAGGATCAGCATCCACGCGGCGCGCGGCGTCATTGTCTGGTTGGTTTGCATTCTGTGGACCGGCTCTTGATCAGCGAACGATTATAAAACGTTCAAGGAGAGGCTGCCGGCGAGCTCCCATGGCGGCAGAGCCGCGTCGTCGGACGCTCGGTGAATTTGGCGGATTCGGCATATTCATGTTCGAATCCGCCAAAGTCGAGTGTCCCGAGGTAGCGCTATGTCCTGGGCCCGGTCTTGAGGCGTCGCAATCAGCGACTTTAGCGGCACCTACTCAACCGCTACTAATGCCATGAAGATGTGCTCGGGTAGAATCGATATCCAAGCAGCCATTAGGGACGATCGCCGGAGGTTCTCTTGCGACGGCAACAGCCCATCAATCAGCATAGGGAGTAGAGCTTGATCCAGCTTGACAGCCAAATCGTTTCGGATATCGCGGCGCTTGAAGGGATATACGGAATGCCTGCCGCAGCGTCGATAAAAAAAGAAGTGGCATACATTCATCCGCACTATCGGAAATTCATCGAGGCGGCGCCGTTTGCCCTCCTGGCAACAAACGGATCGGACGGTCTCGATGTGTCTCCCCGAGGTGACCCCGCTGGTTTTGTCCGGGTACACGACGAATTAACCTTGCTCCTTCCCGATCGTCGCGGGAACAATCGAATAGATAGTCTGCGGAATGTCCTGCATGATTCCCGGGTCTCTCTCATCTTTTTGATACCCGGGATTGGAGAAACGTTGCGGGTCAACGGCACTGCATCGATTCAAGTCGATCCGGGTTTGCTGTCAAGCTTCAGTATCGACGGCAAATCGCCGCTTTCCGTATTGGTCGTGAAAGTCAACGCGGTGTTTTTCCAGTGTTCACGCGCGATACTTCGTTCGAATCTCTGGGACCCGTCCAAGCATCGGGATCGTGGAGATTTGCCGAGCCCTGGAACAATCTTGGGGGATTTGAGTAGTGACGAGATTGATGGCCAAAAATATGATGCCGATTTGCCCGCGCGTTTATCAACAACTCTTTATTGATCTCCGCAGCGTCGCCGACTCGTACACTTAGTACCGATTTGTCCCGGCATTTTGTGTGAGCCAGCATCGGGTGGGGAAAGTCTCGAACCTGAGTCATATCGATGCGATGCCCACGCATTTGCGGGGATGACGGTTTGCATCCCGCACCGGCCCGCTAGCGGACCAGGTTTCAGTCGCCCGTGGAGCGGATCAGCATGGCCACCGCTTCCGCGGCGATGCCCTCTTCCCTGCCGATGTAGCCCATCTTCTCGTTGGTCTTGGCCTTGATGTTCACCTGCTGCGGCGACACGCCAATGTCTTCGGCGATGCGCGAGATCATCTGCGGGATGTGCGGCGCCATCTTCGGCGCCTGCGCGATGATGGTCGCGTCGATGTTCCCGATGGTGTAGCCGGTCGCCAGCACGCGGTGCGCCACTTCGCGCAGCAGCGTGCGCGAGTCGGCGCCCGCGAACATCGGATCGGTGTCCGGGAAGTGCTTGCCGATGTCGCCCAGCGCGGCGGCGCCAAGCAGCGCGTCGATCACAGCGTGCAGCAGCGCGTCGGCGTCGGAGTGCCCCTGCAGGCCGGTCTTGTGCGGGATGGTCACGCCGCCCAGCACGAGTTTGCGGCCCTCGACGAGCGCGTGACAGTCATAGCCGGTCCCGATGCGGAACGGCGGAGTTGGATTGTAGGATGCCAGTGCCATAGTCATTTATTCTCGGTTCTCGGGCGCTGCCAGGTACATCTCGGCGATGCGGATGTCTGCGGGCAGCGTCACTTTGAGGTTACGGGGGTGTCCTTCCACGAGCCGGGGCGACAGGCCCAGGGCTTCGATCGCGCTGGCGTCATCGGTGATGGCAGCAGCGTCGGGGGCGGCGGCCAGCGCGTCGCGCAGCAGCCGGTAGCTGAACATCTGAGGTGTCTGCGCCAGCCACAGGCCTTCGCGCGGAACGGTCTGCACGCGGTCGCCGCGGCGCTTGACGGTGTCGACCACCGGCAGCGCGAGCAGCCCGCCGGCCGGATCGTCGCCCACACTCTCAATCAGTTTTTCGATCAGGCTTGCGGTGAGGCCAGGACGCGCGGCGTCATGCACCAGCACCAGGTCTTCGTCGCGCAGTTCACTGCGCATTGCGACCAGGCCGTTGCGCACGGACTCCATGCGGGTCGCACCGCCGCAGCGCAGCACGGTCACCCCGCCCTGCGGGACGATGTCGCCGATGTAGCCGTCGTCCTCGCTCACCACCACGAAGGTATGCGCGATGCGGTCGCAGGACAGGAAGGCGTCAATGGTCCGGCGCAGCATCGGCTGGCCGGCGATTTGCATGTACTGCTTTGGCGTGGACGCACCCATCCTGCTGCCGACGCCGGCGGCGGGAATCAGTGCAACGTAACGAGCTGGCTGCTGTGTCATTTCCGGGGTCTTCCACGGGGTGCTGGTCCGATAATGGACTGTACCGCACCTTCGCAAACTTTGCTGAGGCGCGAATATTCTTCGAGCGAGTCAATGGCGGCATGCTCCGGTTCGACCCGGGCAAGTTCCGCCTTGATGTAGGGGATCCAGCGCACGTCGATTTCGCGCCCCAGCATGGCGTTGGATTGCCCGCGCGGCGCATACATCGGCTTGTCGCCAAAGCGTTGCGCCAGCGCCGCGCGCACCGAGCGTTCGACCTGCAGCATGTGGTCGGTGTACAGCTTTACGTGGCGCATCTCGTGCTTGAGGATCTCGCGGTACGGGCAGGTGCCGGGCCCGAATTCGCGGCCGATGTAGACGGTGATCGGCGAGTACCACAGCCTCACCACGATCTGCGGCGCGAGGCACTCGAAGCCGCTATCGCGGTCGCGCAGGATGGCCCCGGTGGAATCGATGGTGACGTGCGACTCGGTGCGCGTGAGCCCGAGCACGAAGCCGCGCTGTTCCTCGGGGCCCTTGAGGCCGGTGAGCTGGTGGTAGGACTTGCTGTTGTCGACCACGTAGCCGGCCTGGCGTGCGATCAGGGTCGTGCTGGTCCTGGGGATGGTATCTTCGCAGCGCGCCTGGAACGGCGTGCGAGCCGCCAGCGCATCCGCCGACCAGCACAACGCGAACAGCAGAGCCAGGATCCGCATGGAACGCTAGCCTGGTTGCCAGGTCCCGGCAGCGATTTTCTCCAGCCAGAACGTACCAATAATCGTTTTCACGTCCGTGATTTTACCGCTGCGGACCATTTCGAGCAGCTCCGGAATGGTCGCGGTGAAGCATTCCAGGAACTCGCCGTCGTCGAGCTTGGGGGTGCCGGCGGTGAGGCCGCGCGCGAGGTACAGCTCCAGCCGCTCGTCGGAATAGGCGATCGCGTTGTGGATGGTGCAGACGAACTGCCAGTCGGTCGCGGTGTAGCCGGTCTCTTCCTCCAGCTCGCGCTTGGCGCAGGCCAGGTCGGCCTCGCCGGGATCGATTTTACCGGCCGGGAACTCGATGAACTCGCGCAGCAGCGGGTACCGGAACTGGCGCTCGAGCAGCACGCGGCCGTCGTCGAACAGCGGCAGCACCACAACGGCGCCCGGGTGGCGGATGTATTCGCGATGGGTGTGCTTGCCGTCGGGAAGCTCGATCAGGTCGCATTCGACCTTGAGGAATTTGCCGTCATATACCGTTTCCCCGCCGATGCGGGTCTCTTTGAGCGACATTCGAACTCCTCTGAAAAAGAAAAATCGGGGCGTACCCCGATTATCTCAAAAGAAAAAGGGGACGGCCCCCAATTTCCAGAAGAAAAAAAGGGTACGTCCCCTTTTAGTCGTGGTGGCGGCGCAGGTAACGCAGGACGAAGCCGGGGAACGCCAGCACCAGGAACAGCGGGACGGTGATCGCGTAGAACTCCCAGCGCTGGTCGAAGGCGCCACCGATGCGTGATTCCAGCAGCCGGGCCACCAGCCCGACCACGAAGTACAGCACCACCAGTTCCAGCAGGCGCGTCCACAGGGGCTTGGCGCGCGGCTCGCCGCCCTGGCCCGCCTTCAGTGCCAGCACGCCGAACAGGCGCTCGTTCACGAAAGGCAGGTTGGCGGCGGCGATCGCGATGGCGATCACCAGCCACGCTGCAATCGAAACATCCATCAGGATGCCAGGGTCGCGCGCATCGCCTGCAGGCAGGCTTCGAGCAGGAACGCTGGCACGATGCCGGCCACCAGGATGAACACGCCGTTCAGCGACAGTGCGATGCGCATGTCGGCCGGCGCGGAAATCGCGGCGGTGTCTTCCGGCTCATCGAAGTACATGACCTTGACGACGCGCAGGTAGTAGTAGGCGCCGATCAGCGAGAACAGGACGGCGGCCACGGCCAGCCATACAGCGCCGCTGGCGACCACCGCCTGCAGCACCGCGAACTTGGCGGTGAAGCCGATCATCGGCGGCACGCCGGCCAGCGAGAACAGCAGGATCGACATCACGGCGGCGAACCACGGCGAGCGCTTGGACAGGCCGCGGAAGTCGCTCAGGTGCTCGGCTTCGAAGCCGGAACGGGCCAGCAGCATGATCAGGCCGAAGGTGGCGAGCGTGGTCATGACGTAGGCGATCGAGTAGAACATCGCGGCGCTGTACGCGGTCGCCATGTTCGAGCCGTCGTCGCCGTTCACCCCTGCCAGCAGGCCAAGCAGCACGAAGCCCATCTGCGCGATGGTGGAGTAAGCCAGCATGCGCTTGAGGTTGGTCTGCGCGATTGCGGTCAGGTTGCCGATCGCCAGCGACATCACGGCCAGCACCATCAGCATCTGCTGCCAGTCCACCGCCAGCGGCAGCAGGCCTTCGACCAGCAGGCGCACGCAGATCGCGAACGCGGCCAGCTTCGGCGCACCACCGAGCAGCAGCGTGACGGCGGTCGGCGCACCCTGGTAGACGTCAGGCACCCACATGTGGAACGGCACCACGCCCAGCTTGAACGCGAGGCCGGCGACCAGGAACACCAGGCCGAACACCATGATGGTGGCGTTGCCGGTGCCGGCCGCGGCTACCTGCGCCATGGTGGAGATGTCCAGCGTGCCGGTCGCGCCGTACAGCATCGAGATGCCGTACAGGAGGAAGCCGGAAGCCAGCGCGCCAAGGATGAAGTACTTCATCGCCGCTTCGGTCGAGACGCCATGGTCGCGGCGCATCGCCACCAGCGCGTACAGCGCGAGCGACATCAGTTCGAGGCCCAGGTACACGGTCAGCATGTTGTTCGCCGAGATCATGACCATCTGGCCGACCATCGAGAACAGCGCGAGCACGTAGAACTCGCCGCCCAGGTGGCCGCCGCCGGTCATGGCGCGCTGGTCGACGTACTGGCGCGAGTAGATCAGCGTCAGGCCGGTGGCCAGGTAGGTGAACAGCTTGAGCAGGTTCGCCATCGGGTCCGAGACGAACATGTTCGACATCGTGTACACGGTGGAGCCGGCCGAGAAGTCGACCCACGAGATGAACGCGGCGCCCACCAGCGTCAGCAGCGACATGATGTAGGTCAGGTGGCGCTTGGCATCCGACAGGAACATGTCGACCAGCAGGATCGCGGAGGCCGCGACCACCACGAAGATCTCTGCGTACAACGGGACAAGGTTAGGGGTATTCATGTAATTCATTCGCTTATTGTGGGAGCTTGCCCGCAGCAACGTGCTGCAGCAGGTCGGCTACCGAAGTTTGCATCGTGTCCGTGAACGGCGCCGGGTACAGGCCCATGTACAGGGTCGCCAGTGCCAGCACGCCCAGCATGAAGAACTCGCGGCGGTTCAGGTCCGTCAGTTCGCCCACGTGCGGGTTGGCGACGGCGCCGAAGATCACGCGCTTGACCATCCACAGCGAGTACGCCGCGCCCAGGATCAGGGCGGTGGCGGCCAGGATGCCGGTGACGAAGTTGAACTGCACCGCGCCCAGGATCACCATGAATTCGCCGACGAAGCCGGAAGTTGCAGGCAGGCCCGCGTTGGCCATCGAGAACAGCACCATGAACGCTGCGAAGCGCGGCATGGTGTTGATCACCCCACCGTAGTCAGCGATCTGGCGCGAGTGCATGCGGTCGTACAGCACGCCGATGCAAAGGAACATCGCGCCCGAGACGAAGCCGTGCGAGATCATCTGCACGATACCGCCCTGCAGCGAGATCGAGTTGAACATGAAGAAGCCCAGCGTGACGAAGCCCATGTGCGCGATCGACGAATACGCGACCAGCTTTTTCATGTCCTTCTGGACCAGCGCGACCAGGCCGATGTAGACCACGGCGATCAGCGAAAGCACGATGATCAGGCTGGCGTACTCTTTCGAGGCGTCAGGCGTGATCGGCAGCGAGAACCGCAGGAAGCCGTAGGCGCCCAGCTTCAGCATGATCGCGGCCAGCACGGCGGAGCCGCCGGTCGGCGCTTCCACGTGCACGTCCGGCAGCCAGGTGTGGACCGGGAACATCGGCACCTTCACCGCGAAGGCGGCGAGGAAGGCGAAGAAGATGAAGCCCTGCTCGTTCGCCGTCAGCGGCAGCTTGTGCCACTCGAGGATGTCGAAGGAGCCGCCCGAAGCGTTGTACAGGTAGATGATCGCGACCAGCGTCAGCAGCGAGCCGAAGAAGGTGTAGAGGAAGAACTTGAACGAGGCGTACACGCGGTTGTCACCGCCCCAGATGCCGATGATGATGTACATCGGGATCAGGGTCGCTTCGAAGAAGAAGTAGAACAGCAGGCCGTCCATCGCGGTGAACACGCCGATCATCAGGCCGGACAGGATCAGGAAGGCGGCCATGTACTGGGCCACGCGTTCCTGGATCACTTCCCAGGCCGAGATCACGACGATCACGGTGATGAACGCGGTCAGCGGCACGAACCACAGCGACAGGCCGTCCACGCCGAGCGAGTACATGATGTTGAAGCGGCCGATCCACGGGGTCAGCTCGCCGAACTGCATGCCGTGCGCCGCGTTGTCGAAATACTGGACCAGCGGGATGGTCGGCAGCAGGCTGACGATCGCGCCCACCAGTGCCAGCACGCGCACCAGGCCCTTGTTCGTATCGCGGCCTATCGCCAGCAGCAGCACGCCGAATGCGATCGGCAGCCAGATCGACAGGCTCAGGTACGGAGGAAATGTAGATTGCATCATGGTTTCTTATTTCTTTGCGAACGTCGTTAAGCCTGCCAGAACGGGAAGTACTTCACCAGGAAGAACAGCACGCCAAGGATCATGACAAATGCATAGTGGTAGATGTAGCCGGACTGCAGGCCGCGCACCATGCCGGCGATCCAGTTCACTACCTTGGCACTGCCGTTGACGGCCAGGCCGTCGATCAGGGTGCGGTCGCCCACGCCCCACAGCACGCCGCCGATCTTGCGCGCGCCGCCGGCGAATACGCTCTGGTTGAACTTGTCCATGTAGTACTTGTTGTCCAGCAGCGTGTGGATCGCGCGGAACTTGTTGAAGAACCACTCAGGCACACGCGGATTGACCATGTAGCAGTAGTAGGCCGCGGCGACGCCGCCCAGCGCGAGCCAGAACGGCGCGGTCTGCAGGCCGTGGATCGCCATCGCCATCGGGCCGTGGAAGGCCTCGCGCATTTCGTGCATCGCCGGATGGTTCGACGCGGTCGCGATCACGCCGTTGAAGAACGAACCGTGCAGCATCGGGGTGATCGTCAGGTAGCCGATGATCACCGAAGGAATTGCCAGCAGGATCAGCGGCAGCGTCACCACCAGCGGCGACTCGTGCGGCTTCTCGCCGGGTGCCAGGCCGTGATGGTGGTCATGGCCCTCTTCCTCTTCTTCGTGGTGGGCGTCGGAGTCATGCCCTTCGCTGTGGTGGTGCGGCTTGCCGAAGCGCTCTTCGCCGTGGAACACCAGGAAGTACATGCGGAAGGAGTAGAACGCCGTGACGAACACGCCTGCCAGCACCGCGAAGTAAGCGAAGCCCGCACCCGGCACGTTGGCGGCATGCGCCGCTTCGATGATCGAATCCTTCGAGTAGAAGCCCGAGAACAGCGGCGTGCCGATCAGCGCGAGCGATCCGAGCAGCGAAGTGATCCAGGTGATCGGCATGTACTTGCGCAGGCCGCCCATGTTGCGGATGTCCTGGTCGTGGTGCATGCCGATGATGACCGAGCCGGCACCAAGGAACAGCAGCGCCTTGAAGAACGCGTGCGTCATCAGGTGGAACACGGCGACCGAGTAGGCCGACGCGCCCAGCGCCACGGTCATGTAGCCCAGCTGCGACAGCGTGGAGTACGCGACCACGCGCTTGATGTCGTTCTGGATGATGCCCAGGAAGCCCATGAACAGCGCAGTGATGGCGCCGATCACGATCACGAAGGACAGCGCGGCGTCCGACAGTTCGAACAGCGGCGACATGCGCGCCACCATGAAGATGCCTGCGGTGACCATGGTCGCCGCGTGGATCAGTGCCGAAATCGGGGTCGGGCCTTCCATCGAGTCAGGCAGCCACACGTGCAGCGGGAACTGCGCCGACTTGCCCATCGCGCCGATGAACAGGCAGATACAGGCCACCGACATCACCATCCAGGTGGTGCCCGGCAGGGTCGCGTTCACCAGGTTCTGCTTGGCGTTGAACACTTCCTGGTAGTTCATCGAACCGGTGTAAGCGAGCACCAGGCCAATGCCCAGGATGAAGCCGAAGTCGCCGACGCGGTTGACCAGGAAGGCCTTCATGTTGGCGAAGATCGCGGTCGGGCGGGTGTACCAGAAGCCGATCAGCAGGTAGGAAACCAGGCCCACCGCTTCCCAGCCGAAGAACAGCTGCAGGAAGTTGTTGGCCATGACCAGCATCAGCATCGCGAACGTGAACAGCGAGATGTACGCGAAGAAGCGGTTGTAGCCCGGGTCTTCGGCCATGTAGCCGATCGTGTAGATGTGCACCATCAGCGACACGAAGGTCACCACGCACATCATCATCGCCGACAGCGCGTCGATCTGGAAGCCGACTTCGAGCGGCATGCCCGCCACCGTCATCCAGTTGTAGATGGTGCCGTTGAAGGCCGCGCCGTCGAGCACCGCCAGCAGCGTGTGCAGCGACAGGCCGAATGCGACCAGCACACCGAGGATGGTGGCCACGGTCGCGGTCTTGCGGCCAACCACGTTGCCGAAGAAGCTTGTTCCGAACAGGCCCGCGATCATGGAGCCCGCGAGGGGCGCCAGTGGGACTGCGAGCAAGAGGTTAGGGTTGAGGATTTGCCCCGCCATGTTAAACCTTAGTCGTTATTGTTCGAGGAGGAATCAGCCCTTGAGGCTGTCCAGGTCTTCTACGTTGATCGTGTCCAGGTTGCGGAACAGGACCACCAGGATCGCGAGGCCGATTGCCGATTCGGCGGCCGCCACGGTCAGGATGAAGAAAACGAAGATCTGCCCCGCCGCATCTCCCAGGTAGTGGGAGAAGGCGATGAAGTTCAGGTTCACCGCCAGCAGCATCAGCTCAATGGCCATCAGCAGAACGATGACGTTTTTCCGGTTCAGGAAAATGCCCACGATCGAGATCGCGAACAGGATTGCGCCCAGAACCAGGTAGTGGGCCAGCGATAAAGTCATGGTGCCTCCTTTTGCTCGACAACGGCGGGCGCTTCCACGACTGCATCCATCTTGACGATGCGCAGGCGGTCATTCCGCTTGACGCGGACGGCCTGGCCCGGATCGTAGTGCTTGGTGTCCTTGCGCTTACGCAGGGTCAGCGCGACGGCGGCGATGATCGCCACCAGCAGGATCACGGCGGCGATCTCGAAGCCGTAAATATATTTTGTGTAGATCAGCAGTCCCAATTCGCGGGTTCCGCCCAGGTTGTAGGCAGCATCCAGCGGCGAGGCGTCGAAGCCGAGGAAGGAGTGCCACAGCACCGCGCCCATCTGCAGCACGATCAGGCCGCCCACCAGCGAGGCCAGCGGCAGGTAGCTCCAGAAGCCTTCGCGCATCTTGTCGAGGTTGATGTCCAACATCATGACCACGAACAGGAACAGCACCATCACGGCGCCGACGTAGACCAGCACTAGGACGATTGCCAGGAATTCGGCTTTCAGCAGCAGCCACAGGCCGGCCGCGTTGAAGAAGGCCAGCACCAGGAACAGCGCGGCGTGCACCGGGTTGCGGGCGGTGATCACGCGCAGCGCGGCGGCAGTCATGATCGCCGCGAACACATAGAACAATATAGTTTTGAAGTCCATTACTTTCCCAATCAGCGGTACTTGGCGTCTTGCGCGCGGTTGGCGGCGATCTCGTCTTCGTAACGGTCGCCCACGGCCAGCAGCATCTCTTTGGTGTAATAGAGGTCGCCGCGTTTTTCGCCGTGGTATTCGAGCACGTTGGTCTCGACGATCGAATCGACCGGGCAGGACTCTTCGCAGAAACCGCAGAAGATGCACTTGGTCAGGTCGATGTCGTAGCGCGTGGTGCGGCGCGAGCCGTCGTCACGCTGTTCGGACTCGATCGTGATCGCCATCGCCGGGCACACCGCTTCGCACAGCTTGCAGGCGATGCAGCGCTCTTCCCCGTTCGGGTAGCGGCGCAGCGCGTGCAGGCCGCGGAAGCGCGGCGAGATCGGCGTCTTCTCTTCCGGGAACTGCACCGTGATCTTGCGGGCGAACATATAGCGGCCGGTCAGGGCCATGCCCTTGAACAGCTCGGTCAACAGCATGCTGTTGAGGAAATCTTTAATCTTGCTCATTTCAATTCGCCTCTTAATCCCAAATATTCCACGGGGTCTGCATCCACGTAGCGACGAACACCAGGTAGAACAGGGTCAGTGGAATGAATACTTTCCAGCCCAGGCGCATGATCTGGTCATAGCGGTAGCGCGGGAAGGTCGCGCGCGTCCAGATGAACAGCGATACGATGAAGAAGGTCTTCACGAACAGCCAGAAGAAGCCGCCGAAACCGCCGCCGAATTCGAGGATCGCCAGCGGAGCGCTCCAGCCGCCCAGGAACATCACCGCGCCCAGCACGCCGATCAGGATCATGTTGGCGTATTCGGCCAGGAAGAACATCGCGTAGGACATGCCCGCGTATTCGACCATGTGGCCGCCGACGATCTCGGACTCGCCTTCCACCACGTCGAACGGGTGGCGGTTGCACTCGGCCAGGCCGGACACCAGGTAGACCACGAACACCGGCAGCAGCGGCAGCCAGTTCCAGGACAGGAAGTTCAGGCCCATTTCGGCCATCTGGCCGCGTTGCTGCTGCTGGGCGATGTCGATGAAGTTCAGCGAACCGGACACCATCAGCACCACCACCAGCGCGAAGCCCATTGCGATTTCGTAGGACACCATCTGCGCCGATGCTCGCATCGCACCCATGAAGGAGTACTTCGAGTTCGAGGACCAGCCGGCGATGATGATGCCGTACACCTCCATCGAGGTGATCGCGAGCAGCAGCAGGACGCCTGCGTTGACGTTGGCCAGCACCGCTTCCGGGCCGAACGGCACCACCGACCATGCGGCCAGCGCCGGCATGATGGTCATGACCGGTCCGATCAGGAACAGGGTCTTGTTGGCCTTGGCCGGCAGGATGATCTCTTTGAACAGCAGCTTGAGCGCGTCGGCGATCGGCTGCAGCAGGCCGTTGTAGCCCACGCGGTTCGGGCCGATGCGGATCTGGATCCAGCCGATCAGCTTGCGCTCCCACAGGGTCAGGTAGGCAACCAGCAGCATCAGCGGGCCCATCACGGTCAGGATCTTCATCATGGTCCAGACCAGCGGCGCCACCGGGCCGGTGTAGTCATACACCAGGCCGTGCAGGGTGGTGACGAATTCAGGATAAGCCATCAGACACCCTCCCCTGCTTTTTCAATTGCAATCGCACCGAACATCGCGCCCAGGCTGGACACCAGCTCGTGCGCGGCCGGCACGCGGACCGCGTTCGGCGGCAGCGATGCGTCGACCTCGGCCACCAGGACCGCGGAGCCCGCGCCCTGGCTGACCTTGACCAGGTCGCCCGGCTTCACGCCCAGCGAGCCGGCCAGGCCGGCCGGCAGCGTCGCCTTCGGCGGCTGGCCGTCGCGGGTGCGCAGCAGCGGTTCGGAACGGCGCGCGATGGCGTCGGCGAAGTAGATCGGCACGTCGGCGATGCGCTCGAGCGAGCCAGGGCCGTAGCCGGTGGCCTTCATCGGCACGGTGACGGTGTTCGACAGGCGTGCCGACAGGTCGGTGACGCCTTTGCCGAACAGCTCGTCGCGGATCGATTCGGAAGTCTCGTAGCCGAAGCCCGGCACGTCCATCAGGTTGCCCAGCACGCGCAGCACTTTCCAGCCCGGACGGGTGTCGCCCAGCGGCTTGACGGTGCCGTTGAAGCTCTGTGCGCGGCCTTCGCAGTTGACGAAGGTGCCCGAGGTTTCGGAGAACGGCGAGATCGGCAGCAGCACGTCGGCGTAGTCGAAGCCGTGCTTGAAGGCGGACATCGCCACCACCATCTCTGCGCCGGCCAGCGCATCGGCGGCCTGGCGCGGGTTGGCCGCGTCGAGCATCGGCTCGGCGTTGAACAGCAGGTAGGCCTTCTTCGGCTGCGAGAATGCCGGTGCAGGATTCTTCGAGGTGGCGCCGACCAGGTAGCCGCCAACGGTGTTGGCCGCTTCGGTCAGGTAGCCGAACTTGGCGCCGGTCTGCTGCGCGATCCATTGCGCTGCGGCCGCGATCGCGGAGAAGTCAGGATGGTGCGTGACCGCGTTGCCGAGGAAGACAGCGCCGCCTTCGGCCGACAGGGTCGCCGCCAGCGCGACGGCCGCGTCGGAGGCCTTGCCGTCGAAGCCGTTCGGCGGCGTGACGCCCTTGGCGTTGGCGACAGCCACCACCACTTCGGACAGTGCAGCCAGCCAGTTGGACGGCGCAGTGATCATCCTGGCCGCGACCGGCATCAGCAGGTTTTCGTCCACGCTGTGCAGGACCGACAGCTGGCCGCCGGCCTTGACCGCGGCGCGGATGCGGGTCGACAGCAGCGGATGGTCCTTGCGCAGGAAGGAACCGATGACGAATGCGCTGCGCAGGGTCGACACTTCGGCGATCGGCATGCCGAGCCATGGAGTCTCGCCATCCAGCGCGAAGTCGGTCTGGCGCAGGCGGAAGTCGATGTTCTCGGTGCCGATGCCGCGGGCCAGCTTGGCCAGCAGGTGCAGTTCTTCGGTGGTCGAATGCGCGGTGCCGTAGGCGGCGATCGCATCGGCGCCGTGTTCGTGGCGGATGTTGCGCAGGCCGTGCGCGACGTATTCGAGCGCGGTCTGCCAGTCGGTCTCTTTCCACTCGCCGCCCTGCTTGAGCATCGGGCGGGTCAGGCGGTCCTGGGACGACAGCGCCTCATACGAGAAGCGGTCCTTGTCCGAGATCCAGCATTCGTTGATTTCTTCGTTCTCCAGCGGCAGCACGCGCATCACATGGCCGCCCTTGACCTGGACGATCAGGTTCGAGCCGAGCGAATCGTGCGGCGCCACTGACTTGCGGCGCGACAGCTCCCACGAACGCGCTTCGTAGCGGAACGGCTTGGAGGTCAGCGCGCCGACCGGGCACAGGTCGATCATGTTGCCCGACACTTCCGAGTCGACGGTCTTGCCGACGAAGGTGGTGATCTCCGAGTGCTCGCCGCGGCCGACCATGCCGAACTCCATCTGGCCGGCGACTTCCTGGCCGAAGCGCACGCAGCGCGTGCACTGGATGCAGCGGCTCATCTCTTCCATCGAGATCAGCGGGCCGGCGTCTTTCGGCGCGACCACGCGCTTCTCTTCGGCGTAGCGCGAATTGCTGTTGCCGTAGCCGACCGCGAGGTCCTGTAGCTGGCATTCGCCGGCCTGGTCGCAGATCGGGCAATCCAGCGGGTGGTTAATCAGCAGGAATTCCATCACCGAGCGCTGCGCCTGCACTGCCTTTTCGCTGGCGGTGCGCACGATCATGCCGGCCGAAACCGGAGTCGCGCAGGCCGGCAGCGGCTTGGGCGCCTTCTCGACTTCAACGAGGCACATGCGGCAGTTGGCCGCGATCGACAGCTTCTTGTGGTAACAGAAGTGCGGGATGTAAGTTCCGATCTTGTTGGCCGCGTCCATCAGCATGCTGCCGGGCGCGACTTCGACCTTCTTACCGTCAATTTCGATTTCAACCATGAGATTTCTCTGGCTTCTTAAATGTATGCGGGCACGAGGCAGTGCTTGTGCTCGATGTGGTATGCGAATTCATCGCGGAAGTTCTTGATCATTGCGCGTACAGGCATCGCGGCGGCGTCGCCCAGGGCGCAGATGGTGCGGCCCTGAATGTTGTCGGCGATCGAGTTGAGCAGGTCGAGGTCTTCCGGGCGGCCCTGGCCGTGTTCGATGCGGTGGACCATGCGGTACATCCAGCCGGTACCTTCACGGCACGGCGTGCACTGGCCGCACGATTCCTCGTAGTAGAAGTAGGACAGGCGCAGCAGCGACTTGACCATGCAGCGCGTCTCGTCCATCACGATCACGGCGCCGGAACCGAGCATGGAGCCGGCCTTGGCGATCGAATCGTAATCGAGGTCGGTTTCCATCATCAGGTCGCCGCGCACCACCGGTGCGGACGAGCCGCCAGGGATGACCGCCTTGATCTTTTTACCGCCGCGCATGCCGCCCGCCAGTTCCAGCAGG
Organism: Telluria sp.; assembly: GCA_035759315.1. GTDB lineage: Bacteria > Pseudomonadota > Gammaproteobacteria > Burkholderiales > Burkholderiaceae_D > Telluria. The sequence goes on along the minus strand of DASTVB010000179.1, from coordinate 4,120 downwards.
GTCGCGAACGGCGTGCCCAGCGGGACTTCGTAGTTGCCGGCGCGTTCGACGTCGCCCGAGATCGAGAAGATCTTGGTGCCGCCGTTGTTCGGGCGTCCCAGCGCGGCATAAGCCTCGCCACCCATGTTGAGGATGAACGGAACGGCCGCGAAGGTCTCGGTGTTGTTGATGGTGGTCGGCTTGCCGTACAGGCCGAACGACGCAGGGAACGGCGGCTTGAAGCGCGGCTGGCCTTTTTTGCCTTCCAGCGATTCGAGCAGCGCGGTCTCTTCGCCGCAGATGTAGGCGCCGTAGCCGTGGTGCGCGTGCAGCTGGAACGAGAACTCGCTGCCCAGGATGCGGTCGCCCAGCATGCCGGCGGCGCGCGCCTCTTCCAGCGCTTCCTCGAAGCGTGCGTATTCGGCCCAGATCTCGCCGTGGATGTAGTTGTAGCCCACGGTGATGCCCATCGCGTACGCGCCGATGGCCATGCCCTCGATCAGCGCATGCGGGTTGTAGCGGATGATGTCGCGGTCCTTGAACGTGCCCGGCTCGCCTTCGTCGGTATTGCAGACGAGGTATTTCTGGCCCGGGTACTGGCGCGGCATGAACGACCATTTCAGGCCGGTTGGGAAGCCCGCGCCGCCGCGGCCGCGCAGCGACGATGCCTTCAGTTCGGCGATCACCTGTTCCGGCGTGATGTTCTGTTCCAGGATGCGGCGCAGCGCGGAATAGCCGCCGCGCTTGACGTAGTCTGCGAGGTGCCAGTTCTGGCCGTCGAGGCCATCGAGGATCAGGGGCTTGATGTGGCGGTTATGGAGCGAGGTCATTTCTTCAGCTCCTCCACCAGCGTGTCGATTTTTTCTTCAGTCATGAAGCTGCACATGCGCTTGTTATTGACCAGCAGGACCGGCGCATCGCCGCAGGCGCCCATGCACTCACCCTCGACCAGCGTGAACCCGCCGTCTTCGGTGGTGCCGCGGTAGCCCACGCCCAGCTTCTGCTGGAGGTAGTTGCCGATGCGTTCGCCGCCCGACAGCATGCATGGCAGGTTGGTGCACACGCTGATCTTGTGCTTGCCGACCGGTTTGATGTTGTACATGTTGTAGAAGGTCGCGACTTCCTGCACCGCGATCGCAGGCATGCCGATGTAGTCGGCCACGTCCTGCATCGTTTCCGGCGCAAGCCAGCCCTTCTCGTCCTGGGCGATGGCGAGTGCCGCCATCACTGCGGACTGACGCTGGTCGGCTGGGTACTTGGCCAGCTCGCGGTCAATTTTTTTGTATGCTTCTTGAGATAACAACATTTTTTGCCTTTAACGGTCGATCTCGCCGAAAACGATATCCTGGGTACCGATGATGGTGACTGCATCCGCGATCATGTGGCCGCGTGCCATCTCGTCCAGGCTTTGCAGGTGCGGGAAGCCGGGAGCGCGGATCTTCAGGCGGTACGGCTTGTTGGCGCCATCGGACACGATATAGATGCCGAATTCGCCTTTCGGGTGTTCCACCGCGCTGTACGCTTCGCCCGGCGGCACGTGCATGCCTTCGGTGAACAGCTTGAAGTGGTGGATCAGCGATTCCATGTTGGTCTTCATGTCCACGCGCGACGGCGGCGCCACCTTGCGGTTGCTGGTCATGACCGGGCCCGGGTTCACGCGCAGCCAGTCGATGCACTGCTTGATGATGCGGTTGGCCTGGCGCATCTCTTCGATGCGGACCAGGTAGCGGTCATACGAGTCGCCGTTGGTGCCGACCGGGACGTCGAAGTCCATCTTGTGGTACATCGCGTACGGCTGCGTCTTGCGCAGGTCCCAGGCCACGCCCGAGCCTCGCAGCATGGCGCCGGTGAAGCCCATCGCCTTCGCGTCTTCCGGCGACACCACGCCGATGCCGACGGTGCGCTGCTTCCAGATGCGGTTGTCGGTCAGCAGGGTCTCGTACTCGTCGACGTAGCCGCGGAAGCGGGCCGAGAAATCGTCCAGGAAGTCGAGCATCGAACCCTGGCGGTTCTCGTTGCGCTTGGCCAGTTCCTTCTCGTTGCGGATCAGCGATGCGCGGTACTGCGGCATCGAGTCCGGCAGGTCGCGGTACACGCCGCCCGGGCGGTAGTAGGCAGCGTGCATGCGCGCGCCGGAGACCGCCTCGTACACGTCGAACAGGTCTTCGCGGTCGCGGAACGCGTACAGGAACGGGCCCATCGCGCCGACGTCGAGCGCGTGCGCGCCGAGCCACATCAGGTGGTTCAGCAGGCGCGTGATCTCGTCGAACATGGTGCGGATGTACAGCGCGCGCTCAGGCACTTCGACGCCCAGCAGCTTCTCGATTGCCATCACGTACGCGTGCTCGTTGGACATCATCGACACGTAGTCGAGGCGGTCCATGTACGGCACCGACTGCAGGTAGGTGCGGGTCTCGGCCAGCTTCTCGGTTGCGCGGTGCAGCAGGCCGATGTGCGGGTCGGCGCGCTGGATCACTTCGCCGTCCAGTTCCAGCACCAGGCGCAGCACGCCGTGCGCCGCAGGGTGCTGCGGACCGAAGTTGAGGGTGTAGTTCTTAATCTCAGCCATTATTTCGTCCCGTAGGTTTCTTCGCGGATCACGCGCGGGATGATCTCGCGCGGTTCGATCGTGACGGGTTGATAGATCACGCGGGCCTGCTCCGGGTCGTAGCGCATCTCGACATAGCCCGACACCGGGAAGTCCTTGCGGAACGGATGGCCGATGAAGCCGTAGTCGGTCAGGATGCGGCGCAGGTCGTTGTGGCCTTCGAACAGGATGCCGTACAGGTCGAACGCTTCGCGCTCGTACCAGTTGGCGGCGCGCCAGATGCTGGTGACAGAGTCAACGATCGGCATCTCGTCGTCCGGCGCGAACACGCGCACGCGCACACGCCAGTTCTTCTCGATCGACAGCAGGTGCGACACGGCCGCGAAACGCAGGCCGTCCCAGGTGCCTTCGCCGTAAGTCGAATAGTCCACGCCGCACAGGTCGATCAGTTCGTCGAAACGCAGGGTGGCGTCGTCGCGCAGCGTGCGCATCACGTTCAGGTAGTCGGCCGCCTTCACGACGATCGTAACTTCGCCGAGCGCGGTCGTCATCGCGATGCGCTCGCCGAACGCCGCGTTCAGGGCGGCTTCGAGGTTTTGGATTTTTGCGGTCATGATCAGCGCGCGATGGTGTCGTTACGTTTAATCTTGTTGTGCAGCTGGAGGATGCCGTACAACAGCGCTTCCGCGGTCGGCGGGCAACCCGGCACGTACACGTCCACCGGCACGATGCGGTCGCAGCCGCGCACCACGGAATACGAATAGTGGTAGTAGCCGCCGCCGTTGGCGCACGAGCCCATGGAGATCACCCAGCGCGGTTCCGGCATCTGGTCGTAGACCTTGCGCAGCGCCGGCGCCATCTTGTTGCACAGGGTGCCGGCAACGATCATCACGTCGGACTGGCGTGGCGACGGGCGGAACAGGAAACCGAACCGCTCCAGGTCGTAACGGGCCGCGCCCGCGTGCATCATCTCGACCGCGCAGCAAGCCAGGCCGAACGTCATCGGATACATCGATCCGGTGCGGGCCCAGTTGATCAGCTTGTCGGCTGTGGTGGTGATGAAACCTTCGTTTAATACGCCTTCAATTGACATGGCTTATTCCCAATCAAGGGCACCTTTCTTCCAGATATACCAAAAACCGACCACGAATTCAGCGATGAACACCATCATCGTCACATAGCCGGACCAGCCCAGTTCTTTCATGGAGACGCCCCATGGGAAGAAGAATGCCGTTTCCAGATCAAACAAAATAAACAGGATCGCGACCAGGTAGTACCGGACGTCGAATTTCATGCGGGCGTCTTCGAAAGCTTCGAAGCCGCATTCGTAGGGGGAGAGTTTTGCTGTGTCAGGCTTGTTCGGGCCGAGCAGGTAGCCGAGTACCTGGGGGACGACACCGACGCCGACGCCGACAAGAATGAACAACAGGACGGGGAAGTAATTTTCGAGGTTCACGGAGGAGCCTATTTCTGAACGATCGGTTAATGAACCACTGCTTCGCAAGCAGCGCCCTACCGCGCGATCCTGGCTTTCTGATCATGCGACCAGGACCGAACGTCTGATCCCGTAAAAAAGCCAGCAAAGGCGCAGCC